>CAKSVM010000131.1 GCA_934503195.1 uncultured Eubacteriales bacterium
CTTCGCGGCCGCCCTCATACCTCCATAAACTCCCTGATCCCAGATACAAGCAGATCAGGATGATTTATTATCTCCCCATGCCCGCAGCCCTCAAATACCCGTACCGCAAGCCGCGAATACGCCTCGCGGAGCTTCTTTGCCGCCTTCTTCATATGTCCTTCGCACCCGCCGTACCAGCAGGCAACATTCGTCTCGGGCATCACACGGAAATTCTCACGGTAAAG
This sequence comes from uncultured Eubacteriales bacterium, assembly GCA_934503195.1. Lineage (GTDB taxonomy): Bacteria > Bacillota > Clostridia > Oscillospirales > CAG-272 > Flemingiibacterium. Next base: position 225 of record CAKSVM010000131.1, read on the forward strand.
ATATAACTCCTGCCTGCCACGTCGCCTCTATCGACTTTAATAATATGTTGTCCGAAATCCGCGATAGCATCTTACGCATCCCTTTCCTCAGTCTGCCCCATGAACTTCAACGCCCATGCCGGCATCGACTTGTCACGCGCCGTCGCGTATTGCTTCTTCGGCATCACTTTCAGAAGCAAACCGTTCAGTATCCCGTAATCCATATACTCCGCCCCGCTTAAAATCATGTGGCCGATCTCAACTCCCGGATCCGAAATAAGCATCACCGCCGGACCGCAGCCGAGCGACTCGGCAAAAAGCATATCAAGCCGCCCGCCAAGATTGACTTTTATGAACCGCGCCAGCTTCTCCGTCTCTTACTTTGCCGAAACATACGTGGTCTCACCGCTCCCGTCAAATCCGTCAAAGCTCACTCCGAATACCCGGGATTCCGCTTCGAGAAGCGGAATCACATCCTCAAACTGTCTCGCTCACATCAGATTCCCGTGCAGCAGCATCACACTCTTCCCACCTCTTCTGCCAGATTCCTTGATTTCCATGAATTTCTTCAATCCTTTCTGAAACAATATCAAACGCTCATTTTCTGAAATACGCCGACGGCGAAACACCTATGTACTTCGTGAAGCTCCGCGAAAAATAACAATAATCCGAAAATCCTACCATCGCCGCAAGCTCCGAAAGCGGCATCCCACCCGACTTGAACACACTTGCCGCCCGCTTCACACGGTATTCACAGAGATAATTCGTAAAGCTCTGCCCGAAATTTTCCTTGAAAAGCGTGCAGAAATAATTCTTCGAATACCCAAGCTCCGCGCTCACTCCCGAAATCGTCAGGGGCTTTGTGTAATTTGAGTCGAGATAGGTCGAAAGCAGTTCAATGAAGCCCGTGTCGTGCGGTTTTTTCGACATTTTCGTAAGCTCTGAGTGGTCGACAAGCTCCGAAAAAAGCCCGAAAATCAAACCCGCCGCCCTGACCTCGCCGCACACCGGAAGCGGCGACTCCAGCGACATATTGCGGATTTCACAGAGATTATAGATCATCTCCCCGATCCGGTCAGCCGCGCTCCCCCTTATTACCGGTGAAAACCTCCGCATTCCGCCGCGAAGCTCCGAAACCAGCGTCCCCGCCGCCCTTCCGCAGGACGTGAGAAGCGAAAGATCAAAGATCGTGTATGAGTATTCAAGAAGCTCCTCATTTATAAAACTCCCGCGGTGAAGATCATAGGAGTTCACAACCATCGCCTCGTTCTCGTGGAGCGTGAACGGCTCGTTGTTTATGAAGAACCGCGCGCTTCCCTTCCTTATATATAAGACCTCAGGGTCGGCGTGGCTGTGGCTCGAAAACGGAACCTTCGGGTTTCCCTGCCTGTGAAACCATTCCGCGAAGCTGTTGTTTTCGAAGTCAAATATGTACGTGTTCGCGCGGAATTTAAGCGCGTCGGTCTTGAAATTATACGACTCAAACATTTTTGGTCCTCTGCTTTCATTGTTTTCGATACTATTATAGCACACAAATGGGTGAATGTCAACAAAAATCGTAATATAGGACAAGCTTTTTCGAATATACTCTATTGCCAATCCGACGAAAATGTGTTATAATCAATGTAACCAAAAATAATCGTCCGAAAGGAAAGTTTATATGAAACGTCAGATCTCCGCGCTTCTCATTCTCACGGCACTACTCACCTCCTGCACAACGGCGGGAAACGTAAGCGACACGACAGACAACAGCGGATCGGTTACGACTCCGGAGGAAACCGCGGCTCCCGACCGGCTTGACGAACTCGGTGAACACGATTTCGGCGGCAGAAAGTATACGATCCTTGACGCCAATGACCACCCCGACTGGCACGTCAATATCCATGGTGACACACTGACCGGAGATATCGTCAACGACGCGCTTTATGAACGCGACATCGCGATTGAGGACAGATACAAGGTCGAAATCGAATATATTCAGATGTCAAACGCGAAAAAAGGAACCGATTCGCTCAAAAAGGGAGTCCTCGCCGGAGACGATGAATACACAATGTGCATCTCGACAATTCAGGGCGGAACCCTCGGAACGATCGTGGCCGACGGAGTCCTCGCAAACCTCTGTGACAACGATTATCTCTCGCTCGACTCGGACTGGTGGAGCAGACTTTTCTATCAGAATCTCAAGCTCGGCGGAAAACTGTACTTCACGACCGGAGATATCTCGCCGACAATGTACCAGATGGCGCAGTGCCTCTATTTCAACACCCGCCTCGCGAAGGACTATAAAATCGACGCCAATGAGATCTGCGACCTCGTCCGCGCCGGAAAATGGACGCTCGACGAGCTGATCTCGCGCACCAAGGGACTCAATCAGGATCTCAACGACGACAGAATCATGGATCCCGCCGACGACTTCTTCGGACTCGCGATAAACTGCAACTCGTCGCAGAATAACCTCGCGCCATTCGCCATCGACGCGGGCGTTTCGCCGTCAAAGCTAAGTGCGGACGGAAACTCGATTGAGATCGACCTCCTCAACGAGCGCACACTTACCGTACTCGAAAAGGTGAAGAACCTCACGATAGAAAACAACAAATTCGACGACCAGTGGGTCTACATAAACAAGGCCTTCAAGGAAGGCCGCGCGATCTTCATGTACCATATGACCGAGAGCGCGCAGAACTTCCTCCGCGACATGACCGACGATTACATGGTGCTCCCGATGCCAAAGGGCGATGTAGATCAGGACGATTATCATACCTACGTCAACTGCTGGGCTGACGCTTTTGTAGCAATACCGACGACGGCCGACCCCGAGTTCGCCGGAGTAATCACCGAAGCCCTCGCGTTCTATTCGTGGAAGCATATCCGCCCGAAGGCCTACGAGCTTACCTATAAATTAAAGACCTCGCGTGACGAAAACAGTGCGGAGATGCTCGACATCGTCTTCAACACCCTCTGCCTCGACTTCAACTACATCTACAACTTTGGCGGAACCTATTCGTCGCTGACCAAGGTCGCCAGTGGCACGGCTCAGCTCGCGAGCGAAATGGCCGCGAACAGCGAAAAGGCCGATGCCGAGATCGAAAAGTTCGTCGAAAGCTGGCTCGGCTGATAAAAGCAATCCGCAAAATTCAAAGCTGACGCCTTGAATCCTCCCATCCACAACAATACGCGGCAAGGCGCGGCCTCACGGCCGCGCCTTGCTTTTCTCATCTGTGCCGCGCGAAGCCGCGCCACACAGATTTTTATTTTTTATTTCGCGATATTCACGACAAATCTGTGCAGAATCGCCGCGACCTGCGCTCTCGTCGCCTTTCCGGCCGGATCGAGAAGCCCGCCGCCAATGCCGTTTATAAGCCCGTTAGCGTTTGCCCAGCTGAGCGCGTCAACCGCGTAGGAGCTGATGCTGTCCGCGTCAGCGAAAGCCGTGAGATCGTCCGAAGCCTCAGTGTCATATTCCATGAGCTTCGCGTAGCGGCAGAGAATCGCCGCCATCTGCTCGCGCGTAACCGCATCGTCAGGACCGAACTTTCCTTCTCCGTATCCGTTGACAATGCCGTTTTCGGACGCCCAGATGATCGCCTTTTCGTAGTACGAGCCTGCCGCGACATCGTCGAAGATAAGCTCGCCATTAACCTCCGGCTGACCCGAAAGTCTGTAAAGCACCGTGACGATCATTCCGCGCGTCGTCGTGAGATCAGGCATGAAGAGATCCGCGGAAACTCCGTTCATGAGTCCGTTCGCGAATACATACTTCACATCGTCATAGAACCAATCGTCCGCCTCAACGTCTCCGAACGGGAAGGGAATCTCCGGCTCCGGCTCCGGATCGGTTTCGGTCTTCGAGAAGACTCCGATTACCGTGACGTCGGATTCAGGCATCACATAGATTCCGTCCTCGCCCGAAATCATATTTCCGTCCGAATCGCGGACAATCAGCGCGACAAGCTCATATCCCTCGTCGGCCACAGCTTCGAGCCTGAATACACGTCCGGCAAACGAACGCTCTCTGTTCGAAACAACCTCTCCGCCCTCGCTGTCAAGAATCGTGATGTTGTAGACCCGCTCGATCGGGAGGATGATCGACGGCTTGTCGTCTTCAACGTTTATGATGTAAACAGTGTTGAGTCCTTCATAGCTTACGACGAGAATCTTCTTTCCCGCCTCAGTGCTGTCAAAGCCGCTCACCATGTCGGCAGTCGCGTTTACCTTGTAGTTAGTTTTATCTGAGAGATTTACAGTGATGACGAGTCCGGTGACGTCAAGCTTCTCACCAACCTTATAATCGGTCTTGTAGCTGCCGCCAAGCGTGATCGACTCGGCGTATGCCTCGTCCTTCTCGCCAAAGGTTACGACACCGTTGTCCAGAACCCAGCCAAGAAGCTCGTTTCCGGTGTAATAGTTGACTTCGGCAAAGCCGCGCGAATTCACTCCCTCAAGGAAGGCCGCAAACTCGGCGTCAGCCACCGCGAGATTTTCGGAGCTGAGATTTTCATTAAGTAGCGACGCGAAATCCTCCGAAGCGAGTTCGGACGCCGTCTTTCCGACGACATTCTTGATGAGCGCGCTGTTGTTAGCGTTGACTCCGACCGCTTTCGCCGGAGAATATACGGTGTTGCCCTGCTTTACAACCGCTTCGCTGTTATAGTAGCAGTTGAGATCCGCCGCGATTCCGGCCGAGCCGTCCGCTGATCGCGCCGACGTCGGTAGTGGTCTTGAGCGAAATGACGTCGCCCTTTGCGTAGCAGTTGTAATGGATTCCTCCGGCCTGACCGGCGAATCCACCAATGTGAACCTTGTTGTTCTCAGCGTTTCCGGTGACGTTTCCGAGAGCGTAGCAGTTGTCGATGTAGATTCCGTTCTGAGCGTTTCCGACGAGACCGCCGATGAAGGTCTCATAACGGGTCGAGACGTTAATATAAAGATCCTTTAAGTGGATGTTCTTGAGTTCGACCGCGCGCTCGCCATTCGGAAGCTCGTTCGTTGAGAATTCACCCACGACAAGTCCGAAGAATCCGGCGGTCATCATATCAGCCGGAGTATTTTCCGAGCCGATCGTAAGTCCAGTGATCGTAAAGCCGCCGCCGTCATAGTTTCCTTTGAAGGGATAAGCCGCGACAACCTTCTTCTTGCCGTCGACCTCGGCGTTGATAGCCCAGCCGATCGGGAGCCAGTCGCCGTCAGTCAGCGTGATGTCGGCAGTCTGTCTGAAATACTTGCCTTCCCACCTGGTGTCGAGGTTGATCGAGTACGCGAGGTAGCGGAGCTGTTCCTCATCCGAGATGAGATACGGATCCGAAGCGGTTCCCTTTCCTCCCGCGAACTTTGTGTCGTCAGCCGCGAAGAAGTGCGAGAAATCAGATAGGGATCCTCGGCCGTTCCGGTTCCTCCGGTGAAACCGCCAAAGGCCTTCATTATCGCTTTGTCGGTCGCATCAATGATCGCCTTGGAGCTTACAGTCGCGCCAGAGACCGTGTCGACACCGTCGGTTCCGTTGGCTTTCTTGATTTTTTCGAGTATCGCGATGGCTTGCTCCCATTTGCTTGGAGTTTCATCTCCGTCGGCCGTGATGTCAGTGATCTTCTTGTCGTCGCCGATTGTGACCGTGACGCTTATATCACTTTTGTAGCCGCGCGCGGTTCCGGTATAGACTCCTGAGAGCGAATCTTCGCCGACCGAAGCCGCGAAAACCCCGCCCGGAAGCGCGGACACCGTCAGAAGTCCTGACAGAATGAATGCGATTAGTTTGTTTTTCTTCATGTATCCTCCTCATTGCGGTTGGCTTTAGCTAACTGTTATGCACATCAAATTAGCGTCGGCTAACCAGAATGCAATATAATAACAGGTCGGTTAGTTCTTGCTAACCGTATCCGATAAAATAATCGGCCCGAGCCGTGACGCAGAAATCTGATACTTTGATCTTTTATCACAAGAAAGTGAAAATTGCAATAGTCTTGGAAAAATTCGGATGTTAATTTTTTGTGAATCGGCACGAATTGACGCTTGACGCGCGGGTGATGCCGGAATGGCATCGCAATGCAAAAAGTATTACGCACTCGAAGAGGGGCGCGATCAAGGCAGAGC
>CAKSVM010000132.1 GCA_934503195.1 uncultured Eubacteriales bacterium
CTCTGGCTCCCCGCGTCACCCCGTCAGTCAGCCGTCAGAGCCTTCGCGCCGCTCAGAACAGCCGCCTGAAATCGCGCGTGAAATCGGGATACGACTTCGCCGTGCAGCTCATGTCGTCGACAACGACCTCGCCGATGCAGCCGACCGAGGCCGCCGCCGCCGCCATCGCGATCCGGTGATCGCCGAACGCCTCGGCAAACCCGCCCGAAAGCTTCCGCCGCCCCGAGATCGCGAGTCCGTCGGCCATCTCCGATACCTCGCCGCCGAGCGACCTTATCAGGTCTGCCGTCGACGCGATCCGGTCGCTCTCTTTTAATCTTAACCGTCCCGCGTTGTAAATCCGCGTCTCGCCCGCCGAAAAGGCCGCCAGCACCGCCAGCGCGGGGACAAGATCTGGTATGTCAGAGGCGTCGATGTCCGACGCGTGAAGCTCTCCGGCCGAAACGTTTATTCCGTTCTCGGTGACGTTCACCCTGCCTCCGAAACGCTTCACTATGTCGAATACCGCAAAGTCGCCCTGCTTTGTGCCGGGGTCGATTCCCTTTATCGTCACGTTTCCGTTTATCGCCGCCGCGACCGCGAAGAAGGCCGCCTGCGAGCAGTCTCCGTCAACCGCGAAGTCGGTCGGCCTGAACTTTCCGCCCTTCACTATATACGAGTCCTCTCGCTCCTCCACGTCGATTCCGAAGCGGTCTAACATATCGACCGTGAGCTTCGCGTACGGTCGGCTTTCAAGCTTTGTCGTGAGTCTGACGCTACCGCTTCCCGCGACCGACAGCGCGAAGAGCATTCCGGTAACGAACTGCGACGAAACATCTCCCCTGAGCGGAAATTCGCCGCCCGTGAGCTTCCCTGAGACGGCGAGCGGAAGGAAATCACCGTTCTTCGGATATTCCATCCTGACTCCGTGCGCCGTCAGAAGCGGCTCGTAGAGTGTCGTGGTGCGCCTTGGAAGTCTTCCGCGGCCGACGAACAGCGCGTTTTTACCGAGCGCGGACGAGAGCGGAATCATGAATCTCAGAGTCGACGCCGACTCGCCGCAGTCGACCGTGATCCGCTCAGAACCGCCGTCTGAGGCTTCAAGAGCCTTTCTGAAGGTCACGACTCCGTCCGACTCTCCCGTACCCGGGTCGACGTCGAAATCGGCTCCCATGGCCTTCAGCGCACCCAGCGTCGCCGACATATCCTCGGAGTACGAAAAGCCCGAGATCCCGCTCTCCCCGGCCAGAGCCGCGCAGATGAGCGCGCGGTGAGCCTGACTCTTCGACGCCGGAACCCTGACGCTTCCGCTGATTTTTCCCGGAACGAATATTCCTCTCATACTATAAGCCCCCCGAGTTCACGGATCGGGATCTCGCGCACGACCGGGCGTCCGATATCCTCAAGGAGTATAAACGAGACCGAGTCTCCCGTCCGCTTCTTGTCGGACGACGCGGCCTTTATAAGCTCCTGTGCCGGGTAGTCCATCACGGTCGGAAGCTCCCACACGCAAAGCGCGGATTTAATCTTGTCAAAGAGCGGCTTATATCCGAGTCTCTCGCCGACTCTCGCCGCGTAGAGCATTCCGATTCCGACCGACTCGCCGTGCGAGAATCTCCCGAAATTTCCGAGCTTTTCGACCGCGTGGCCGATCGTGTGGCCGTAGTTCAGTATCTTGCGGAGTCCCGTCTCGAACTCGTCCTTCGTCACGACGTCGGCCTTGAAGGCCGCGCATTTCGAGATCATCTCTCCGCGCCCGATCGTCTTCTTCGCGACGCCATCGAAAAGCCCCGCGTCGGATATGCAACCGGTTTTGATCGCCTCGCCCATGCCGTCGTCGATAAACCTTCCCGGGAGCGTGTCGAGAAACCGGCTGTCCGAGATCACCGCGACCGGCTGGTGGAACGCGCCGACAAGATTCTTTCCGACCGAGAGGTCAACTCCCGTCTTGCCGCCGATCGACGAGTCGATCTGCGAGAGAAGCGTCGTGGGGATCTGAAGAACGTCAACCCCGCGGAGATAGGTCGCCGCGGCGAATCCGCCCATGTCCCCGGTCACTCCGCCGCCAAGGCAGACGACAAGCGATTTTCTCGTGAGCTTCGCCTTCGCGAAGGCGTCGTACATCTCAGAAACGGTCGCGAGATTCTTCGACCTCTCCCCGGCTCTGAATACATATTCGCCCGAGACGTCAGCCCCGGTCTGGCTTATTATCTCCTTTACCCTCTCTCCATGAAGCGGGAAGACGTTCGTCTCCGAGACGATGAATACCCGGTCATACGGCCTCTCAAGGCTTCCGAAGAACTCCGAAAGCGCGGGGGCGAGAATATCCTCGCCGGCAAAAATCATATACTTTCCCGATGAATGCTTTACTTCGATCTTTTCCATTCTGCTCTTTATCTTTCCGTCTCAGACAATCCTGAACTTCAGGCTTATGTCAAGCGACCTCACCGAATGCGTCAGCGCGCCGATGCTGATGAGATCTACTCCGCACTCCGCGACCTTACGCAGATCCCGGTCGCCCATGTTTCCCGACGCCTCTGTGACCGCGCGGCCGTTCACGATCCCGACCGCCTTCTTCATATCCTCGCAGCTCATGTTGTCGAGCATGATTATGTCGGCTCCGGCCTCAAGAGCCTCCGAAAGCTCCTCAAACGTCTCGACCTCGACCTCGACCTTCAGCGTGTGCGGGGCGTTTTCCCTCGCCGCCCTCACCGCGTCGGTGATCGATCCGGCCGCGACGATATGGTTGTCCTTTATGAGAATCCCGTCGGCGAGATTGAAGCGGTGGTTCGTTCCGCCGCCGACCTTGACCGCGTACTTCTCGATGATCCGGAGTCCCGGCGTCGTCTTTCTCGTGTCGCAGATCTTCGCCTTAGTTCCCTCGACGGCCTTCACCGCCTCGGAGGTTCTCGTCGCGATGCCCGACATTCTCTGCATAAGATTCAGCCCGGTGCGCTCGCCAGTGAGGACATTCGTCGCCTTTCCGACGACCTCGGCGATTATCTCGCCCTTTCCTATCCGGTCGCCGTCCCTTCGATAGGGCGTGAACTCGATCTCTGGGTCGATAAGCTCGAAGACTCTCTTCGCCACTCCGATTCCGCAGAGGATTCCGTCCTCCTTGGCCTTATAGTATCCGTGCGCGATTCTCGACTCGGGAATCGTCGACTCGGTCGTTATGTCTCCGGTGCCGACGTCCTCGTCAAGCGCATTCAGGATTATCCTGTCAAGTGTCTGTCCGTAAAGGTACATTGATTTTCTCCTTAAAATTATTTGATCGCGACCATGCGTTCGAGCGGGAGTCTTGCCGCTCCGATCTCCTCTTCGGTCATAATTATCTCGTGCTCCTCGTTTTCAAGCGCGGAAAGTACGTCGGAAAGCTCGGTCTTCTTCATGTCGGAGCAGACGAGATAGGGCGTCAGAAGGTGGAATTTCTTTTCGGGATTGAAGTATGAGAGTCTTTCGACGACCCCGACCTCGGTTCCGATTATATATTCCTCCGCGCCGCTCTTTTCGCAGAAGTCGAGGATCTGCGATGTGCTTCCGATGAAATCGGCCTTACCAAGCACCTCTTCCTCGCACTCGGGATGAACCGCGAAGAGTGCGCCGGGATGCTCTTTTCTCGCCCTTTCGACCTCCTTTTCCGTGATGTTCCTGTGCGTCGGGCAGAAGCCGGAGTGGAGGATGAATTCCTTCCCGGGGACAAGCCTTGCTATGTATCCGCCGAGATTCTTGTCGGGGACGAAGATTATCCGCCTGTTCGGAAGGCTTTTGACAACCTTCAGAGCGTTTGACGACGTACAGCAGATATCCGAAACCGCCTTGGTCGCCGCCGAGGAATTGACATAGCAGACGACCGCCGCGTCGGGATACTTCTCTCTTAGTTCAAGGATATCCTCGGGCGTGACCATGTTCGCCATGCGGCATCCGGCGTCGGCTCTGGGGAGGATTACCTTCTTTGCGGGGTTCAGGATCTTCGCGCTCTCGGCCATGAAGCTGACCCCGCAGAAGACGATCAGACGGTTTTCGGCGAGCTTCGCCTTCTTTGACAGCTCAAACGAGTCGCCGCAGATATCGGCGACCTGCTGTATTTCAAACCTCTGGTAGTAATGCGCGAGGACAAGCGCGTCCTTCTCCTTCTTAAGACGGAGGATTCTTTCGGAAAGTTCCCGTGTCATATCGGATTTATTCATACGTGTCTCCCTGGGAAAAATTATAGATATATATTATGATACCACATTCCGAGGGATTTTGCAATAGCAAGACCGCAAAATTCACCTGATTTTCAATTTTCGTGAGCAATCATCAGAAAATGTTCACGCTTCTTGGACAATATGTTAATTTTATAATTCGCCGCTGCAAATAAATCGCCGACCCCCTTGACAGATGAGAGAATCCGGGGTAAAATTTTAATTAAAATAATCCTTTCCAAAAATCGGAGGAACCAACTTGAAAATCGACTGGAACCGGAAGTATACGACAATCGCCGTCTATACGATCCTCGTCGCGCTGGCGATAATAATCCTCGCGGCCGCCGCGATGAACTTCCCCGTGATATCGTCCGCGGTCGGAAAGCTCAACTCGATCCTGACCCCCGTCTGGTACGGACTCATCATCGCCTATCTCGCAAACCCTATCCTGAAATTCTGTGAGAAGCATATCTTCCGCTTCAAGATAACGACAAAGCGGCAGAAGAGCGCGAAGCGCGCGCTTTCGATGATCCTCACCTTCATAATCATCCTGATAATCCTGACGATACTGCTTCTTCTGATAATCCCTCAGGTCTACTTAAGCTTCGTCGACCTCTCAAGCAAGATGGGCGGATACATACAGAGCACGACAAAGCTCATTAACGAGTTCACGGCGAATCTCGACCGCTTCTTCGCGGATTCGGTATTCTCTGATCTCTTCGGAAGCGATGTCAACACGATAAGTGATCTTTTCGACAAGTATTTCGACCTTGAAAAGCTCACCGCGGCCGTTCAGGAAATGCTTACCGATCTCACCGTGGCCATAAAGGATCACTTCCCGCAGGTCGTCGGAATCTTCTCAGGGATAGCCAGCGGCTTCTTAAACGTCGTCCTCGGCATATTCTTCTCGGTCTATTTCCTCGCGTCAAAGGAAAAGCTCGTGGCTCAGCTCAAAAAGCTTCTCCGCTCGGTGACAACCCAGCAGAGCTACAACAGCGTCCTTGAACTCTGCAACTTCACCGACAAAACCTTCGGAAGCTTCATCACAGGAGAAATCCTTGACGCGCTGATTGTCGGAATCCTCTGCTTTGTGGTCTGCGCGATCTGCGGCGTACCGTATTCGATACTGATCGGCGTCATAGTCGGCGTGACGAACATAATCCCGGTGGCGGGCCCCTTCATCGGCGCGATCCCGAGCTTTCTGATCATCTTCATCGTAAGTCCCATGAAGGCACTCTGGTTCGCGGTGATAATCCTTGTGATCCAGCAGATGGACGGAAACGTGATAAAGCCGAAGATCCTCGGCCAGACGACGGGACTGGCGTCGCTGTGGGTGCTCTTCTCGATCACGGTTATGGGCGGACTCATGGGGCTTCTCGGAATGATCATCGCGGTTCCGCTCTTTTCGATACTCTATTCGCTCCTCAAGATCGCGGTCGAAAAGCGGCTTTCGAAGCGTGAACTCCCGACCGAGACGCTTGAATACTACACCGGAGTCGAAGACCGGACTCTGACCGACGACGATTCGCACACCCTCGCCGCGAAGCTCGCGGGGCTTACGGCGGGACTCGGCCACAACCCGATCGGCGGAAAGATAAAAGCCTTCTTCGGAAAGTTCAAAAAGAAAACGAAAAATGACGGCAAGCCCGACTGAGGGTGTGAGGAGTCAGGGACAGGAAGGACAAAGCCGCAACTTTGTCCTTGTGTCTCTCAGGGACAAAGCCGCGATATTGTCCCTCAGGGACAGGGACAAAACCGCTTATATATGTATTTGTCCCTGTCCCTGTCCCTGAGACATTTTTGTCCCTGACATTTTCGCGGTCAACAGGGGGAACAAAGTGGTTAAAAGCCACCACTTTGTCCCCTGTCTGTTGACTGTGTTTTTTTCTTTTTATAGTTTCATTTGTTCATGTAAGCAAGGACATTTCAGCTGCTTTGTCCCTCATGTCCTCAGGGACATTTTAGCTGCTTTGTCCCTCAGGGACAGGGACATTTTAGGCTATATATATGTTTGTCCCTGTCCCTGTGTCCCTGAGACTTTTTTTGTCCCTGACATTTTCGCGGTCAACAGGGGGAACAAAGTGGTTAAAAGCCACCACTTTGTCCCCTGTCTGTTG
>CAKSVM010000133.1 GCA_934503195.1 uncultured Eubacteriales bacterium
GCCTTCGGCCGCGCAAGCCCCCCGAACGCCCCCCGCAAGCGGGGGGCCGCGGCGCAGCCGCCTCATAGTACCCGCCTCGGTTTACCCCTTCGGCTTCCCCCTGAAGCAGACCGCCACAATCCACGCGAAGCAGATCGCCGCCGCGATCCCCGCCGACGTCGCCGTCAGACCTCCAGTCAGCGCCCCGATGAGCCCGCGCTCGCTCACCGCTTTCTTCACCCCGCTTGCCAGCGAGTAACCGAACCCGGTCAGCGGAACCGTCGCGCCCGCGCCCGCGAAATCCACAAGCTTCCCGTAAACCCCGATCCCGGTCAGAATCACTCCGCTCACAACATATAAAACGAGAATCCGCGCCGGAGTCAGCTTCGTCTTGTCGATGAGAATCTGCGCGATCAGACATAACCCGCCGCCGATGACAAACGCCCAGATATAATCCATAATTCTGTCCATCTTACCCCTCCGCCGTGATTCTTAAAAGATGCGCGATTCCCGGTATCGTCAATCCCTGCTGAACGCTCGCCGGACTCATTAAAGCCCCCGTCGCGATAAATAAAACGTCCCGTAACTCGCCTTCAAGTAACTTCCTTATTATATACGCCGATAAAACCGACGCCGAGCATCCGCAGCCCGACCCGCCCGCGTGAACATCCTGCCCCACACGATCGTACATCAGAAGCCCGCAGTCGCGGTGAACGCCCGAAATGTCATACCCCTCCGCCGCCAGAAAATCCACCAGAATCCCGCTCCCCTCAAATCCGAGGTCGCCGGTGAAAATCGCCGAAAAATCGCCCGGCTTCTTCCCTGACTCGTCAAAATACCGCTTCAGCGTGTCGGCCGCCGCCGGAGCCATCGCCGCGCCCATGTTGTTCGCGTCGGTGATCCCCTTGTCGGTCACGCGCCCCGGCAGAACTTCCGTGATGAACGGCGGCTCCGAATGTTCGCCGACGATGAACGCCCCCGCGCCCGTCACCGTCCACTGCGCCGTCGGCGGCCGCTGTCCGCCGTATTCGAGCGGGAACCTGAACTGCCGCTCGGCCGAACAGTTGTGCGACGACGTCACCGCCGCCGCCTTCGAAAATTTCCCCGAATCGACCAGCATCGACGCCAGAATCAGCCCCTCCGCGATCGTCGAGCAGGCTCCGTAAAGCCCGAAGAACGGCGCGTCAAAGTTCGCCAGACCGTACCCGCTCGACGTGCACTGGTTTATCAGATCCCCCGCGAAAATCGCGTCGATCTCGTGAATTCCGAGTCCCCCCGCGTCGAGCGCGGCGCAGAGCGCGAGCCGCTGAGTCTCGCTCTCCGACTGCTCCCACGTCTTCATGCCGAACTCGTCGGTCTCGTCAAATTTCTCAAAATACCGCCCGAGCGGCCCCTCATGCTCCTTTTTGCCGACAATGTGCCCGGTCGAAATTATCGACGGCCGGCTTTCAAGCCGGATTATCCCCTTCTGCGCCATCAGAACACCTTCTCACAAATATAGAATATCACGCCGTAGATCACTGACGCCAGCGTTCCGTAGAGGATCACCGGACCCGCGATCGTGAAAATCTTCGCGCCGACGCCGAGAATGAACCCCTCGGCCTTCGTGTCAAGCGCGGGCGAGACCACCGCGTTCGCGAATCCCGTGATCGGAACAAGCGTTCCCGCCCCCGCGAACCGCGCGATGTTGTCGAAAACGTTCAGCCCGGTCAGAAGCGCGGCGAGGAAAATCAGCGTCACCGGAACAAGTGCCTTCACGTTTTCCTCGCTCACGCCGAGCGATTTGTAAAGATCGCCCGCCGCCTGCCCGATCACGCAGATCAGCCCGCCGACGAAAAACGCCTTCGCGCAGTCCGCGCCGAGATTCGACTTCGCCGCGCGCTTTTCGGCGTATTTTTTATATGTTTTGTCGTCCATGTTCATCTTGAAATTTCTCCTCCATCAAAAAAAATCCCCGCGGATATTTTAGCCCGCGGGGAAAATTCTATTCAGGAAAACAGAAGTTTTTCAAGCTCGTTCACGTCGCGAACGATGAAATCGGCATGATGCTCATTGAATTCCTCAACGCTCCCGTAGCCCCAGAGAACGCCGACCGCCGGAAGCCGGTTCAGATGCGCGCCGTCAATGTCGTGAAGCCGGTCTCCGACCATAATCGACTTTTCAAGGTCGATCGGATGATTTTCGAGCGCGTATTCGATCACTTCCTCCTTTTTCGTCCGCCGTCCGTCGAGTTCACAGCCGAAAACGTGATCAAAATATTGCGAAAGTTCAAATTTTTCGAGAATTTTCTCAGCCATCACAAACGGCTTCGAGGTCGCGACGATCAGATCGCGTCCCGAGTCGCGTAATTTCGAGAGAAGCTCCGGAATTCCGTCGAAGACCTTGCAGTCATACATCGCCCCGCCGCCCGAGTAAAGCTCGCGGTAATACTTCACCGCCTCAACCGACTGCTCTCTTGAAAATCCATAATATTCCATAAAAGAGTCATAAAGCGGCGGCCCGATGAACTTCCGAAGCTCGGAAAGCTCGGCGTGGATTCCGAATTTTTCCAGCGCGTACTGAACCGATCTCGTGATTCCGCGCTCCGGATCGGTCAGCGTACCGTCGAGATCAAATAAAATATGTTCGTATTTCTTCATCTTTTCTCCTTTCAAAGCCTCTGTAATCGTCAGAATTATTATACCACAGATTCCGATTTTTGTCCAGTGGTTTCCGATTTTTTTACAATTTCCCTTGACATAACCGCCGGGATGTGGTAAAATAAATCAGATAAAATTGATTGGAGATCTACATATGTCTGATTATATAACCGAACCTCAGCGCGAAATTCCGGTCTCGGACAAGTGCGACGTCCTCGTCTGCGGCGGCGGAATCGCCGGAATCTCGGCCGCACTCGCGGCTTCCAGAGCCGGCGCGAAGGTCATCCTCCTCGAACGCCAGTTCATGCTCGGCGGCCTCGCTACGCTCGGACTCGTCACGATTTACCTCCCGCTCTGCGACGGCGCGGGAACGCAGGTCAGCTTCGGAATCGCCGACGAACTCCTCCGCCTCTCGGTCTCGCGCGGCGTGATCGAGGACAAAAATCCGCGTCCGTGGCTCGAAAACGGCACAAAAGAGGAAAAAACGAAAACCCGCTTCGAGGTTCAGTACAACCCGAATCTCTTCGCGTGCGACGCCGAAAAGCTCCTCGTGAAATCGGGCGTCGGAATCCTCTACGGCACACTCGCCGTCGGGACAATTGTCGAAGATAAGAAGATCAAATCGGTCATCATCGAAAACAAATCCGGCCGCTCGGCGATAATCGCGAAGTCGGTCGTCGACTGCACGGGCGACGCCGACATTTGTCAGATGTCCGGCGCGAAAACCGCACTCCACAGCAAGGGCAACGTCCTCGCGGCGTGGTACTACCGCCACACGGCCGGCGAGGTGAAGCTGAAGATGCTCGGATTCGCAGACGTCGTCGGAAACGATAGTCAGTCGGCCGCGCAGCAGCTGATCCCGACCCGATTCACCGGAATCGACGCCAAGGAAATCAGCGAAATGACGATACTCGCGCACCAGAAGGCGGTCGAGGACGCGATGAAACTCCGCGAAGCCGACGGCACGACCGTCCCGACGATCTTCCCGACAATCCCGCAGCTCCGCATGACCCGCCGCATAGTCGGCGTGGCGACGCCCGACGACACCCCGACGCATAAGTTCGAGCCGACAAGTGTCGGACTTTATTCCGACTGGCGCAAGCGCGGCCCGGTCTACGAACTGCCGTTCGGCGCGCTCTACGGCGATGACGTGAAGAATCTGATCACGGCCGGACGCAACATTTCGGTCACCGACGCGCTCTGGGACATCACGCGCGTGATTCCGGTCTGCGCGGTTTCGGGCGAGGCGGCGGGAACCGCGGCGGCAATGAGCGACGATTTCGCGACGCTCGACGTCAAAGAGCTTCAGAATAAGCTCTCGGCCGCCGGAGTGAAGCTTCACTGCCCCGAGGTCGGACTCGAAAATAAGTAATTTTCGGCGTTTCGACGACATTTTTCCGCCTTCTTTGCGAAAAATTCTCTGTTTTGACAAATTTCAGACCACGAAAAGGAACAAAAAATGCCATACACCGACGCAAATCTCCTCGGCCTTTCGCCTGAAAACAGCCCGGCCGAAAACGTGAAAATTCTCCAGTCCGCGCTCGACAAAGGCGGAACCGTGATTATCTCACAGCCCGGAATCTACGACATTGATAAAACGCTGCTGATCGGCCCGGACACGACGTTTGAGTTTTCGAACGGCGCGGCTCTGCGGAAAACCGGCAGCTTCACCTACGCTCTTCTCAACAAGGGCGCGCTGACAAAAACCTTCGACAGCCACATAATCGTCCGCGGCGCGAAAATCCTCGTGAATAACGTCACCGGAGAGACCGAAATCCCGGGACTCCGCGGCCAACTCGCCTTCTTCTACGTCCGCGACCTGCTGCTCGACGACATCCGGATCCCCGACCTCGAGCCCGCGAACTTCGGCATCCACGTCTGTACGTTCGAGGACATAACTATCACAAACTGCTATATCGAGGGCAAAAAGGACGGAATTCATCTGGGGCGCGGAAAGCGATTTTTAATCAGCAACTGCAAATTCCGCACATTCGACGACGCGATCGCGCTCAACGGCCACGATTACGATTCGAGCAATCCGCAGCTCGGCTTTATCGAGGACGGCGTGATCGAAAAATGCTATGACCTGAACGCCGAGAACACGACCGGATTCTTCTGCCGCATCCTCGCGGGCGCGTGGATCGACTGGTTCGAGGGCATGGAAGTTCAGAAATCCGACACGGTCGTGTCAGACGGAAAGCTCTACAGAGTCTTCGCGGACGCCGACGGCGCGACCTACATTTCAAAGACCCGCCCGACGCATTCCGAGGGACACAAGATCATCGACGGCATCGACTGGTGCGTGGTTCAGGACGACTCGACATACGACGCCGGGGTCCGAAACGTCACTTTCCGCGACATCTTCCTATACAAGCCGCGCACAGCCTTCTCGGTGCATTTCGACCACGACAAATGGTCGCGCTCGTTCTATCCCGGCGCGAAAAATCCGCTTCAGGAGCAGATTTCCTTCGAAAACGTCAGGGTTCTGCACGACGGCGGAAACGCGTTCCTCAGCGTCGTCACCCCGATCGACTCGATGACGATGATGAACTGCTCGCTCCGAAACAGCCCGATCTGCTTCAACAATCCCGCAAAGCTCGAAGGCATCGGAACGACGAAGCTTTCGGTCATAAACTGCTCGTCAACCGTCGGCGACGTCAGAAATCTCGTCCGCAACAATGTCCCCGGCAAGCGCGTCGAGATCAGGGAAGACGGAAAACTCACGATAATCTGACCCTTCCGCGTTCACTTAAATTTTACAGACATATAGAAAACCGCCCATCTCACGATGAGCGTTTTTTCTTTAATTGAAGCTGTCATCCACCGGAATTTCCGAAATCACCTCGTTCAGGTCAACCGATTCATCCGGTCGATTTGTGCTGTTCCCGAAATATCCGGTCGGCTCGTCCGGCATCGACCCGTTCCACGTTTTTTTCGGAATTCCTTCAAAATCGAAGGAAACCTTCCCGTTTTCGAGCTTCAGCTTTGCCGAAAATGTGCTTCCTTTTTTCGATCTGAAGCCCTCAAGCGCGTCAGTTGAGCCGTTTTCGAGCAATTTTCGCGCCTCTTCAATGCTTATAACGCGCCCCGCCATCGGCGACCGGATCGTGAATTTGCATCCGCTTCTCCAATTTTTACAGCTGTAGCCGAATCGTCCGCGGACAATCTCGCCGCCGCAAAGCGGACATTTTCCGATCACGTCCCCGGCGAAACCGTCGTCCGACTGACTCTCGAAAACCTCCGAAATCTCGCGGCAGGCGAGCTCGGTCGCCTCGCGGATCGTCGATTCGCCGCGGTAAACCCGCTTTAACGCCTTTCCGAGCTCGGCCGTTTTATATTTGTCCATGCCGATTTTCATCCGCGAAAGCGACTCGACGAGGTATTCGCCGCCCGGAAGGATTGTGTAAACGTCCTTTTTTAATGAAATGTAGCCGGATTTCTTCGCGTTGTCGATGATCGACGTCCGCGTCGCCTCGGTCCCGAGCTCGAGCCCCTCGAAAATCGCGCGGTATTCCTCGGCGTCGTCCTCGTCCGACGACTTCGAAAGCTCGTCACGGAAGGGATTTTTCAGGTAATTGTTCAGCGTCTCAATCGTGTAGTGCTTCGGCGGAGTCGTTTCC
>CAKSVM010000134.1 GCA_934503195.1 uncultured Eubacteriales bacterium
CTGAATGGGTCGAAATGAGCATAGAATAGCGCGGAATCATCACATTTTGCCCTTTTTCGGAGTTATTGCTATTGTTGGCGTGGTAAACTATGTGTGATTGACCGTAGACGCTGGATATGGGCTATTTGTTCAGCGTTTCCCAAAATATGCTGTGTATATCGCATACAGGAGCCACGATATTCACTATAGACAAAGAACAGCAGACCTTATCATTCTGCTGTTCTTTGTGTTTTAAGTTGTCGATAGCGAATCCCCAAAAACATACAAATAATAGTCTTCAAGCGTCGGAGTGACATTTTTCGAAGTCATTGTCGGCATATCCTCCGAAAGTACCTTTAGCAGCACATCCCCGCTCTCATCGTCCCGCGCGATGTTTGTCACACGGAATTTATCCTGCATCGACTGTACTTCAGATTCAAGGCAAGGGACATTCCAGACCTTTCCCTCAATCTTCTGTGTCAGTTCGTGCGGCGGGGCGTTGTCCACGATAACGCCCTTTTTCAGCATGATTATGTCCCGCGCGATAAACTCGATATCCGGAACGACATGAGTTGCTATGATAACGATCTTATTGAACGCGATCTTCGAGATGTAGTTCCGGATAGAGATACGCTGTTTTGGGTCAAGTCCCGCGGTCGGTTCGTCGAGAATCAGAATCTCCGGATCGCCTAAAACCGCCTGTGCAAGTGCTAATCTCTGCTTCATGCCGCCGGACAGCGCGCCGATCTTACGTCTTGGAACATCGTCAAGCTCAACGGCGGCGAGGATTTCCGGTATATCCTTTTTCGCCTTCCCCTTTGGCAGACCTTTCAGCGCAGCCATATACCACATAAATCGCTCGACAGTGAAGTTCGGATAAAGCCCCGGATACTGCGGCATGAAGCCGAGCTTTTCTCGGAAACGGACGCCCATTCTGAGAACATTCTCGGTCTCACCGTCATCGCTTGTATAGGTGATTTCGCCTGAATCGGATTTGAGGTTGTCTGTGATGATATTCATCAGAGTAGATTTTCCCGATCCGTTCGGCCCGAGAAGCGCGTAGATACCCGGTTCCAGAGAAGCGGAGAAGCCGTTCAGCGCGAGATTCGCGCCATAGGATTTTGTTACGCCGTTGAGTTTTAAGATCATTCCATACCTCCCTGACCGTAGGTCTTTATGACAGTCACGTTCTTCCCGACGCCGAGCAGACATTCGCGGTAGCCGCTGTTTCCGGTGTCGAAAAGCGTTTTCTGGTTCGAAATATCCGCGAGCAGTCTGCCATCCGCGCCGCAGATGATTTCGATCTCGTTGCCAAAGGAAAGTCCTTCAACCGCGCTCTCAGTGACCGAAAGAGTTTCCGGGTCGAGCAGACAGAGCTTTTTTGTCGTCACGGCGAAGAAATCCACCTCTTCATTTTCACCGTACAAGCCGTTCGGCAGCGTTTTTGTGCCGATATAATCGACATTGGAATCCGTGAACAGGATTCCGTCCGCGGTGAAGACGAAATCGCCCTCGCCGAGCTTTTCTGTTCGTCCCTCCTCAAAGCGGTATATAACGTATGGATCGAGCGTTTTTATGGCTGAGCTCCCGTCCGCGCGCTTTGCTTCATAAACGCTCGGCTTCACTGAGAGAAGATAGGTCTTTCCCATGTATACCTGAATACGGCCGAGTTCGCCTTCGATGTCCGGGGCGGCGTTTTCGGTGACATTTCCGTCCTTTCCGATGATCGTCAGACGTGGCGTGCCGTCGCTGTCGGGTGAGATCAGGTAGATGTTATCGTCGTCGACAAAGAATTTTGTGCCGGCTTCGAGCTCTCCCGATACCTCCTCAATCTTTCCGCCGCCCGCCGGGACGCGCATGATCTTCTGATACAGATCGTCGCGGGAACCTTCACCGCGGTAAAAGCTCCGCGCGAAGTAGATATACCCGTCCGAATATCTTATGCCCGCGTAGGTCGTTCCGCTCGACTCGTAGGTGCAGACCTCCTTAAAATCCGAGCCGTCGGGCTTCAGCGACCAGATACGGCTGTACATCGTGTTGTTTTCGTCGGTGAGCGTCATGTCGAGCGCGGACAGATAGAGCCTTTCGCCGTCAGTGATGATGGCTTTTGTGTTCAGCCATGTGTTGTCGGGACAGAGATTTTTCATGTCGTTATGCGCGCAGAGCGGGTCATAGCAGAGCCCGTGTCTGATTTCGTTCCACGCCGGATCCCATATCGTGTTCCCGCCGACACAGTCGTAATATACGTTTCCGAGCTGGCAGGCGGAATCGAAGTTCGTGTATTCCGCGCGCGGTTTCCCGGCGCAGGATGTGACGGTTAATCCGATGAGAAGCGCGGCGAGCGCGGCGGATAATGCTTTTTTCATGATTACTCCTTTCATTCCGTGAACATTTTTCTCGCCGGAAACAGCAGGGCGGCGACTGCCGCGGCGGCGGCGATCAGCCAGAGCGTCAGCATCGCAAGACTGTTACCGAACAGCGCGGATTTTGACGACTCGATAAATAATGGCGTCCCGGCGAGCAGATTCAGAAAGTTCAGCTTCTCAGCCGCCGCGAGTCCGAAATACGCGCAGAGAGCCGGAAGAAGTGTCAGCGCGATCGCCGTTCCGAGAATCGGGATATATTTCGCTAAAAGCTCCGAGAGCGCGCAGACCAGCATCGACATTATGAGCGCGCCGAGTGTCCGGGTCGCGAAGAAGACGACCGAATATCCCGCTATCGTTATCCCGACGCCCGCGCCCGAGAACATTTCAATCGAGCAGAGCGGCGCGTTTCCGAGCGGAAGCTCATAGCCGGACATTATGGTTATCGCGTCTGTGGCGTTCATCGCGAGCGAGAGGATCAGCGCGATGATTCCGGACGATACGAGCTTTGCGGTGAAGGTATTCCGCCGTCCGTTCTTTGTCGAGCGGAGCAGGTCGATAAATCCACCCTTTGAGCTTCCGGAGGCGTATTCCGCCGCGAAGGTTCCGGTCATAAGGAGCAGAATCGAGGCGTAGAGGAAGAGATCCGCGCCTTCGGAGTAGAGCTTCTTCCACCCCGTGTCGTAGACGAACTGCCCCCGGATTCCGGTCGCGTCCTCTTCATTCTGAAGGTAAAGCGCGTGATCCTCGATGACTGAGAAGAGCTTTGAACGCGAGTAGGCATAGTTGTAGTCTGAAAGAAAGGCGCGGTAATCATCAAACCCGATCCGACCTTCTTTATATTCCCGCTCGACCGACGTCTTTTTATCGAGCGTTTCGTTGATCATCTCACGCTCGGACACGATAAATCCAAGCTTTTCGTCGGTCAGTTCGCCTGACAGCTTTGTCATGTACTCTTTATATACCGCGTCGGCGTAGGAATCGGATGGGCGGTTCACTTTGTACGAATAGCAGACCTTGACCGCGAGAATCAGGACCACCACAACGATAAAGCGCGACGAAATCAGCGTTTTGAAGACCTCGGCGAGTACCAGAGATGAACTGTAGACTCTTTCCCGGCGCGGATGCTTTGACGCGGCGCGCGAGAGTCTGTTTCTGAGCTTTGCCGAGAGCATGAGATAATCAGAAATGAGCGAGTCGATGAACGCCGGGCGGATTTCCCCGATTCCTCCCGCGTGGAAAACGATCGTCAGAACCGCCGCGAAAAGTAAGACAAGCGCGTATCCGATGATCAGCGTCGGGAGAACTCCGGCGGCGTTTCCGAAGACATTTACCGCGCGGTATCTTTCAAAAATCGGCGTGACCGACGCTGATGAGATCAGGTCAAGCGGTTCGATGTGAAGGCGGCTGAGAATAAGATTCAGTCCGAGAAAAGCGAGTCCGGATAGATAGACTATTATCTGATTTCTGAGCGCGGCTGAGAGCGCGATTATTGTCAGCGAAAAGACCGAGAACGCGAGCAGCTTTATTCCGACAGATGCCGCGAGATATCCGAAGATTGAGATTCTGTACGGTGAGAGCGTAAAGGTTTCAAGCGACTGAAGCGCGTTGTCTCCCGAAAATCCGATCCGCAGACCGTAGACGGCGAAACTTGAGAGCGTGAAGCTCATCACGACCGCGAAAGTCATGATAAGCGCGGTGATTATCTTCGCGGCGGCGGTTTTTACGCGGCCGTTTTTCGATGCGCGCATTATCGGAAGAAATCCGGTCTGGTTCTCCTGAGAAAAGATCACGGCGCAGAGCGTCAGAAGCGTCGCGAAGATAAAGACGTTTACCGTGTCATACGAGAAATATTCGTCCCAGCCGTGTGTATAGACGGATTCTATCGTCACCTCGTCGCGCGCCTTTTCGTAGAGCGTGATGACGCGGTTCTGATATTTCCACGCGAATGAGTTTTCATTTATCCCAATGTCGGAATAGGCGGAGAGGTTCTCCTTCGCTCGGACTATGACACTGCCGAGTTTTTCTCTGTAAGCGTCTTCCGCGCCGAGCGCCGCGTAGAGCTTTGAAAAGAGCTGTTTATCGGAAAAGCCCGGGTCGGATGAATATATGTCGGGCAGGCTTTCCGGCACGAAGTCGGGATCGCCCGCGCGTATCGCGTCCCTTACGAGCGTTTCCTGAGCCGCGTCAAATTCCTGTATTTCGGCGTAATAAGCGTCAAGCTCGGCGGGAGATTCGGAATAGAGGTCGAAAAAGTCTGAGATCATCTGCGCCGGTTCATTCGCGGTTGGGGTTTTTCCGGCGGTGTACCACGCGGCAAAGGTGTTGAGGATCAGCAGGGCGAGCATGAATACCCAGATATACTTTACTCCTGAAATCTTCTTTATCTCATACAGGACAAAGTGACGCGGCTTCTTTGTTCTGACCGGCTCGCCCGCGAGACTAAGCCATTTGTCGTCCATGTATCCGATACCTTCGAATAATTTTTCTGCTTTCATATATTCACTCCTCCCTCAGATAAATGTTTTTTCAGCTTTCCGCGCAGCTTTTGCAGGATCTTTGAAACCTGATTTTCGGTCATGCCGAGCGCGGCGGCGATGTCCTTCACAGGCTCTGAGAGGTTGTAGCGTCGGACAAAGATTATTGCCTCACGCCGTGGGAGCTTTTCGAGGAACCCGTCGATAAGTCTGCCGATCTCGTCGGGTTCAAGGTCAGGGATGGAATCCGTGACGCACTCGTCAAGCTCGACAAGGATCGCCGAGCGTTTCCGGCGGCTTCTTGCCTTGACGACATTCAGCGCGAAATTCTTGCAGATCCGGAGCGCGTAGCCGCAGAGAGAATCCGGTTTTGCGGGCGGGATTGAGTTCCAGACGGCAAGACAGGTGTCGGAAAAGCATTCCTCAGCGTCAAGGGAATCTCCGGTGATTTCCCGCGCGGCGCGAAGGCAGGGCTTTCCGACGCTCTTTTCAAATTCTTTCAGAGCGGATTCGTCGCGCTGCCAGAAAAGAGCGATTATTTTTGAGTCTTCCATCGCGGTTCTCCTTTCGTTTGGTCTTCATATCTGACTGACAACGTTTTTCGCTGAATCTGCCGGGGGATAGGAAAAATTTCAAAAAAAGCCATGTTTTATTTCACATGGCGTTCGTTGGGTGTAATTTTTATAGATTGTTTCTGAGAGCGATTTGGCATTATCTTCCGCGTCCCCCGCCTTTATTCAGCTTCGACTTCTGAATAATCCGGATAAACCACCGGAATTCCTCAGGCGTCAGTTTCCTGTAGTCAATCTGAAGCTGCTTGCAGTAGAGTATGATCTGCTTTTCAAGCCTGCTCCCCTTGAAGTTCGCTACTTCATCAAGGTCTTTCTTCATTTGCTGGACAGCCGAAACTTCGGGCGCACTTGTACTGTCTTTGCGGTGCTTCTCACGGAGGTCACGGATTATTCGGTCAATATCCTCGTTCACAAGATGGCTGAAATACTCATCGTCATTTATATGCGCGGCTTCAAGCACGCGAAGTGTCGGATCATCCTTGTCGGGATTGTGTTTAGCGATCAATTCCTGACGGACAACATCAATCCAAGCGTTCAGATTCTGGATCTGCATCCCGGCAATATTGTCTATGTAAATCTCAATATCCGCGAG
>CAKSVM010000135.1 GCA_934503195.1 uncultured Eubacteriales bacterium
TGTGACAAAAATTGTTCGAAACGCTGATTCTTTGTGAATTTACAAAAACTACTTGCATTTTTCAGAAAAAAAGATTCTCATATATGTGTGTGATCATAAAAAAACGAGTGATCGCCCTGAAAAAAGTGAAATTTTATTTTTGGAGGTAGTTACAATGACTACAATTGGCGCAAACGATAAGGTCCGCGTCGGTATAATCGGCTGCGGCGGAATCGCTAACGGCAAGCATATGCCTTCCCTCAAGAAGCTCCCCAACGTCGAGATGGTCGCTTTCTGCGATATCATCGTCGACCGCGCCGAGAAGGCGAAGCGCGACTACGGCACCCCCGACGCCGCTGTCTACGAGGACTACAAGAAGCTCCTCGAGGACAAGACGATCGACGTCGTCCACGTCTGCACCCCGAACCGCTGCCACAGCTTCATCACGGTCGACGCTCTTGACGCCGGCAAGCACGTAATGTGCGAAAAGCCGATGGCCATCAACTCCGAAGAGGCTCAGAAGATGCTTGACGCCGCAAAGCGTTCGGGTAAGAAGCTCACTATCGGCTACCAGAACCGTCAGCGTCCCGACTCGCAGTTCCTCAAGGCCGAGGCAATGAAGGGCACCTTCGGCGATATCTACTACGCCAAGGCCACCGCTCTCCGCAGACGCGCCGTTCCGACGTGGGGCGTGTTCCTCAACGAGTATGAGCAGGGCGGCGGTCCCCTCATCGACATCGGAACCCACGCGCTCGACCTCACCCTCTGGACGATGGACAACTACAAGCCGAAGTACTGCGTAGGTACTACATATCACAAGCTCAACAACGACACTCAGACCGGCAACGCGTGGGGCGACTGGGATCCCGCTAAGTTCACCGTCGAGGACTCGGCGTTCGGCTTCATCGTCATGGAAAACGGCGCGACGATCGTTCTCGAGTCGGCGTGGGCTCTCAACACGCTCGACGTCCGCGAGGCTGTCACCACCGTCTGCGGCACCAAGGCCGGCGGCGATATGGTGAACGGCGTCCGCATCAACTCGATCATCAACGGCCGCCAGTCGGTCACCACCGCTAACCTTGAGGCGGGCGGAGTAGCTTTCTACGCCGGCGCGTCGAAGGATCCGGCAGCCATCGAGGCCGCTCAGTGGATCAACGCGATCGTCGAGGACAAGAACCCCTGCGTCCTCCCCGAGCAGGCTTTCTGCGTCACCAGAATTCTCGAGGGCATCTACACCTCCGCGAAGACCGGCGACATCTACAGATTCTGATTTTCCCCCCGAACCTCATCACGCCCGGCTTTCACGGCCGGGCGGCAACCGAAAGGAAATTAGATAATGAAACTTTCAGTTCTCGCTAACTGCTACGGCAACAAGACGCTCGACGAGGCTCTCGCTATATTCTCGAAGCTCGGCGTCGAGGCCGTCGAAATCGGCTCGGGCGGATACCCGGGCAAGGCTCACTGCAACCCCGCCGTCCTCTTAAAGGACGAGGATGAGTTCAAGAAGTTCATGGCGACCTTCGACAAGTACGGAATCGAGCCCTGCGTCCTCTCGACCCACGGCAACCCCGTTCACCCGAACAAGGAAATCGCCGCGAAATTCGAGTCGGACTTCCGCGACACCGTTCTCCTCGCCGAGAAGATGGGTCTCGACACGGTCGTCACCTTCTCGGGCTGCCCCGGCGACCACGAGGGCGCGAAGTACCCGAACTGGGTCACCTGCCCGTGGCCGGACGATTTCCTCACGATTCTCAACTGGCAGTGGAATGAGGTCCTCATCCCCTACTGGAAAGAGGAAGTCAAGTTCGCCAACGCTCACGGCGTCAAGAAGATCGCTTTCGAAATGCACCCCGGCTTCTGCGTCTACAACCCCGAGACGCTCTTAAAGCTCCGCAACGCCGTCGGCGAGACGATCGGCGCGAACTTCGACCCGTCCCACCTCATCTGGCAGGGCATCGATCCCGTCGCCGCTATCCGCGAGCTTGAGGGCGCGATCTACCACTTCCACGCGAAGGACACCAAGATCGACGCGATCAACACCGCGAAGCACGGCGTTCTCGACACGAAGCACTACGGCGACGAAATCCACCGCTCGTGGGTCTTCCGTTCGATCGGATATGGCAATGATCTCCAGTACTGGAGAGACATGGCATCGACTCTCCGTCTCGTCGGCTATGACAAGGTCATGTCGATCGAGCACGAGGACAGCCTCATGACCATCGACGAGGGACTCCGCAAGGCGGTCGAGTTCTTAAAGCAGGTCGTCATCTCCGAGCCGAAGCCCGGAACGATGAGCTGGGCTTAATCGTCGGATTTTCACAAAAGCGCGCGTCTTTTTCGCGCGCGGGAAAGGCATAATCAATGAAAAACTTAGTAGTAATCGGCTACGGCGGAATGGGCGGCTGGCACGTTCAGCACGCGCTCAAGAGCGACGTCGTTCACCTCAACGGAATCTACGACATCGACCCGAAGAAGGCCGAGCTCGCCGAGTCGCGCGGAATCCACGCGTACAAATCGTTTGAGGAAGTACTTAACGACAAGTCGGTCGACATGGTCACCGTCGCGATCCCGAACGATCAGCATCGCCCGGTCGTCATCAAGGCTCTCGAGGCCGGAAAGAACGTCATCTGCGAAAAGCCCGTGACGCTCTCCTCTGCGGATCTCGAGGCGATGATCGCCGCCGCGAACAAGGCCGGAAAGATCTTCTCGGTTCACCAGAACCGCCGTTTTGACGTCGACATTCTCGGCATCAAGCAGGTTTACGATTCGGGCGAGATCGGCGAAATCTTCAACATCGAGTCGCGCATCCACGGCTCGCGCGGAATTCCGAGCGACTGGCGCGGAATGAAGCAGTACGGCGGCGGAATGGTCTACGACTGGGGCATCCACCTCATCGACCAGATTCTCATGGTCATCAAGGACGATCCGATCGACACGGTTTTCTGCCGTCTTGACCACATCACGAACACTGAGGTCGACGATGGTTTCAAGCTTGAACTGATGTTCAAGTCGGGCAAGCGCGCCTACATCGAGGTCGGCACGTACAACTTCATCGCGATGCCGAGATTCTATATGCAGGGTCGCGGTGGCACGGCGATGATCACCGACTGGCGCGAAAAGTGCAAGGTCGTAAAGTGCAAGCACTGGCACGAGTCCGAGGTCGTTCCGGTTGAAACGGCGGCAGGCCTCACCAAGACGATGGCTCCGCGTGATTCGATAACTGTCGACGAGTACGAAATCGAGCGTCCGGTCTCGGATGTCCACGATTATTACCGCAACTTCGTCAAGGCTATCGACGGAATCGAACCGCAGATGGTCACCCATGATCAGATGCGCCTTGACATGAAGGTCATGGAAGCCGCGTTCGAGTCGGCAAGACTGAATCAGCTCATCAAATTCTGAGAAAAACGCCGCAGAGGGGGTCTCTGACCCCTTTTGTGGCGTTGCTGTTTTTTTGAAAGGAAGATTAAAAGATTGAAAGCTGACGCTTTCAATCAGCATTTTGTGTCCCTATCGCGGTTTTTAAGCCGCGATTTGGCTGCGCCAACCGTGCCCCAAAAAGCAAGAAAGGAAACTTTTGCTACGCAAAAGTCATGGTCATAAACAATGAAAGCAAACTGGAAATTCGGAATGTCCACCGGAATCTTCACCGAGGACAACTTCAAAAAGTGCGCGGACGCCGGAGTCGACGTCGTCGAGCTGTCGTCGTCTGACGAGGTTTACCGAAATCTTGACTGGAAAGCCGTCGGAAATTGGGCAAAATCCACAGGAATCGGGATCTGGTCGATCCACCTTCCCTTCTGGGGAACCCCGAAGATCGACCCGGCCTGCATGGACGCCGACGTCAGAAAGTACACGCTCGGACTTTTCCGCGAGTACACCGGCCGCGCGTCGGAGCTCGGGACGAAGATCGCGGTCGTCCACCCCGCACTTGAGCCGACCGACCCGGCCGAGCGTCAGACGAGAATCGGCTACTCGCAGGAGTCGATGTCAAAGCTCGCCGACATCGCCGCCGAGTACGGAATGATCGCCGCCGTCGAGGATCTTCCCCGCACCTGCCTCGGAAACACGGCTGACGAACTGTATGAAATCGTTTCGGCCGACGAGCGTCTTGGTGTGACTTTTGACGTAAATCATTTACTGCTTGATTCACATGAGCATTTCGTTGAACTGCTCGGAAAGAAGATCGTCACGACGCACATTTCGGACTACGATTTCAGAAACGAGCGTCACTGGCTCCCCGGCGAGGGCAAAATCGACTGGCCGAAGCTCGTTTCGCTGCTCGAAGGCGTCGATTACAAGGGTCCGTGGCTCTACGAGCTCGGTCTGAAGGCGCCCGAGTCGATAAATCGCCGCGAGCTGACATACGGCGATTTCCGAACGAATTATGAAGAATGCCTTAACAAAGTAAAGCCGACCGCGATTGGAACCCCGAACATGGAGGTTGTCGAAAAGCAGTCGTATCTCAAGGAGCCGATCGTAAAATGCTAGATCTCCTCGAAGTTCAGAAAAACTTTATTCTGACCCATCTCCGCCCCGGCGACGTCGCTGTCGACTACACGATGGGACGCGGACACGACACCGAATTCCTCTCGAAAACGGTCGGAAAGGACGGAAAAGTTTACGCGTTCGACATTCAGCTCGACGCCGTGAACTCGTCGGCCGAGAACCTGAAAAAGGCCGGCTGCGAGCCGAATTACACGCTTTTCAACGTGTCGCACCACCGCGTGAAGGAGTTTGTCCACGAAAAGGTCCGCGCGGGGATGTTCAACCTCGGCTACCTGCCCGGAAGCGACCGGAAGATCACGACGATGCACGAAACGACGCTCGCCGCGATTGATTCGGCGATCGAAATAATGGACCGCGACGCGATAATTCTGATCGCGATCTATCCCGGCCACGCCGAGGGCGAGCTCGAGGGACGGCTTGTCGGCGAGAAACTTTCGAAGCTCGACCGCCACTTCTATACGGTCGCCTGCTTCCGGATGATGAATTCGCCGACGAGTCCCTACTTCTACATCGTCGAGGGACGCTGAATGACGTCGTTTCTGAACTTAATCGACCTTTCGACGGGGCGTCAGATCCGGCTGGCGGAATTCGGCTTCGAGGCGAAAAGGCCGTCGTTCTACATGGACAAAATAACATTCGTGCGCGATTCGTCGCTCTGGAGCTTCGACATTTCGACCGGAATGATAAAAAAGATTGGAAATTTGCCAGATTCGCCAGCCACGACTGATGGGTCTGTGAAAATTTCGTTCATTTCCGACAAAAGCAACGGCGTCGGACACTGCGAACTGATCGTGGGCGGTAAGGTAATCGCGCGTTTCATGGGCAGCGAACACTCGCTCGGAGCCTGCCCCGAAAAGGACGGAAAGGTCGTTTTTGTCGGCTATCCGTCCGAGGACGGCATCAACTGATTGTGCCGGAATTTACACTTTTTCAGGAGAAAATCATGGAAAACATTCAGGACGTCATTATTAAAATTCAGCAAATCGTCGATTCGCACAAGATTTCCGACGGAAAGTACTGCCGCTGGCTCTGGCAGAACGCGAAAAATACGCGTGAACTCGGCGTTAATCCGTACGGTTGCGCCGACGCCGCGAACATCCTCTACTCCATCGGTAAAATGCCGAAAAGTGCAATCGAGCGCGACGCGTTCATCACGACGCTTCAGTCGATGCAGGATCCGGCGACCGGACTTTTCCACGAGCGGACGCATTCAAGCTTCCACACGACGGCGCACTGCACCGCCGCGCTCGAGCTCTTCGACGCGACGCCGCTTTACCCGATGACCGAGCTTGAACAGTATCTTCTGCCCAATAAACTCGAAGTATTTCTCGAAAATATTGGCTGGTATGACGATCCGTGGCCGCAATCGCACAAC
>CAKSVM010000136.1 GCA_934503195.1 uncultured Eubacteriales bacterium
GTCTTCATGTCGGCTGACAAGGGCATGGTCATGACCGAGGACGGCAAGAACTATGGCGACTTCCTCATAACGACCATCGAGAACGCGAAGGGTCAGTTCTCGGACGACGAGTACACCCTGATCAAGGGAGAGGCTGAGAAGATACGCGACATTGAGACAAAGCTCACTGAACTTGAGAACAAGTTCCCGGAGATCAATGGATCCTCCGGCGACGACAGCATGAGTATGCCCGCCGGCAACGCGAACATGACGAAATTCCCGTCCTTCACCGGCAAGGATCTGGATGGCAATGATGTCAAGAGCGACGATCTCTTCTCCGGCAACGCCGTGACCGTGGTGAATTTCTGGTTCACGACCTGCGGACCCTGCGTCGGTGAGCTCGGTGATCTTGACAAGCTGAACAAGGAACTCGCGGAAAAAGGCGGTGAGCTCATCGGTATCAACGCTTTCACGCTCGACGGCGACAAAAAGTCGATCACCGACGCGAAGGAGGTTCTCGATAAGAACGGCGTCAGCTACCGCAATATATATTTCGATTCTGACAGCGACGCCGGAAAATTCACCGCGGGCATATACGCTTACCCCACCACTTATGTAGTAGACCGTAACGGAAACCTTGTCGGCGACCCGATCGTCGGCGCGATATCGAACAAGAATCAGATGGAGGAACTGCAAAAACAGATCGACACGGCTATAGTGAACGACAGCATGAAATAAAGATCCCGGGCACTGAATCAGATCGGGTTTTCGCGATAAGAGGCTTCTGGATTTACCGGCTTTTTATCGCGAAAGCAGTCTTGAATCAGTACCCGGAAGCGCGGAGCCTCCCCGAAAGGAGGAATAATGTATGTATCGGACAATTGCCGCGATAGCACTCTGCGCGATGCTGACACTCAGCGGGTGCGGAGCTTTGCCCGGTGAAGAAATGTGCGCGCGAAAGGGCGCGTCCGCGAAGTCAGAAGCCGGGCGTATGTCGGAGGAGAGTTTGGTCACTGAGACAACTGAAAACGTAATCTATCTTGCGGGCGGCTGCTTCTGGGGCATGGAACAGCTGATGCAGTCGATCCCGGGCGTCATCGACGCGCAAAGCGGCTACGCGAACGGCACATGCGAGGAAGACGCCGATTACAAGACGGTCTGCGAGGGCAAAACCGGCTTCCGGGAGACCGTCCGCGTGGAGTACAATCCGGATGAGGTGAGTCTTGACGCGCTCTTGCTGGCGTACTTCTATGTCGTCGACCCCACGGTTAAGAACCGGCAGGGAAACGATGTCGGCACGCAATACCAGACCGGAGTCTATTACACGAATGACGCGGCAAAGGAGACGGTAGAGCGCATCGCGGAGATCGAAAGAGGTCGCAGCAAGAAGTTCCTCGTTGAAATCGGACCGCTCATAAACTTCTTCCCCGCCGAGGAATATCACCAGGATTATCTTGAGAAGAACCCGAACGGCTACTGCCACATCCCGAAGGCGGAGATTGAGCTGTTCTCAAAGCTGCGCATCGACCCCGGCGACTACAAAAAGCCAGCCGCCGAATCCATCCGCGACAAGCTGACTGATGAGCAGTATCGCGTCACACAGGAAAACGGCACAGAACGCGCCTTCACCGGAGAGTTCTGGAATCAGTTCGAAAAAGGCATCTATGTTGATATCGTCACCGGAGAACCGCTGTTTTCCTCAACTGACAAGTTTGAGAGCGGCTGCGGATGGCCCGCGTTCACGAAACCCATCGAAGAACCGG
Organism: uncultured Eubacteriales bacterium; assembly: GCA_934503195.1. Lineage (GTDB taxonomy): Bacteria > Bacillota > Clostridia > Oscillospirales > CAG-272 > Flemingiibacterium. The sequence goes on from CAKSVM010000136.1 coordinate 1,743, forward strand.
CTGTAGTCGAGCTTGAGGACAACAGCCACGGAATGCGCCGCACCGAGGTCAGAAGCCGCGCCGGGGATTCGCATCTCGGGCACGTGTTCACCGGTGACCCGGAATCCCCGAACGGAGTGCGCTACTGCATAAACAGCGCGTCGCTGCGCTTCGTCCCTTACGCGAAGATGGAGAGCGAGGGGTACGGGTATCTGACGTATCTGTTTAATGAATAACCAAATGAGCGCGGACAGGCAGTCATTCCTGTCCGCGCCTCTTTACTCTGACCATCCGACTGCATGAAAGCGACCTGCCAGGAATCCGCGCACTGATTGATCCGGTGTGCGGATTCTTTCCCGTGCGGTCAATCCTTCCTCTTCCGTATCAGCCTGTCGGACACCGCGATAAGTGCCGGCAGGATAAAGAGTATCAGCAGAATCGCCGAGAGCGCGCCTACAGACAGCGTCCGCACAATCTGCTCTATCGCCGGGTTCCCGAAGAGCGGTCCTACGACCATTGTAACGAGCACCATGATGGAGCCGGAGGTCAGCACAGTGTGGATGCTGCCCCTGTACGCGGTTATAAGCGAATTCCTTACATCGGACGCGGCGCGTGCCTCACGGTAATAGCTCGTGAACACAATGCCGTAATCGATCGTCGCGCCCATCAGTATGCACTCGACGATGAGCAGCGCGAGGTAATAGATCGAGCCGCCGGACAGACCGACCGCCGAAACCGTGACGAACACGCCGCACTGCACGATGAGCACGAGTATCGCCGGAATTATAAGGGAGCGGAAAGTCAGGGCGACAACGACGAAGATCGACGCCGCAGTCAGGATCGTGATGGTCAGAAGCTCACGGTCAAAGCCGTTTTCAAGTTCGTACACCATCTCGCTGTTTCCGATGAAATAATGCTCTCCGGTGAGCTTTGCGCCGCATTCGTCGCTCAGGCGTTTCATGAACGCGGTCGTCTCAGCTGATTCATCCGGGTAATCCGAGGTGATGACGGCGCGGGAGTACGTATCGCTCCGCAGTTTCCGGATCGCTTCGTCGATCGTGTCCTTCGCGCCGGTGATTTCGGCTCTGAGTGCGTCGGTGAGGAGTTTGTCGAACCGGCTGTCCGTCGTCAGGTCGTACAAATGTGAGAAGAGAGCGTCGAGCGACAGCGTCCATTCCTGGTCGCTGTGCGTCAGGCTCGCGCGGTACAGGAACAGAGCAGCGAGCGAAGCCTCGTCTGCGCCGCCCAGAAACTCCGCGAGTTCTTCCGGCGTGAAAGCCGTATCGGCGATCACCGCGTCGGCGATATGCTTCGTCCGCGTGAGCGCGTAGACCGTATTCTCGTCGAACATCGCCGCGTAATCCGGATTTGTCAGCACGTTTCCGGTGAGGAAGGTCACGAACTCATACAGAGACATTGTTTTGTCGGGCGTGTAGCTTTCCATATAGCGCATCATGAAGAGCTGTGCGACCTGCTCGCCGCTCATTCCGAGTGCTCCGGCAAGCGATTCCGGCGAAAGCGGCGTCATGAGCGCGGATTTGTCGGTCAGTCTGCCAAGCGACTGAATGCTTTCGGCGGTGTTGCCGTCGATGAAAGCGGCGTACGCCGGATCGCCAAGCACCTTATCTTCCATGAAGCTGACAAACTCCGAGAGAGTCATCGGATATATCCTGCCGTCTTCATAATAATCGTAATAAACGATTCCGAGCGTATTCGGGGACAGCTCCGCGTCAGTGTCTGATTGGAGTATGCCAGAAAGCGTATCGTACATATCCTGGGCGGTATACTCCTTTCCGAGCGTTGTGGCATACGCGGAAACGCTCTTCACATTGCCGTCTGACTCCACATCGTCAAGAATGCCGCGGATAGCCTCCTCATCCTCGTTCTTATAGAGCAGAACGAGCGTGTTTTCGGACGGGAACACGTCGGCTATCGGGTCTTTGTCGCGCAGGGTGTAGACGGTGGCGGTCTTTGTCTGCAAGATTCCCGTGCCGATGATGAGCAGAACGAACAGCGGAGCTATGACAAAACGGAAGCGGTACTCGAATCTGCCGATGGCGGAGAGCGGTCCGTTTTCCCTGTTCTCCCCGCGCCGCTTTTTCTTTGTCTTCTCAATCGCCCTGTTGGATACCAGAATCAGTGCCGGGAGCACCGTGAAGACGCAGAGCATACTGAACGCCACGCCTTTCGCGAGCACGATGCCGATATCAGTTCCGATCTTAAAGCGCATGAAGAGCAGGACAAGCAGACCGACGATCGTTGTGACCGCGCTTCCGGTGATCGAGCCGAACGCCGCGCGCAGAGCTCTCGTCATGGCGGCTTCGCATCCGTCGTTTTTTTCAAGCTCCTGACGGTAGCGGTTCATCAGAATGATGGAATAGTCCATCGACAGCGCGAGCTGCAATATCGCGGCGACGCCGGATGTGATGTCGGAGATCTCCCCGAGGAAAATGTTCGTCCCGAGGTTCAGCACAATCGCGACCGCGATGTTGATGAGAAAAAGCAGCGGTTCAAAGTACGAGCCGCAGGAGATGAGCAGAATCACCAGAATGATTCCGAACGCCGAAAGATAGACGGTTATGGGAATTTCCGGCGATTTCAGGCTGTCGTTGCGGATCGTGACGTCGTATCCGTCGAATAAGGAGGCGACGCTTTCCTCAATCTCCGCCTCCTCATCGGAGTCGTAATCAAAGGAGGTGCTCAGCACGAACAGCGTATATCCGTCTTTGTTGAAGTCGGTGCTGTCCGGGTCGTATTCAATGCTGTCGACGTTTTCTATCCCGGAGAGCGTCTCCCTGACGCTGTCCTTCTCATCCCCGCCTAACCCTTTGAACATGACCCGGATCGTATAGCTTTCGCCGTCCGGAAAATACTCGTCCATAAGCTCCATTCCGCGGCGCATCGCGGAATCGTCCGGAAGATATTTCGTGAGGTCGGAATTGATTTCCACCCCGGACATCAGCACGCCGCATACCACCGCAATGACCAGCGTCACGGTGAGAACCACCGCGCGCCGTTTTACCAGAAAATTGTAAATTTTCATCTTTCGTATCTCCTCTTACCCTCAGGCTATTGACATTTTCTTTTGTATATAGTATACTGTAGATAGCCGGAAAAGTCAACCGACTGTTTATTTCATATCGTTGAGTTGTACACACATCACGGACGTGCTGCTTTGTGATAAACACATAAAATGAATTTGTTGTTTTTCGAGGAGGGTAATCATGGAAAACCAGAGAATACGTGTCAGCAAGACCATGCTGAAGAACGCGCTCATGCGCCTGCTTGAGAAAAAGCCGATTGATAAAATCTCAATCTATGAGCTCTGCGACACGGCGCAGCTCAACCGCACGACATTTTACAAGTATTACGGCAGTCAGTACGACCTTCTCAGCGACATCGAGAACGACCACTTCGGCAAACTCGAAGAGCTTCTGTCGGAGCGCGGCGCGGACGGAGAGGACATTCTGTGCGGGGTTCTGGAAGTCCTGCACGAGAATGAGAAAAGCTACAAGATACTGATAAACGCCCTGCCTGACAAGGATTTTTCAGCGAAGCTCTTTAATCTTCCGGCGATACGGATGCGGATCGAAAAGACGATCCCAGAGGATTTTTCCCCGCGCGAGCGCGAGCAGCTCTGCCTGTTCTTCTATCAGGGAGGCTACGCGCTCATCCGCGAGTGGCTGAACAGCGAGGACAGGGATCCGCCGAAGAAGCTCGCCGCGTTCCTGAACGGGGTGATTATGAAGCTCACGATGTGAGCGGAGCGATGGGGTACCCGCGCCAACCGCGTGTACCCCAAAAAACATCTCCCGCATCTTTACACGGGTGCTCATAAGACAGTAATTCTAAAAATTACGACTGGGGCATCTGTCATGCAGGGTTGGCAACGAAATAACGGGTATCCGGTGAGCACCGGATACCCGCTATTTTTTTGCCGTTACGAAAAGCAATGGATTTATTCACAGCTTTCAGCTATAATGTTCTTAAATCAATCCTATCCCATCCATTCCGAGATTTTTTCAAAAAATCTCAAAAAAGTTTGAAAGTATTGGAACAATT
>CAKSVM010000137.1 GCA_934503195.1 uncultured Eubacteriales bacterium
ACGCGGAGATATGACGAAAAGCTCCGGAATGAAGGCAGAGAAAACCTTATCGCCTACGGCATCGCGTTCAACCGGAAGCGTTGCAAGGCAGTTTGTGAAAAACTGTGAGTATCTGAATATACAAATCTGCCGCCGGACTTCTGTCCGGCGGCGGTATCTTTATTATATTGTCAGTTAATCATCATAATCGGCTTCATGTTCGAGTACCGCGCCGGTCGTACCGTCGATCTTGTACTCGTACTCCATGTTGCCGCATTTGAACTCAATCTCGTATTCGAGCCGACCGTCGTCAATGTCGCGCTCAACTTCAAGTTCATAGACCTTTGCGGCGTCAACTCCGGCGTGTCTGAACGCGGCGGACTTTGCCGCTTCCTCGCCGATGTCGGAGGTAACGATGGTGTCGTGGTGGGTTTCGTTATGCTCGTCGTCATGGTCGATTGTTTCGGTCTCGAATTTGATAACTTTACCGGAGGCGTTGACCTTGCACTCGTATTCGATGTTTCCTACAATGAACTCGAACTCGTACTCGATGACTCCGTCGTCATGATCTATCTCAGACTTCGTGAAGACGGCGTTTTCAGCCGAAACTCCTGCGTGCTTAAGTGCTATCGCTTTCGCGGCTTCAAGCCCGATTTCGGTTGTCTTTTCCGGAGTCGGAGTGACGACGACAGTTTCGTGTCCGGTGTGGGTGTCGGTTTTCTTTTCGATTATCGCGCCTGTGTAGGCGTCGATTTTGTACTCGTACTCCATGTTGCCGCATTTGAACTCAATCTCGTATTCGAGCCAACCGTCGTCAATGTCGCGCTCAACTTCAAGTTCATAGACCTTTGCGGCGTCAACTCCGGCGTGTCTGAACGCGGCGGACTTTGCCGCTTCCTCGCCGATGTCGGAGGTAACGATGGTGTCGTGATGGCTTTCGTGGTGGGTTTCGTTATGCTCGTCGTCATGGTCAAGCGTCTCGGTCTCGAACTTGATAACTTTACCGGAGGCGTTGACATTGCACTCGTATTCGATGTTTCCGACGATGAACTCAAACTCGTACTCGATTACTCCGTCGTCATGGTCAATTTCGGACTTTGTGAAGACGGCGTTCTGAGCCGAAACTCCTGCGTGCTTAAGTGCTATCGCTTTCGCGGATTCAAGCCCGATGTCGGTTGTCTTTTCCGGAGTCGCCGGTACAACGATTGTTTCGTGTCCGGTGTGGCTCTCCTGTTTCTTTTCGATTATCGCGCCGGTGTAGGCGTCGATCTTGTACTCGTATTCAACTCCGGCATATTCTATTTCAACGTCATAATGCGCGGGGATGTCGTCTATGTCTGAATCGACTTCAATATGTGCCTGATCAGCAGCGATTCCGACGTCTTTCAGCGCGGCGGACATTGCCATGTTCTTCCCTATCGGCATTCCCGGCGCGCCGACCTCTATAAGGTCTTTGAGCTCATCGACTGAAAGCGCGGCGAGTTGCGTGAGGTCAAGCGACTTATTCAGCGCGCACACCTGACTTACAAGCGCCGCTTTTCCGGTCGAGATGTTGTTATTCTTCGCGATGCTGTCGAGATTTGTGTCCTTGTTAAGCGTCTGACTCAGCACCGACGCGCCGGATGAGTTTGCTGCCAGAACCGAATCGACTGTCTCGGTGACCTCACGGCGGAGTTTTGCCGCGCGCTCCTCGTTCTTGTCCTCTACAGAAATAAGTATCGATGACGAGACGCTGTCAAGATAGCCGTTCCTCACAAGCGCACCGATCAGCGCGTTGACCGCGACTCCGAGGTCGACGCCTTTCAGATCCTTTCCGCCGTCCATGTCAGCGAGTATGGCAATCGCTTCATCGTTAAGCGGATTGCAGGCGAGTATCTTCCCGCGCGAATTTACTCTCAGCTCGATGCTCGGATTCACGTCGAGCGAGACGATTGACGAGACGGAGTACGCCTTCGCGTAGTATGTTCCTCCTCCGCCGAGAATGGCAAGGGCGAGGCAGGCGGCTATCGCGCCGCTCATAAGCTTGCGGTAATTCTTTTTCATTGTCATGACTTTCGATCCTTTCTCATCAGAAACGCGGGAGAGGACGCCGGAAAAGTCGTTCGGAGCGGTCTTTTCTATCGCGGCTTTCAGACGCTTTTCGATCTCTCTTTCATTCATTCGGGTCGTCTCCTTCCATATGTTTTTTGAGTTTTTTGATTGCTCTCGCGTATTTTGACAGGACAGTAGGGAGCGGAATGTCTAGCTGCTTTGCGATTTCGCGGTGCTTGAGTCCGGACGCGGCATGAAGAATCACAATTCTGCGTTCGGTCTCGTCGAGAAGTTTCAGCGCGCTGCCGAGGAGATCCTTTTCCTCAAACGAAAGCCCCTGAGCGTCCTCGGGAATGGCGTCCCATTCCTCGTCGTCGAGAAGCTTTGTACGACCGCTTTTGCGGAGCTCCATCAGGCACAGATTCTTACATATCGTCAGAATCCACGACTTTGCCGAACCGGTCGGTTTGTATTGCCCGGCTGACTCCCAGACTCGGACGAAGGTATCCTGCGTGATATCCTGCGCGTCGTGCGCCGACTTCATATAGCTCAGCGCAAGACCGTAGACGGCTGTCCTCGTGAGATCGTAAAGCTCAGAAAACGCCGCTTTGTCGCCGGACGCTACTTTCATAAGATGCTCGCGGAGTATGGCGTTCTCGCTCATATTCGGTTGTTCGCGTATCTCCGTCGATCGTCCGAAGACCGCGGCTGTCAGAATACAAAACATAGATCCTATCTCTCCTGTCATCTGTATAATGCGTGAGCTTTATGTTTTATTGCATGACCCAGAAAAAAATTTCTGAAAATATTATAGCACAGGCGAGGATGGTTGTCAAGCGTGTGGAGCAGAACGGTATGCGTTAAATAGAAAACACACATCTGAACTAAAGCTGAAAATAAGCATTACTGCAATTACCGCATACTAACCGCAAATTCCGTAATCCTCCCACAAATCAATTATATATTATACTCATGACCCCGGAGCAACCCGCTCCGGGAATTTTTATATTCTTGGAGGAACCAATGGAAACCTGTACCATATGCAACACCCCTTATCCCAGCGAATCCCTGACCGAATTTGACGACGAGCTTCTCTGCCACGACTGCCTTGAGCGCGAGACTGTCCTCTGCCATGACTGCGGCGAGCGAATCCGTATCGACGACAACGCCGGAACACCGGATTTTCCGCTCTGCGTGAACTGCTATGAATCGAACTACACAACCTGCGACCGCTGCGGAAGACTTATCCGAAATGACGACGCGAACAGCCTGCCCGGCGACGATTATGTCTACTGCGAGGAATGCTTCAATATCCTGAATTCGGAGTCGGACATCGTACACGACTACTATTACAAACCCTCGCCGATCTTCTACGGCGAGGGTCCGAGATTCTTTGGTGTCGAGCTTGAAATCGACGACGGCGGCGAATCAGACGACAATGTCCACGCGCTCTCGGCTGTTTCAAACGCAGACGCCGAACTCATCTACTGCAAGCATGACGGATCGCTTGACGACGGATTCGAGATAGTCACTCATCCGATGAGCCTTCCATTCCACGAACACAATATGCCGTGGAAATCAATTCTCGAAAAAGCGACTGAACTTGGTTACCGTTCGCACCAGACCGATACCTGCGGACTTCATATTCATGTCAGCCGCAACGCCTTCGGAATCTATGAGGACGAGCAGGATAAGGCAATCGCGCGGATACTCTACTTCGTCGAGCGGAACTGGAACGAGCTGCTCATTTTCTCGCGTCGGACACAGCGTCAGCTCGACCGTTGGGCTTCGCGATACGGTTACAAAGACCGACCGTCCGAAATGCTCGAACACGTCAAGAAAGGCGGAAGCCGCTACACCTGCGTCAATCTCTCAAACCGCGACACAATCGAGTTCCGCATATTCAGAGGGACATTGAAGCTGAACACACTCATCGCGACTCTCCAGCTTGTCGATCATATCTGCTCGCTCGCGATGATGCTTTCGGACGATGAGATCAGGAATCTGTCGTGGAGCGGATTTGTCGGCTCTGTCAATGAGCCTGAGCTTATTCAGTATCTCAAAGAGCGGAAGCTCTACATAAACGATCCGGTTGAAAGCGAGGTGGAACTCTGATGTGCAGTCTTTTCGGTGTGATCGACTTTAACAACAGCCTCACTAAGAATCAGCTTGACCTCACTATCAACACACTCGCGAGAGTATGCGAGTCGAGAGGGAGCGACGCCTCCGGTATCGCGTACAATTCCGGCGGAAACCTCAGAATCTTCAAGCGTCCGAAACCGGCGCACAAGCTGAGATTCAAAGTTCCAACCGGCACTTCGGTAGTTATAGGACACACAAGGCTCGCTACTCAAGGCGATCAGGAAATAAACCGCAACAATCACCCGTTCGGAGGCTGGGTTCCGGGACATTCATTCTCACTTGCGCACAACGGCGTTATCTGGAACGATGATGAGTTACGCAAAGAATTGTCACTCCCGAAGACAAATATAGAGACCGACAGCTATGTGGCGGTTCAGATGATCGAGAATTCCGGGAAGCTTGATTTCATGTCTCTCGCGGCTATGGCTGAAAAGCTCGACGGGAGCTTCACTTTCACTCTGCTTGACGATGCCGGCACCATGTATTTTGTCAAAGGGAATAATCCGTGCAACATCTTTCATTTTCAGAAAAGCGGACTGTATCTTTACGCCTCGACAAAGGAGCTTCTCGAATTCGCCGTTAGCAAGCTGAACTTTCTGAAATCCCACGGAAAGCGGGAGGAGATCATTTTCGGCATGGGAAGCATCTTGAGGATCGACAAAACCGGAAGGTCGATGTCCGAGTTCAGCACAGATAGACTTATGCTCCGGGAATACGGATTCCTTTCCGATAGATACACATCAGCGGATATTCTGTATGAGCCGGAGTCTACCGAAAGCTATCTTGATGACCTGAAATCGGTCGCGGGCGTGTTCGGATTCTCGCCCGGTGAGGTTGAGACAATGGCGGCGAGTGGGATGACTCCTGATGAGATCGAGAGCTGCTTCTACGACGGGTGGTTTTGATCGAGGAATTTGCCTGAAAAGGAGGTGAGGCTCATGAACGCGAATATAATCATTGCCGTGCTGATCGCGGTCTGTGAAGGGATTCTCTTCGCAATCGAACGATTCAGAAGCTGCTCGGAGTAAATCCTGAGACAGAAATGGGAACTGCCGTTTATCTGGCAGTTCCCGATTCGCTTTTGGCTTTTATTTTTTATTACCGTATGAACTATATCGGTAAAGAGCGTTGTGATACATCTTACGCTCTTGCTATAGATCAGCGTGCATTGGTATAGGATGAATCTGACTTACTTTGATTTGGGGTTGACTTATTACGCTTACTTTTATGTCTTTATACTGTTGTGCTTTATCTGTACATCCTATATTGTTATATATATTAACTGCGGCTTTGATGGATTTGCGTTGATGCTATTGTCACCGGGTATCCGGATTGATTTACTATATGGTTATATAAATATTAAATTATTACGGAAGTTTCAAATTCATTTGATGGTCAGCGGAGCAAATCCGCTAAGTACAGCTCATCCTTCTGATGCTTACCCTTGATCTGCTTGTAACGTCGTATTGCTTCAGTCAGTTCATCGACCCGATCACCATAATATGTTCTGAAAAACGCCGTGCTGTTGTCATAGCGTTTTCTTCCGTACTGGATATGTTCCTTGCTGAAATCCTTCGGCGAACGCTTCGATTTGACCTTTTCAAACTCGTCCTCAAGTCCTTCGGTGAT
>CAKSVM010000138.1 GCA_934503195.1 uncultured Eubacteriales bacterium
CTTCGCGCTCCCTTTGAAGGCGTAATGCAAACAGAGAATCGGCGCGCTGATACCAGCTTGATAAGGCAGTCTGTCTATAGAAAACGCCGTTTTTCCATGAACGTCCCCATTCCGTACAATAACCCGCGCACGACTCAACTTTAGTCCACTTTTTCGCGATCTTTGTCCATTGCAAAAAACGAAATTTTTGTGTATAATATAATCACAGAATTTTATTTCAAAAAAAGGCAGGTTGATTTTATGGCTATCAAAACAAAAATTCTCCCCTCCATCGAAAAATGCTTCCTTGACGAAAAGATCGAGGATAAAAAGGAACTCACGTCGGCTTCAATGCTCATGAACGAGCGATTCTCCTTCCAGCTCGCTTACTTCCCCGAAAACGCCGGAAGGATCGCTGCCGAGCTTGTAATCGAGGGCGGACTTTCGAAGTACGCAGCCGCATATAAGGTCGAGTACGTCCCGGTTACTCTTCCCGGCGCGGCTGACGCTGATTATCTCCGCCGCGAACCCGGCTTCTTCCCGGATCTTCTCGTCGAGGTAAAGCCCGGCGACTCGATCGTCGCGACCAACACCGGACTCCATACTCTCATGATCACGGTCGAGAATCCCGACGGAATCGCGCCCGGCGATTATAAGCTCACGGTCGGCCTCAGAGCCGGAAACGAGCTTTCGGCCTCGACAATTGATCTCAAGGTCATCGGCGCGTCGCTCCCCGAGCAGACTCTCATCCACACTCAGTGGTTCCACAACGACTGCCTCGCGACCTATTATAACTGCGAGGTCTTCTCCGAGCGTCACTGGGAGATCATCGGAAACTACATGGAGGCGGCGGCAAAGTGCGGCGTCAATATGATCCTCACTCCCGTACTCACTCCTCCGCTCGACACCGCGATCGGCCACGAGAGACCGACCGTGCAGCTCGTCGACGTCGCGCTCACTCACGACGGATATGAGTTCGGCTTTGAAAAGCTCGACCGCTACATAAACCTCGCGCTCTCGAAGGGAATGAAGTACTTCGAGATCTCGCATCTCTTCTCGCAGTGGGGCGCGATCCACGCTCCCAAGGTCGTCGCTACCGACGTCGAGGGCGGCGCAAAGCGGATCTTCGGCTGGGATACTGACGCGACCGGAGAAGAGTACACCACCTTCATCCGCGCCTTTGTAAAGTCTCTTGTAAACGAGCTTGAACGGATCGGCGTCGCTAAGCAGTGCTGGTTCCACATCTCCGACGAGCCGCAGCTCTCGCAGCTTCAGAGCTACACCGCCGCGAAGAATACCGTCGCTGATCTACTCGAGGGCTATCACGTCATGGACGCGCTCTCAAGCTATGAGTTCTACGAGACCGGAGCCGTCGCTACCCCCGTTCCGGCGTCAAATCACATCGTCCCCTTCCTTGAGAATCACGTTCCGGATCTCTGGACCTATTACTGCTGCGGTCAGGCCGTTGACGTCTCTAACCGCTTCGTCGCGATGCCCGGCCAGCGCACGAGAATTCTCGGCGAACAGCTCTATAAGTACGACATCAAGGGCTTCCTCCAGTGGGGCTTCAACTTCTGGTACACGCAGGGATCGCTTGCCGAGGTCAATCCTTACCTCGATCTCACGGGCGACAACTGGGTTCCGGCCGGAGACACCTTCTCGGTCTACCCCGGAAAGGACGGACGCGCCGTCTATTCGCTCCACGCGCTCCTCTTCTATGAGGCACTTCAGGATATGCGCGCGCTCCAGCTCCTTGAAACCAAGCTCGGACGCGACGCGGTCGTCTCGCTGATCGACTACGGCTGCGAGGCTCCGATGACCTTCACCTCCTACCCGAGAAGCGAAAAGTACATTCTCGACCTCCGCGAGGTTGTCAACAAGATAATCGGCGGCTGAAATTCGACCAAGTAAACGCTTTAACGCAGAAAATTGACCAAAAACCCTTCCGGAGTCTTGACATTTCTCCGGAAGGGTTTTATAATACTGGTAACGAAAATTCTGGAGGACAACAATATGTCAAACGCAAAAGTCAAAGTCATGCTCGCCGGATTCGGCGGCTATGGCGAACTCTACCTGAAACGTCTCTTCGAACTCTCCGACGCCGGAAAGGTCGAGGTCGTCGGACTCGTCGAACCCTTCCCGAATCCTAAACACCTCGACGAGATCGCAAAGCGCGGCTGGAAAATCTATTCCTCAACCGCCGATTTCTACGCCGAAAACTCCTGCGACCTCGTCTGCGTCTCAACTCCGATTCAGTTCCATACGCCGATGATCATCGAAGCTCTCAGCCACGGCGCGAACGTCATCTGCGAAAAACCCCTCACTGGCGACGCCGATGATATAGAAAAGCTTATAAGCGCGCGCGATAAGGCCGGAAAATTCGTCATGATCGGTTACCAGTGGTCGTACAGCGACGCGATTCTCTCGATGAAGAAGGACGTCCTCTCGGGAATCTACGGAAAGCCCGAATTCCTTAAAACGGTAGTCCTCTGGCCGCGCAACAAGGCCTATTTCCAGCGCGGAACCGGATGGGCGGGGAAGATAAAGGCGGCCGACGGCACGCTGATCCTTGACAGCGTCGCGAATAACGCCGCCGCGCATTATCTCCATAACATCTTCTTCACGCTCGGCGAAGCTATGGACTCGGCTCTCGCGCCGATAAAGACGACAGCGAAGCTCTTCCGCGCAAATCCGATCGAGAACTTCGACACCGCGATAATCGACTGCGAGTTCGCAAACGGCGCGAAATCGCTCTACATCGCCTCCCACGCGACCGAAAAGAAGCATGATCCCTTCTTCGAATACCGCTTCGAAAAGGGAACGATCACATATGAGGAGGGCGAAGTCAGACATATTTTCGGCAGAGTCGGCGATAAGGTCATCGACTACGGCGACCCCTTCGCGAACGGAATGCGCAAGCTTAACCTCGCGGTCGAGGCGGTCGGCGACCCCGGAAAATTCCTCCCCTGCGGAATCGAAACCGCGTCGGCGCAGGTGAAGTGCATCGCGGAGTGCGCGAAATTCCCGATCGAATACTTCCCGAAGGAGAGCCTCAGAGTCGCTCCCGACGACTTCACATACGTCGACGGACTCTATGAAAAGCTTACGGAACTTTACAAAAAAGCCTGAGATTTTCACTTCTCTGACGCTGGCTGACGCTGTCCACGATGTTGTAATTCCAACAAAAGCGCGATATTTTTGTGTATGTTGTTGAAAACTGTCATGATTTTTTGACTATTTGGCACAAATTTCAGTGCATTTGGATATTTACAGAAAAAGCGAAAAATGTTACAATATATATTGCTCGTAAGAGGGGGTTCGCGAGAGAAAGCGAAACCATAAAAAAGAGCTGTCCGATGATTTTCCCGAACGCTTTTAATGAGCGCGGGACGGACAGGATTAAAAAAGATTCTGAGGTGTTAAAAATAGAAACGAGTAGTATATACAGACGCGTCGGCATAATGACCCTCGGCTGTAAGGTAAACCAGTATGAAAGCGAAGCGATCGCCGAGGAGTTCGAGAAATACGGATTCACAATCGGCCGCTTTTCCGAAAAATGCGGGATTTATATAATCAATTCCTGCACCGTGACGGCTGAGAGCGACCGCAAGACGCGTCAGATGATCCGCCGCGCGGCAAGACACAACCCCAAGGCGTATATTCTCGTCACGGGATGTTACGCTCAGCTCGCGCCGGGCAAGACGGCGGGTATTGACGGAGTTGATTTCATCTGCGGCAACAGCAACAAGCTCCGCCTTGTTGACGCGGCTCTCGGACTCATCGCGTCCGGGACGAAGAACGGCGTCGCCGACATAAAGATCGACGACATGAAGTCCGCGCCTCTCGAGCCGATGACGATAAAGAAGTCGGAGCGCACGCGCGCTTATGTCAAGATCGAGGACGGATGCGACAACAGATGCACTTATTGTATTGTCCCGCAGGCGCGCGGTCAGGTGAGATCGAAGGCTCCGGCCGACGTCATTGACGAGGTGAGAGGTCTTGTAGAAAACGGCTACCGCGAGGTGGTTCTGACCGGAATCGAGACGGCGTCGTACGGAAAGGATTTCGCGGACGGATATCGTCTCGCTGAGCTTCTCGCGGACGTTGACAAGATCCCCGGCATCGAGCGGATCAGACTCGGTTCGCTTGACCCTTCGATAATGAAGCCGGAGTTTGTCGACAAGATCGCTTCCCTCAATCATCTTTGCCCGAGCTTCCATCTGTCGGTTCAGTCTGGATCTTCGGATGTGCTGGCGGCGATGAAGCGGAAGTACAACGCCGAGACTATCGTCAAGTACACCGATTACATAAAGGAAAAGATTCCGGGCGTGACCTTCAGCGCGGACATCATCGTCGGCTTCCCGGGCGAGACCGAGGAGAACTTCGCCGAGACCGAGGAGCTTGTGCGCCGCGTCGGGTTCCTGCATCTCCATGTTTTCCCGTACTCAAAGCGTCCGGGAACCGTGGCTTCCGAGATGGAGGGACAGATTGACGAGTCGGTCAAGAACGATCGTCTCGCGAGACTTGAAAAGGTCGGACACGAGGTTGTTTTCGGCATGGCGGAGAGCTACATCGGCAAGCAGAAGGATGTGCTTTTCGAGCTGTGCGAGGATGGAAGAGCGACCGGACACACGAACGATTTCCTTGAAGTCAGCGTGATTACCCCCGACGATCTGCACGGTCAGATGAAGACTGTCAAGCTCAACGGCTTCGACGGAAACGTCTTCACCGGCTTCATTGTATAATTATCTCTTCGAATTGTGCGTAAATGCTTGCATTTGCGCACATTTTGTGCTATAATGTTATTGTGGCTCCGTTTTACCGGACGCTCACGCCAGAAAAAGGTTTTCCAAGGCTTAATACCTTAAAATAAATGATAAGGAGTCTTACAATGGTTTACAGAATTTACGTTGAAAAACAGCCGGTTCACGCGGTCGAGGCGAGATCGCTCTTCGCGGATATCCGCGAGAATCTGATGATCTCCGGACTTACGGGCGTCAGAATGCTCAACCGCTACGACGTCGAGGGAATCTCTCCCGAGGTTTTCGAAAAGGCGAAGCGGACGATCTTCTCCGAGCCGCAGAGCGACCTTCTCTTTGACGGGCTTGAGGCTGATCCGGACGACAAGGTTTTCGCCGTCGAGTATCTCCCCGGCCAGTTCGACCAGAGAGCCGATTCCTGCGCGCAGTGCATTCAGCTCCTCACCTATGAGGACCGCCCGGCCGTCAGAACCGCAAAGGTCTATGTCCTCTCGGGAAAGCTCACCGACGAAGAGACCGAAAAAATCAAGCACTACGTCATAAACCCGGTCGAGAGCCGCGAGGCCTCGCTTGAAAAGCCCGAAACCCTCGCTGAGAAGTTCGATATCCCGACGACCGTCGACACGATCACCGGATTCATCGGCTACGGCGAGAACGAGCTCCACGCCTTCCTCGACAAGTATTCGCTCGCGATGGACTATGACGACGTCGTCTTCTGTCAGAGCTACTTTAAGAACGAGGAAAAGCGCGACCCGACGATCTCCGAGATCAGACTCATCGACTCCTACTGGTCGGATCACTGCCGCCACACGACCTTCTTAACCGCTATTGACGAAGTGAAGCTCGGCAACGATTTCGTCCGCGAAACCTATGAGGATTACCTCGAAAAGCGGAAATTCGTCTACGGCGAGCGTAAGAAGAACATCACCCTGATGGATATGGGAACGATCGCCGCGAAGTATCTGAGGAAGACCGGAGTCTTAAAGAATCTCGATGAGTCGGAGGAGATCAACGCCTGCTCGGTCAAGATC
>CAKSVM010000139.1 GCA_934503195.1 uncultured Eubacteriales bacterium
CTTCCGGAGGTATCACGAGCTGCTCTACGACGCTTTCCAGCGGCACGGGCTTAACATCGGCCTTCTCGCGACCGACGCGGCTACCGACTGGAGTTCGATCGACTGGGCAATGGCAAACATGAATCCGATCACAAAGGACTACTGCGGTCACTGGTATGAGCATGGCGACGCGTATGACACCGGATTCTATCAGAGCTTCTACGAACGCTGCCGCGAATACACGCTGAAAGCCGCGGAAAAGGAGAAGCACTTCATCCTCGGCGAGGTCGGAGTCTCGGGCGCGAACACCGCCAAGGTCGGCGCGGCTGTGCGCGATACCTGTACATATTTCGATTCGGGCGACTACAAGGGGCTTTCGCTTATGACGGCCGAGCTGATCGCGGCGGCGATAAACGCGGGGGTTTTCGCGATAATGAGCTGGACCTTCTGCGACTATCCCGACCCGATGAACGGTCCGACCTTCGCCGACGAGTACTCGAGGAACTACACGAAGTACGAGCCCTTCCTCGGCGGCGGGATAAACATCCGCTACAACAAGTGGGGAATGCTGAAATGGGAGGACGACGGCTCCTTCACCGCGCGTCCGCACTACTTCGCGCTCGGAAATATCTATAAGTACCTGAAGCGCAACTCGAAGATAATGGAGGTTGTCTCGGACGACGAGCTTGTCCGCGCCTGCGCCGTTATGACCCGCGGCGGAAAGCTCTCGGCGCTTGTCATAAACCGTTCGTCCGACGAGAAGCGGATTGAGCTTGAATTCCCCGAAAGATCGCGCTTCCGCGTGTTCTTAACCGACACGAACAATATAAAGACGAACGAGTGCGCCGATCTTCCGCGATATGACTTCACGCTCGAAGACGATTCGCTCATGATGCCGCCCGAGTCGATCGCCGTGATCACTGACGATTTTGACCCGGAAGAGCGTCACGTCGGATGCGAGCTTATCGACGGAGACAAGCTCGCGTGGAAGCCGGCAACCGACGCGCGGCATTCGTATTACCGTATCTACGACGGCGAGCGTCAGATCGGATCAACCGTCGCGGAGAGCTTTGACGTACGCGGCGGAAATTACAGAGTTGTCTCGGTCGACCGGGACGGGGAGGAATAAAATGACAGACACCAGAAGCAAAACGATACTTCTTTTACGTGACAATTATCCCGGCTGCGAGGCCGCCGAGTGTGATTTCATCGAGTCGACACTTGAAGGACACGGATATACCGTCCGCGGCGTGACCGTGAAGGAACTGCTGAATATGCCCTGCATGATCGGCTTCAAAAGCTTTCTGCTCATCGTTCCGGGCGCGAGAAGCCTTCCGGTTTCGACGATGGAAAAGCTCCGGGAGTTCATAGAATCGGCGGGTTCGGTACTCTTTGTCGGCGGCCCGCTCTTCTACGATCTCGTTGAGCAGGAGGACGGAAAATTCGTAAAAAAGCCGCTTGAAAACGAGCTTGACGCCGCGATGCCGATCGAGGGTCACTACGTGCGGGAAGGAATCTGCCCGTCCTACAAGACCTTTGACGCGAAGCGTATCAAATCGCTCAAAACCGCGCCGGGGCAGAATATCTTCGACGGAAAACTTGTGATTCCCACAGAATTTTCCGATGGAATCAGCGTGACAATTCCCTGCGAAACCGGAAGCCGTTTCTGGCGTTCCGGTAACAAATGCCGCTTTATTCCGCTCGTCGATTGTTATTCAGAGCCGGAGAGCGATCCATTGAAACGCGGACTCCGTAACGGTCGGCGCGGCGCGTTCGCCTTCATTGAGCTTGAACGTACAAACGGCGTCGGCTATCAGGGAAAATTCGACTACGGGCTTGTAGAAAACACGGCGGTCGGTTCGGCGGCCGCGATGATCGGCGCGCGCTGTGGAATCGAGAAGATAAGCGGCGCGGACAAGCTGCTTATAAGCGTCGCCGACAAGCTGCTCGACGGACTTTACCTCATGAGCGGCGGCGCGGACGGAATACGCTATCGCGTCGGCGAGACTGTGCGACTCGGAGCCGGAATCATGAACACATCGAGGAGATTCCGCGAGGTCTCCCTTCGGATAACGGTCGGCGAAAAGCTTTTCGAGCGTGAGCTTCTCCTCTCGCCGCGCTCGATGAAGTCGGTCGATATCGCGGAGCTTCCCGAGGCTCCGGACGGCGAAGTCGTCTGCGAGCTTATCGAATCCGGACGTGTCGCCGACTCGATAACCTCGCGTATATCGCTTGAAAAGCCTGTCCCGGTAAATGATCCGGAAAAATTCGTGCGGGTCGAGGGCGATCACTTCACGCTTTCCGGCCGACGCTGGTATATGGCCGGAATAAACTACTGGAGCACCTACAGTCCGGCGCGCGAGAAGAGCGATTACTGGCGCGGACAGTTCGATCTCTCAAACTATGATCCCGCGGTGATTGAGGGCGATCTCGCCTACGCGGCCGAGCTGGGACTGAACTGCCTTCTGACCCGGATCGATTTCACCGATCTCGACCTCGTCATACACGGACTGCGCGACTTTCTGTGGCGATGCGAAAAGCACGGACTCAGAGTCTTTCTCGCCTTCCGCGGCTATTGCAGCCGGTTCTACGACGAAAGAGCCGTCGAAAGGCTCTTCAGTCTGGTTCACATAAAGAACAATCCGACCGTTATGGCACTCGATATCGAATGGGAGTCGGCCAACGATATGCGGAATTCCTGTATCCGCGACGACTTTTCGGACGAGTGGGAAAACTGGCTCATACGTCACTACGGAAGCGTTGAAAAGGCCGCGGAAAAGCTCGGTGAGCTTAAGAAGAACCGCTTCGGATACGTCGGCTTCCCGACCGTGAGAACGCCTGAGACCGCGAAGACCCTGAGACATTTCATGGCCGACTCGATCGACGCGGCGTGGGAAAAGTTCGTTTCGCCTTTACGAAAGCTCATCCCGAATCAGTTACTCACCTTCCGAACCGGATGCTCCTGCCCCGACACGCGTTCGCAGGCCGGGAGGTTCATAGATTTCTCCGCGCTCGAAACCTACGATCTGCCATGCTACGGCGACCTTTCAGATCCGGAGAACGCGAAAAAGGCCGCCGCGCGTATAGTCTGCGCCACAAAAGCGGAACAATATGAAAACGGCGGCAAGCCGGTCGTCTGGGCGGAATACGGCCGCTCGGTCTGCGGCACGAAATGGGCGAAAAAGCTCATATATGACCACGAAAATCAGAAATATCACGAAAGCGAGCTTGAGGCGCAGAAACGCTACAATTCCACTATGGAGTCGGCGATGCTCGAGGCGAACGCCGCCGGAAGCGCGCCTTGGTGGTGGTGCGGAGGATTCAGATTCACCGAGATGGCGGATTTCGGCTATCTGACGCCCGACGGACTGATGAACGAGAGCGGACGGAGCTACATTGAATTCTGCCGTGAGATGAAGACTCATACCGATGAGCGTCCGGTCGAGGTCGTGCGCGGGAATGTCGACCGATTCCCGTCAAAAGACGCTTTCATCAGAGAGGTCTGCGTCCCGGCGGCTCTGGACGCGATTGACAATAACCGAAAGCTGGCTGTTCAAACAGAATATGAGGATATGTAAGATGAAAGAAGTACTGCTTATCGGCGACTCAATCCGGATGTTCTGCCAGAATCGGATAGCCGAAACGCTTGGAGAGGGATATCATGTCAGCGCGCCGGGCGAAAACTGCCGTTTCGCGGCCTATACGCGCAACTCGCTGAGATTCTGGCTGAAGGAGTTTCCAAGACCCGATATAATTCACTGGAACAACGGACTCTGGGACGTCGCGAGACTTTACGGCGAAAACGAGCCTTTCACTCCGCTTGACGAGTATCTGTACAATCTCGGAAGAATACTGCCGATACTGAAAACGACCGGGGCGAAGCTGATTTTCGCGACAACGACCCCGACCGACCCGCGCCGCGCCTTCCCGCGGCCCGACCTGCCCTCTTGCCACGTTAATTCCGATATCAAACGCTATAACAGCGCGGCGGTAAGGCTCATGGAGGAGAACGGCGTTATCATAAACGATCTCTACCGTGTCGTTTCACCGCGAATTCCGGAGTACATTTCGGACGATCTTATACACCCGAACGAAGCGGGGATCGAAGCGATCGCGGAGGTCACGGCCGGAATAATCCGGAAAGCGGCGTCAGCCTGACCCGATCCGGCGGCGCTTCGCGAAACGGCGGACGCAAAAATATAATTCCCTCTCAAATAAGATTTGAGAGGATCCAGTGGGCAACCGTGCAGGTCAAAAAGCCCGATAAATCCTATAAAATCTGCATCTCAAAAAAATGACGCGCAAGACTCTTGTATACTTTATCACCATATAATATTAATATCAAGGAAAAGGAGCGTGACCTCATGAATGACAGCGTACCCGAGATTGAATTGATTCCGTATGACGCGGCAAAAAGTACAGCGGATTCTGACCTTGACCGGATTATCTTCGATCTTGACAGTCAGATTGATGGTTTCTCGCCCAAAGCCGATACACTCGATTATATTATCTCGATAGCGTCGGGTATTCTTTGCGCGTCGCTCGATGTTCTCTTTGTCGGTGATTTTGACTTTGAGCGCGGACGCGGGATCGCTGATGACAAGGTGAACGGGTTCGTAAAAAAGACCGCCCATCTGCTTGGCTGCGAGGATGACGACCTGACATCCTGCGTGAAATTTCTCGAAAAGAAATTTCCGATTCCCAGTGATCGGAACACACCTGATTTCGGCGGCGGATTGCAGCATCATCTGCGGGATTTCGCGCATCATCCGACAATCGTCGGGCTTATATTCTCGCTGCTGACACAGTTCACATACAAGTCCTACGGCACAGATATAATCGGCGGATTTATTGTAGTTGACGTTCCGGAAGCCGGGAAGGCGTTCATCGGCGACGATATTCCGACAAAGATAATCTACGGAACCGTGACGTGGTTCTTCCATCTTGTAAGCGACGTCGCGGGATCGGGCGGAACAGCGGGATTTGGCGGCGGAACCGGAATTCCCGGTCCGATACTCTCGCTGGCAAAGGAACTTTCGGCACTTCCTCTGTTCAGAAACATGAAGATCGGAGATAACTCTCTGTCTGTATTTCTGTCAAAGCTCTTTAATGGCACGCTTTTCGCGGAACATGATGAGGACGGCAGAATCATCCGGGACAGTCTTCTGAGGCTCGACCTGCGCGGAGAGCTCGGAGTCGGAATTGAACTCTCAAGACAGGCAGTTCCGGTAATCGCGAACGAGTGTATAGTCAGGACGTTCTGGTTTATCCGCCGGTTTGCAGAGAAACTGCGCGACGCTGATGTCAATTCAATCGGCGGACTTTCAGCGATCATCCCTGATTTTCCGAAGCCCTCGGAAGATCCGACGCTCGCGAGAATGCTCACGATCGCGACCGGGGTTTTCACGACGATCGACATAGGGGCGGCGGTCATCACGAAGAAGTATCTCGTCGCGGTGAATTTCGCAGGCGTCGGACGCTTCGGCGTGGCAATCGGACAGGATGTCTCGTGGTGCCTGAAAGCGCGGAATCTGAAGAAGCTGAGACAGATGTACGATGACATCAGACAAAACACATACCGGGATGAAGACGACAGGATATACACGAGAATGGGACGTGACACGATGAACATAGACAGATTCGGACTGACGGTCGGACAGACCGAGATACTCTACAACCTCGAATACCTCAAGACACAAAACGACATCGACCGCACATGGATTCTGGTCGGCGGCGAGAATATAAAGGAACTCAAATCCAAGTGGC
>CAKSVM010000140.1 GCA_934503195.1 uncultured Eubacteriales bacterium
TGTCGAGTCCCTCGCAGAAGAGGCCGAAGGTCGAGAAAACGAAAATCCGCTCAGCTCCGCGCTGTTTTAACTGCTTCGCGACATCAAGCATCGATCCGCCCGACGAAATCATGTCGTCGACGACTATCGCGTCCTTACCGTGGAGGTCACGGCCGAGGTACTCATGCGCGACGATCGGGTTCTTTCCGTTGACGATGATTGAGTAGTCACGACGCTTGTAGAACATACCGAGATCGATTCCGAGGATCGTCGAATAGTACATGCAGCGTCCCATCGCGCCCTCGTCGGGCGAAATGACGACAACATGATCGCGGTCGAGCCTGACGTCCGGCTCGTTCTTGCAGAGAGCCTTGATCATCTGATATGTGCAGTGGACATCGTCGAAGCCGGCCAGCGGGATCGAGTTCTGGACTCTGGGGTCGTGCGCGTCAAAGGTGAGAATATTCGACACGCCGATCGACGTCAGTTCCTGAAGAGCCATCGCGCAGTCGAGCGACTCGCGGGCGGTGCGCTTGTGCTGGCGGCCCTCGTAGAGCATCGGCATGATGACCGTGATTCGCTTTGCCTTGCTTCCGATCGCGCCGATGAGCCGCTTGAGGTTCGCGAAGTGGTCGTCGGGGCTCATTCTCTGCTCATTGCCGAACATTTCGTAGGTTATACTATAGTTGAAGCAATCGCAGAGAATATAGACGTCCTTTCCGCGCATACTTTCAAGGATGTGACCCTTGGCCTCACCCGTGCCGAAGCGGATAATCTCGCTCTTCGCGATAAACGTAGAGTCGGTCGCGTGCCACTGCTTTAAGTACCAGTCGATCTGGTCGGCGAGATTTTCGGTGCCGGGCGCGGCGATGACGCAGAGATCGCAGTCGTGCTGAAGCTCGTTCAAGTCGGTAGTTGATTCGTTCATTTCATCCTCCAAATAAAATAACGTAATTCGTATAGGGTCTGACCCTGTCACATATATTATACCACACTTTCCGGCAAATTCAAATACTTTTCGCGAATTTTTTTCGATTTCATAAAATATGTCCAGTATATGTATCTTATCTTCCGGATTAGTTGGCAATCTCTCACACTCCGAAAAGACAAAACCGGCGCTGCGTGTCAAAAATCGACGTTATCCGCTAAAGAAAATGATGCGTTTCACCAAAAATTCACCGAGGATTCAAAATCTCGTCACGAAGGCTTGACAAGCACGGGAAAATCTGCTATAATGTAAACATGAGGCAAGGGATTCGGTAAAACATTCGTTGCCTTAAAAATTTTTCAGGCCAAGCACCTGTATTCTTTAATTTTAGGAGAAGAGAAAATGAGAAAAATCATCTCGCTGCTGCTTGCAATCACCATGCTCGCCGCTATCTGCCTCACCGGCTGCGGTGAAGGCGCGAAGGGCAAGCTCGCCCCCATCGCAAAGGAAGACCTCAAGGTCGCGTTCCTCTATGTCGGACCGATCGGAGACCTCGGCTATTCCTACGCGCACGATCAGGGCAGACTCGCTCTCGAGGCTGAGGGCATCAAGACGACTTACGTCGAGAACGTTCCGGAGACCTCCGACTGCGAAAAGGTACTCCGTCAGCTCTGCGACGAAGGCTACAATGTAATTTACGCGACCTCGTTCGGCCACGGCGAATGGGTTGAGAAGGTCGCCAAGGACTATCCGAACGTCTATTTCGGCCACGCCACCGGCTACATCCAGTCGGACAACACCGAAAACTACATGGGACGCGCGTATGAGGCGCGTTATCTCGCGGGCGTAGTCGCCGGACTCAACTCGAAGTCGGGCAAGATCGGCTACGTCGCGGCAATGCAGATTCCCGAGGTCATCCGCGGAATCAACGCGTTCACCCTCGGCGTCCGCAGCGTCAACCCGAAGGCGACCGTTGAGGTCAAGTGGACGAACACCTGGTTCGACCTCGCGATCGAAAAGTCGGCGGCTCTCGAGCTCATAAACTCGGGCTGCGACCTCATCGCTCAGCACTGCGACTCGACCGCTCCGCAGATCGCCGCTCAGGAAAAGGGCAAGCTCGCGATCGGCTACAACACCTCGACTCCTGACGCCGCTCCGAAGGCATACCTCACCGCTCCGCTCTTCCACTGGGACGTCTTCTATAAGCAGGACATCCAGTCGATCATCGACGGCACATGGCAGCCCAAGTCGTATTGGGAAGGTCTGAAGGCCGGCATGGTCTCGCTTGATACCCTCACCTCGAACTGCGCTAAGGGAACCAAAGAGGCAGTCGACGAGGCTACCAAGAAGATTGAGTCGGGCGAACTCGTAATCTTCTCCGGCGAACTCAAGGATAACACCGGAGCCGTCAAGGTTGAAAAGGGCAAATCCATGACCGACGCTGAACTTCAGTCTTTCGACTGGTTCGTTGAAGGCGTTATCGGTAAAATTGGCTGATATTTATTAAATTGGAGGGGCGGGAACCACTTTTCGAGAAAAGCGGTTCCCGCCCCTCCAAACCTTCCCACCCTCCACCAAAGCTTTATACACTGGATTTATTTTTGTTTTTCACCTCTGCGCCCGAATGAAATTAGCGGTGTTTTTTTATTTTCAAAAAAGTGTTGTTATAAAGCCCTTCAATCCCCGAAATTTCGTTGAATTTACTGGAAATTAAATGTGGCAAAAATATTGACGGAATAGGGGTTTTTATGTTATAATATAAGTATCTATTTCTATCATTACAAGGAGACGAAATGAACGAGATCTGTGTCAGACTCGAAGGGATCTGCAAGTCCTTCGGGAGTGTAAAAGCGAACAGCGACATCAATTTCGAGGTCCGGACGGGCGAGATTCACGCGCTTCTCGGCGAAAACGGCTCGGGAAAATCGACGCTGATGAACATCCTGTCGGGAATCTACCAGCCCGACGCCGGAAGCATCGAGCTCTTCGGAAAAAAAGTGTCCTTCTCTTCCCCGCGCGAATCGATCGCCGCCGGAATCGGAATGGTTCACCAGCATTTCAAGCTCGTCGACGTCCTGACGGCGAAGGAAAACATCATCGCGAACGGCACCGAGCCGCTCACGAAGGGCTTCTTCACGTCGGGTAAGGCGATGACGAAAAAAATCCTCGAAATCGAGGAAAAATTCGGCCTGAAGCTCGACCCCGACCGCAAAGTATACAATATGTCTGTCTCGGAGAAGCAGACCTGTGAGATCCTGAAGGTTCTCTGCCGCGGCGCGAAGATTCTGATTCTCGACGAGCCGACCGCCGTTCTCACGCCGCAGGAAATCAAGTCTCTCTTCGACATTCTCCGCGCGATGAAGGCGCAGGGCTGTTCGATCATCATCATCACGCACAAGCTGGCCGAGGTGCGCGAAATCAGCGACCGCTGCACGATTCTGCGCAAAGGCAAGTCGATCAAGACGCTGAACACGGCCGACGCCGACGCGCGCGAGCTGACCGAGCTGATGGTCGGCCGCCCGATTTCGCTCGACATCGACCGCAGCCAGTCGACTCTCTCCGAAAAGCCGATTCTACAAGTGAAGAATCTGACCGTCATGAACGGCGAGCATCTGAAAGCCCTCGACGGGATCAGCTTCGACCTCTCGGGCGGCGAAATTCTCGGCGTCGCGGGCATCGCGGGCTCGGGACAGAAGGAGCTTTGCGAATCGATCGCGGGGCTTGACAAAGTTGCGAGCGGCGACATTATCTTCAAAGGCGATTCGATCGTCAAACTGAATCCGCGCGACATCATCCGCCGCGGAATCACAATGTCCTTCGTCCCCGAGGATCGCCTCGGAATGGGACTTGTCGGCTCAATGTCGATCATCGACAATGTTTTACTTAAGTCGTACCAGAATATGCCGGGCATCTTCGTCAACCGCACCGAAGGCCGCCGGATCGCCGACGACATCATCGAGCGGTTCGAAATCTCGACGCCTTCGCCCTACCACGCGGTGAAAAAGCTTTCAGGCGGAAACATTCAGAAGGTGCTGATCGGCCGCGAGGTCAACCTGAACCCCGAGCTCCTGATCACGGCCTACCCCGTGCGCGGGCTCGACATCGGCGCGTCCTACAACATCTACGACGTCCTGAACGAGCAGAAGAAAAAGGGCGTCGGAATCCTCTTCATCGGCGAGGATCTGGACGTTCTGCTCGGCCTTTCGGACCGGATAATGGTGCTTCACGAGGGCAGAATCATGGGCATCGTCGACGCGAAAACGGCGACGAAGGAACAAATCGGCCTCCTTATGCTTGGCCACACCGCGGAGGAAAAAGATGCTTAAAATTCAGAAAAAACAGGGCATGACCTCAAAAGGCGAGGCACTTCTCCGCGTCGGAACGGTCGTCGTCGCGCTGATCGCGGCGGGACTCGTGATGGCCTGCCTTGGTTACAACCCGTTCACAATGTACGCAAAGCTCCTCAAAGGCGCACTCGGCTCGAAGTACAATTTCACGTCGACGGTCGCGAAGTGCATTCCGCTGCTGATCCTTTCGCTCGGTGTTTCGGTGGCGTTCAAGATGAAATTCTGGAACATCGGCGCGGAGGGGCAGTTCTACATGGGCGCGTTCGGCGCGACGTGGATCTGGCTGAAATGCCCGGATCTTCCGGGAATCGTGATGATTCCGCTGATGATGCTCGTCGCGATTATCTGCGGCGGCCTGTGGGCGTTGATCCCGGCGATCCTGAAGCACAAGCTCGACACGAGCGAAACGCTTGTGACGCTGATGATGAACTACATCGCGGTGAAGTGGGTGACCTACCTCCAGTACGGCCCGTGGAAGGATCCGGCCGAAAAAAATATGCCGAAAATTTACAAATTCACCGAAAACGCGACGCTTCCGAAGGTTTTCGGCATCCACATCGGCTGGATAATCGCGCTGGTTCTCGTCGTGATCATTTATATAATGATGAAATATTCAAAATTCGGCTTTGAGATCACGGTTCTGGGCGAAAATCCGCAGACGGCGCGCTACGCTGGCATGAACGTCGTGCGGACTCTGATTGTGGCGGTGCTGATTTCGGGCGGAATCTGCGGCCTCGCGGGCATGGTTCAGGCGACCGGAAACGAAGGCCGGCTGGCGAACGACATTTCGGCGGGACTCGGATTCACGGCGATAATCACGGCGTGGCTCGCGAAGCTGTCGGCGCCGATGATTCTGGTGACGTCCTTCCTGTTCGCGGTGCTCCTTCAGGGCGGCTCGTACCTTCAGGTCGCGATGCAGATTCCGTCGTCGGTGGCGGAGGTCATTCAGGGAATCATCCTCTTCTTCGTCCTCGCGAGCGAATTTTTCACGACCTACAAAATAGTTTACGTCAGAAAAGGAGAGAAAAAATAATGGATTTCGCAAATCAGCTCTCGCTGTTTCTCCAGACGACCGTCCAGATGGGCACGCCGATACTTTTAGGCACGCTCGGCGGAATTATGAACGAAAAAGTCGGCCACACGAACCTCGGCGTTGAGGGAATGATGCTGATGGGAGCCTGCATGGGCTTCCGGACTGGCGTCAAAACCGGGAATCCGGTCCTCGCGATTCTCGCGGCGGGACTTGCGGGCGCGCTCTGCGCCCTGCTCTACGCGATTGTGACGGTGACCTTCATGGGAAATCACGTCGTGACCGGCCTTGTGCTGACGATTTTCGGCACAGGACTTTCGAGCTTTCTCGGGCAGGAGATGACGCTTCTGAATCTTCCGGCGTCGGTGAGCGAGCCGCTCTCGGCGATCACGGTTCCGGTTTTGTCGAAGATACCGATTCTTGGCAATATGTTTTTTGTGCAGAGCATCTATGTTTACCTG
>CAKSVM010000141.1 GCA_934503195.1 uncultured Eubacteriales bacterium
GCACGGTTATAGTGCATGGACTTTTTGAAGTTGATAGTGTTAAAAATCTTGATTTTGTAGCTGTTGCGTTCAAGCAGCTTGCCGACCTCGCACGCGACCTGTTCCTTCGGGTCGGTTACCACATATGACGAATGACATTGCATGAGGTTCGGCTTCAGAAAAAAGCGAGTCTTGCCCGAGACTGAGCCGCCGATCACAAGCACATTCTTGTTTCTCGCGTTGCGCGGGTCTTCGGGGCGATTCGACATCATGAGACTTTCGGTTTTCGTGAGGATGATATTGTTCCTCGCGACCCGATCGACGAAGGGCGCGATGTCCTCCGGACAGCCCCAGCGTGCCGAGCCGTATTCCTGATTCTTCCGGAATTTCCTCGCGTTTCTGCCTTTTGCATATACGGCGAGTCTGATAACCGCCGCGATCAGCGTTCCGATTAAAAAGTCGTTCGGAATGACGCCCGAAAACGGTGTCTCAAACGCCATAGCGAAGCCCTGCTGAATTCCCATGAGCTTTCCCGGAATGTCATCGCCCGGCGACAGCCTCACCGCCTGCACGAGCTTCGCGCCGATCAGAGCGATGAAAAGATAGGGAATATTCGGGATAATCAGCTTTTTCGGATTCTTTTTCACCGCGCGTCGATCTCCTTGTTTCTGACCTTCGGCATCTCGATCTCGGGCGAGCGGGATTTCAGAATCCGCAGCTTTTCGAGTACCGACGGCTTTTCCTTCTGACGGTCGGTCTTCGCGGTGAACTCCCTGAAAGCCGCGGTCAGCGCGTCGGCGTCGCGGGCTTTGAAGAAGACTATGTACTTCGGAGTCTCTCCGGTCATGTCCTTTTTGAGCGCAAAATCGACGCCGTATTTCCGGGCGACTTTCTCGAAATCCTTGATGTTTTTCTGTGTGACCTCGACGCTTGTCACTCCCTGATTCTGTCCGACGAGTTCTTTAAGACTCTGCTTTCCGCGGGGCTTGACATCAGTTTCGCACGATTCGCCGCTAATGTGCGCGAGGTATTCCGAAACTGCTGATTTCAGGACATTCAGCGTCATTTTCGTCGTGTTGACAACGAGCGCGACTGTCCGGTTCTCAACCTCTTCCTGCATGAAATCACTCCTTTCCGTAGAGATCGTGCCTGACGAGCGACGAGTAGTAGTTTCCGATCGTCGTCGGCGCGTTGTAGAGCGTGGTCAGCATATACTGCTTTATGTTGCGTATCCTGGTCGTGTTTTCACTTAAGCAGTCGAGGACGAACCTTATGTGGTCGGCGTCGAGCTTCATGAACCTCGACCGCACGATCTCAGCTGGAAGGTCAGCCCCGGCGACTCTGACGTGATTTTTCGACGTGCTGACCGTCTCAACGATCAGTTCGAGTATCTCGTCGATCCGGTCGCGCACGTCGGGCTTCTCGGCGACGAGAATGTCGTAGCCGATGTTCTCCTTCACGATTTCGCGATAGGCTTCTGTCTCGTCTGCGCCGCTTCGCTTCGTTCCGACGGAAGGAATAGAATGAGTATTTGATAGATAAGTATTTTTTGAGTCTTTATTTATTTGCGCGGGAATTTCCGGATTCTGTTCTTCCATATCCGGATTTTCCGTATACGGCGTCGGCGGCTTTTCGTAGATCGTGTACTCGGTGTCGGTTATCCTGCCGTTCTTGTCGCGCAGCTTCCGGCGGACGAGATAGCCGCGTTCCTCAAGCTCCTTGAGCTGTGCCGTGATCGCGTCGACCCCGTCCTTGCAGATCGCGGCGAGTCCGCGCGTTGTGTAGTCCCACGTGTCGGGGAGCGAGAGCATCGTTGAGAGAAGCCCGCGCGCTTTATTCGAAAGCCCCGGATCGCGCAGATGATAGTTCGACATAGTTGTGAAGTTCCGGTTCTTTTCAATCCTGCATACTGCCACGATTTTTCTCCTTGCCGGCATAGATAAAGCCGGACATTCCTGCCCGGCTTTGATGGTTATCTTTCGTGATCCCTCTGACGCTTTTTCGCCCAGATGTCAAGTAATCTGAAAATTGTGTCCGCGATTGTTTTCGGGGACGCTGAACCCGGAAAATACTTTTCAAGACGATCGAGCGGCAGAGTCAGCGTCACATTGTCTGGCTTCTTGCGCTCCGACATTATCGCGAGAATCGAGTCGTCGGTGAGTTCGCCCGACTGCGACAGCTTTTTCAGCCGCTGTGCCTGAGAGAGCGAGGGCGTCGACTGCTCAGAGTCGATTGTGTCGAGGAGTTTTTTCTGCTCGTCGGGTCTGAGATAGGAAATCTCTACCGCCGGAGTGAACGCCATCTTCTTTTCGTCGACCATCTGCTGTAGCTCTGGTTGTAGTTCGGTGAGACGAATGAACCGTCTGACAGTATCTCCGCTCACGTCCGCGTCTTTTGCTACCGCGTCATCGGAACGGAACTTCGACGCAACTTGCGGCGAATTTTTCGGTGGGCGTCCCGCTTGCCTTTTCAGCGCGTCGAGCTTCATCTTGTACGCCGCGGCGCGCTCACTTGGCAGAATATTCTCCCGCTGCAAATTCGAATCAACCATGAAAATTATCGCGGCGTCATCGTCAAGCTCGCGGACAATCGCCGGAATCGTCTCACGCCCGGCAAGCTCGCAGGCGTGCTTCCGGCGGTGTCCCGAGAGAATCTCGTACCCGCCGTCCTTCGCCGGGCGGACAATCGCGGGCTGTAACACGCCGCAGGTCTTTACACTCTCAACCATTTCCTTCATCTCCTCGTCATCCCTGACCTTGAACGGATGTCCGTCAAAAGCATTGAGCTTTGATAACGGAATCTCCCTGATCTGATAGTCCTCATTTTTGTAATTTTCCATTTCACCTCGTCTCGCCACGTTGAAGTCAACAATAGACATGTTCGATAACCCTCCGGACTTGTAAATGAAAATGCCGATTCCATCGCCATTTTCATACGCTAAAGTCGGGTTATCGAACATGTCTATCAAAAAATGAGAGCATTCTTTGTATAGATGCTCTCGTGTGGCGGTATGTATATGCTTTTTATTGTTCAGTGTTTTGGGAGAAATCAGATTCGATACGCGGTGGAACATCCTCCTCGCTTGCCGCCTCCATCTTGAACTGTTCGAGTGCTGCCTTTGCCTCAGGGACTACGATCTTGTTGTTCGACATGATTTTTTCTCCTTGTTTTTTTGATTTTGGTGTGCTATCTATATTATCGATCCTGACCGCTCGGCTTGCCGGACGATCCTGATCTGGTTTCAGAGTCAGACGTTTCGTCCGGCTCTGGTAGTATTATGGACGGCGCGGATTAAATTATGACTACCAAAATATAGATCTCATGAAACGCTGATTTAAGATTGGTTTTTCGCAAAAAAGACCATAAATTCAAGCCATTTCGCGTGAAAACTACATTTGTTCAGCTTATTCCTCATGGAGAAAAATCGATTTTGTTATCTTTTTGATTTTGTTCATGAAAAATTTCCAGATATGTACACTAACTCACCTTGAATTGGCCTTGCGGCGTGTGGTATAATTTATCTCAAGATCATGGGGGATCACGTAAGCTCAGCGGCCGGCCTGTCCCCATCCTCCGAAAGCGACGTCTCACGTGTTTTCATAACTACATATCATGCCGATCATATAACTGACGGATAAGTGGGTAAACCACGTGAAGTATGATCGTATATAGCCGACCGTCTGGGCAATCGCGGCGCAGACAGTGGGTTATTTTTGTTTTTTGTCAAAAACCGCGATAAGAACCATAGCAAAATACAAGGAGAAATCAATGTCCGAACAGAATGTTCAAAGCGAAAAAGCAGAAGTTTTCATGAAAGCGTGGAGAGGGTTTGCCGGTACGAAGTGGACCGATGAGGTCAACGTACGCGACTTTATCCAGAATAACTACACCGGTTACGATGGGAACGAGGATTTCCTCGCCGCTCCGACCAGCGCGACAGACAAGCTCTGGGGACGACTTCAGGAACTTCAGGGTGAGGAGCGTAAAAAAGGAGGAGTCCTTGAATGCGAGACAGAAATAGTCTCGGGACTCACCGCTTACGGTCCCGGATACATCGACGAGGATATGAAGGAGCTTGAAAAGATTGTCGGCCTTCAGACTGACAAGCCGCTCAAACGCGCGTTCATGCCTTATGGCGGAATCAAGATGGCCATCGGCGCGGCTGAAAATTACGGCTACAAGGTCAACGAGAAGTTCAACAAAATTTTCAACGAATACCGCAAAACTCACAATCAGGCCGTCTTTGACGCCTACACACCCGAGATGAAGACTGCCCGCCACTGCCATATCATAACCGGTCTTCCGGACACCTACGGCCGTGGAAGAATCGTAGGCGACTACAGACGCGTTCCGCTTTACGGAATCGATTTCCTGATTGCCGAGAAGGAGAAGGACTTCGACCTCTGCGGCGACGGCACGATGACTGACGAAATCATCCGTCAGCGCGAGGAGATCGCCGAGCAGATCCGCGCGCTTCAGAAAATGAAGGAAATGGCCGCGATATACGGCTTTGATATCTCGCTCCCCGCGACCAACGCGAAGGAAGCGATTCAGTGGCTCTACTTCGGCTATCTCGCCGCGATAAAGACCCAGAACGGCGCGGCAATGAGCGTCGGACGCGTTTCCACATTTATTGATATATATTTGACCCGCGATCTGAGCGAAGGCACGATCACCGAATCCGAGGCGCAGGAGCTTATCGACCATCTGACGATGAAGTTCCGCATGGTCAAGTTCGCGCGCATCCCGTCCTACAATCAGCTCTTCTCGGGCGACCCGGTCTGGGCTACGCTTGAAGTCGCCGGACTCGGACAGGACGGACGCCACATGGTCACGAAGACCGACTTCCGCTTCCTCCACACGCTCGAGAATATGGGCCCATCCCCGGAGCCGAACCTCACCGTACTCTATTCCTCGCGCCTTCCTGAGAACTTCAAGAAGTACGCGGCCAGAATTTCGGTCGACACCTCGTCGATTCAGTACGAGAACGATGATGTTATGCGTCCTGTCTGGGGCGACGACTACAGCATCTGCTGCTGCGTCTCGGCAACTCAGACCGGAAAGGAAATGCAGTTCTTCGGCGCGCGCGCAAACCTCGCAAAGTGCCTCCTCTACGCTATAAACGGCGGCCGCGACGAGAAGTACATGACCAAGGACGGCAAGCCGACTCAGGTCGGACCCGAGCTCGCTCCGATCACCTCCGAGTATCTCGATTACAACGAGGTAATGCACAAGTACGATCTCATGTCCGACTGGCTCGCCGGACTTTACGTCAACATCCTCAACCTCATTCAGTATATGCACGACAAGTATTACTATGAGGCCGCTGAGATGGCGCTTATCGACACCGATGTCCGCCGCACCTTCGCGACCGGAATCGCGGGCTTCTCGCATGTTGTCGACTCGATCTCGGCTATCAAGTACGCCAAGGTGAAGGTTGTCCGCGACGAAAACGGAATGGCGTCCGATTTCATCGTCGAGGGCGATTTCCCGCGCTACGGAAACGATGACGACCGCGCCGATGAGATCGCCGTGAAGCTTCTCAAGACCTTCCTCGGCAAGATCAAGAAGCACCACACCTACAGAAATTCCGAGGCTACCACCTCGATTCTCACTATCACCTCTAACGTCGTCTACGGAAAGGCGACCGGCGCGCTCCCGGACGGACGCCCGGCGTTCACTCCCTTCGCTCCCGGCGCGACCCCGTCCTACGGCGCGGAGCAGAACGGGCTTCTCG
>CAKSVM010000142.1 GCA_934503195.1 uncultured Eubacteriales bacterium
CGGCAGCGGAGGTGCCGTCGGCCTCGTCCGCGAGGTCGATGGCGCGCGGAGCGCGCCACCTGCACTCGTCCGGCGGCCGCAGGCCGCCGGACGAGACGCGAAGCGCGGCGAAGCCGCGCTTTGCGCCCGCGCACGAACAGGCTGCGTTTTTCCCGCACCGCGCGGAGGAGACCGAAAAAATCCGGAAATATTGCCGCGCGCGGGACTAAGGCAATTCAGGCGAGAGAGTACTTTGGAATCAAAACACGTACTGCCGTGCGAAAAGCCGTCTATCGGAATCTGCGGTTTACAAAACCCGGAGAGCCGCAGGCGGCACCGTAGGTGCCGTCTGCCTCGCCCCCGCGAGGCAGATGGCGCGCGGAGCGCGCCACCTGCTCTCGTCCGGCGGCTGCAGGCCGCCGGACGAGGCGCGAACAAGCCGCGTTTTTCCCGCACCGTGCGGAGTAGACCGAAAAAATCCGGAAGATATTGCCGCGCGCGGGACAAAGGCATATCACGACGCGATTTTCCGCGCCGCCCCAACCGCCGGATTACATATAAAAAGAAAGGACAATCAAATGACCCGAAAAAGAAAAGCCGCGATAATCGGCTGCGGGATGATCGCGAACTTCGCCCACATCCCCGCCTACCGCCACCTTCCCGACGACTTCGAGCTGGTCGGCGTCTGCGACGTGAACGAAAAATCCGCCGCCCAGACCGCGAAGCGTCACAATATAAACTATTTCACGACCGACGCGAAAAAGCTCCTCGAAGACCTTGAACCCGATATCGTCTCGGTCTGCGTCCCGAACGCCTTCCATAAGGAGTACGTGAAGCTCGCGCTCTCGGCCGGGGCAAACGTCATCTGCGAAAAGCCGCTCGCGCTCTCGTATTCCGACGCGAAGGAGATGTTCGACCTCGCAAAGGCGGAGAATCTCATGCTCTGCGCCTGCCAGTCGATGCGCTTCACTCCCGACCGCCTCGAGGCGAAGTCGATGATCGACTCGGGCGCGCTCGGCGAGATCTATTACGGAGAGTTTTCGAGAATCCGCCGGCGCGGGATCCCTAAATGGGGCGCGTTCCATATGAAAAAGCTCAGCGGCGGCGGGGCGTTTGTCGACATCGGCGTCCATATGCTCGACGCGATCGTCTGGCTCCTCGGAAATCCGACGCCGATTTCGGTCGACGGATCGGCGTCGGCGCGGATCGCGCACTCGGCGAATCAGCTCGCGTCGGGGCTTCGCGAGTCGGGCGCGCTCGCCGGGGAGACGCTCTCGGATCGCGTCTACAGCGAGTCCGAGTTCGACGTCGAGGATTTCGCCGCCGGGAGCATCCTCTTCGAGGGCGGAAAGTGCGTCAACTTCAAGACGGCGTGGGCGGTCAATCTGCCCGACGAGACGTCGATCACGCTCGCCGGGGAAAACGCCGGGCTGAGACTGCCGGAATTTCAGGTCTTCGGCGGCTTTTCGGGGCGTCAGGCCGACATTTCGCCGAAGATCTCCTTTGTGAATCCTTACCCGAAGGAGGAATTCCCCGGGCATTTCATGCTCCTTGACAACATCGCGGGCTTCCTCTCCGGGCGCGAGGAGCTGATCGTGAAACCCGGGGAGACGCTGAACGTGTCAAAGATCATCGGGATGTTCTACGAGAAGGTTCGCACGTGAATTCGCGAAAAAATCAGCGTTTTTTATGAAAACGGGTTGACAGACCGGCCGTAAAATGGTATAATATTTCTGTCCGATGACCGCGCGGCGGGGATCTGACGTCGATTTTACCTGTCAAAGGAGTATCACATAATGTGGAATCAGAAACTATGCCTCGGCCTGAGCGATCAGTTCGGAATCGCGCCGGACGAGCAGATAAAGCTTTTCGCGAAGGTCGGGTTTGACGCCTTCTTTTCGGACTGGTATCGCGGATGCGACATAAAATCCCTCCGCGAGGCCGGGGACAGTGCCGGACTTGAATTCCAGTCGATTCACGCGCCGTTTAACCGGATGGATCGGATGTGGAAGGACGCGCCCGACACCGAAGACACGGTTCTCGAACTCATCGAATGCCTTCACGACTGCGCCGGATACGGGGTGCCGATCATGGTCGCGCACGTTTTCATCGGCTTTGAGGATCACACGCCGACGACGAAGGGAATCGGGACCTTCGGGCGCGTCATCGACGAGGCCGAACGGCTCGGAGTCAGAATCGCGTTCGAAAACACCGAGGGCGAGGAATATCTCGCCGCGCTGTTCGAGAAGTTCGGAGACCGCGAAAACGTCGGCTTCTGCTGGGACACGGGACACGAAATGTGCTACAATCACTCGGCCGATATGCCCGGGAAGTTCGGCCGGAACGGGAAGCTCTTCTGCACGCACCTCAACGACAACCTCGGAATCCGTGATTTTTCGGGGAAGATCACGTGGCTCGACGATCTGCATCTGCTCCCCTTCGACGGGATCGCCGACTGGCAGGGGATCGCGAAACGGCTCGACTCGGCCGGGTTTGACGGGACTATGACCTTCGAGCTGAACAAGCTCAGCAAGCCGGAACGGCACGAAAACGACGTCTACACGCGTATGAGCATCGAGGATTACGTCACCGAGGCCTACAAACGCGCCTGCCGCGTCGCCGCTCTGCGCGGGAGAATATGAAAGGAAGTCAAAACTATGGAAAAACTCAGAATCTGCTTTATCGGCTGTGGTGCCTTCGCGAGAAATTTTGTGCCGCTTTTCAAGGCGCACCCTTACGTCGACAGGGTCTTCGTCTGCGATCTCGTCCCTGAGAGAGCCGAGGAGTACAAAAATCTCTTCGACGTTGAAATCATCGGGAGCTTTGACGAGGTTCTCGCGCGCGAAGACATCGATTCGGTCGCGGTTTTCGTCGAGCGGCATCTGCACGGCGGAATCGTCTGCGACGCGCTGAGGGCGGGGAAGAACGTCTATTCGGCCGTTCCGATGGCCTCTACCGTTGAAGAATGTCAGGAGATCGTAAACGTCGTCAAAGAGACGCGGAAAATCTACATGATGGGCGAAACCTGCGTCTACTATCCCTGCTCGATATTCTGCAAGCGCGAATTTGAGAGGGGAACCTTCGGGAATTTCGTCTACGGCGAGGCGCAGTATCACCACGATCTGCTGCATTTTTCGGAGAGATTCCGCGCGGATCGGGCGTCGTCGGCCGTGCCGCCGTTCCTGTATCCGACGCATTCGACGGCGATGCTCGTGAACGCGGTCGGCGATCATGTCGTCAGCGTCTCGGCCGTCGGCTACCGCGACGAGGAACCCGACACGCCGTTCAGAAAGGGCGAAAACCTCTGGGACAACGAGTTTTCGGACGAATTTTCGCTGATGCGCCTCTCAAAGGGCGGGACGATAAGGATCAACGAGTGCCGGAGAATCGGCTACAAGGCTCCGAGTTCCTACGTTTCGGCGTTCTACGGGACGAAGGGAACCTATCAGTTCAACAACGCTCAGCATCTCGTGACTCACCTGACCGAAAAGGGCGTGACGCTCGACGACGTGAGCGACGAGGTGAATCCGCGCGCGATGACGGCGCACAAGTCGGATCCCGATTTCAAGGAGAAGGTCGCGAACCACAGCTGGCAGTGGACCGACCCGTCGCCGACGCAGGACGAGACGCTGGCGGCGCGTCCGCATCTGACGCCTGAGTTTATGGCGGTTTCGTCGGGACACATGAATTCGCATCGGTTTCTGGTCGATGATTTCTGCGCGGCGGTTCATGATGGTAAGCTTCCGCTTGTTAACGCGTGGGCGGCGGCGCGGTACACGATTCCGGGGCTTGTCGCGCACAAGTCGGCTTGCATGGGCGGCGTGACGCTCGACGTGCCGGACTGCGGCGACGCTCCGACTGAATGGTAAAAGAAAAATCCGGAGGGATTCCTCCGGATTTTTTGCTTTCTAATAATATTTCCGCTGTTCCTCAAGAAAGTCACCCGCGTTTGGGTTTGCGAGGAGAATCCAGACCGACCAGCCCTGAATTCCGGCGATGATCAGCGCGAGAATTCCCGTTATCGGCGAGTATGATCCGACCGCGCGCACGAGATTTGAAATCATCAGGAGTACATTGAGTATCGCGTACGAATATATCGCCCAGATACGACCATTGTAGATCCGGTTCATCAGGACGATAAGTATCACGAGCGAGACGAGATCCGCCACTGACAGGCTTACGAGCGCGCAGGCAAGCGCGATACGCACCGCCGTCATGACGAATTCGATCACGATCACCAGAATCACGAGCTTTTTGCCCTTCCTGAGCCGTTTTTCGAAGAACTCCTCGATTTCTGGCGAATTATTCTTGTCATTCATTGGGTTCACCTCTCTGCGACGCGAGAAATTCGCGCACGCTGCTGTCGGCGAGCAGAAGTGTGATCATCACGAACCGCGCCGCGATAATAAGGACGGGGATCAGCGGGATAGCTCTTGCCGCCCGAAACACATAGACAAGCAAAAAAATATAGAATATAATGCTGCCAGCGGATAACACGATATATGCGTATTTCACCGAGACGCTGCCAAAGTAGAGCGCGACCATCAGTGTCGCGTACATCAGAAACGGTACAATTGCGAAAAGATCGGTTAACTCGTTGACGAGTCCGAAGATAAGATCATATAATTGAAGAATTATTTCGACGACGCAGATCGCGATCACGACCTTTTCGCCTCTTATGGTTTTTTCAAACATTTGTTTCTCCTGCGAATGATTTTGCACGGCCGGCAATTATGAATTCAGCGCGACTCACGCCGCGACGCGAAGAACTCGGCCGCCGCGTCGCTCCGTTTTTTCACGACAAAAACTTTCTACCGTACTTCATTATACCATATTTGTAGCGGTTTGTCAAGTGAAAACGCGAAAAAAATCGCCGCGTCGGCTGACACAGCGATTTTTTCGTCAAAAATTACTTCTTCGCCTCGAGAGCCTCACGCTCGCGGTCGAGCTTCACGTTGCGGAAGTAGAGCGCGACGTCGATCGAGATCTCGATGAAGTTGAGAACGTAGAAGAAGAAGCTTAAGTAGAAGATGAATCCGGAGCTTCCGTTCGCTACCTGAATTATCTTGCGCGCGATGCCGCACGCGTAGCCGATGAGGAGGAAGACCTCAAAGAAGAGGCTCTTGCCCTTCGCGGTCTTGGAGATGAGCGACTTGCGGATCGAAATCGGCCACGAGAGACCGAAGCAGAATATCGTAAGGGCTTCGAGAAGGTCGGTGATGAATTCCATTTTGTTTGCCTTTCAGTTTTACAGGATTTGCCCGGCGTTTTCAGCCGGGCGTTTTTTTCGCTTCGATCAGATTCCGGTGCGCTTTCCGGTGTAGTTCGGGAGGAGCTTCGGCGAGACCTTGTCGGTTTCGATTCCGGCCGCCTTGCGCTCGGCGTTGAACTTTTCGATGTGGTCGAGAGTCAGCTTGCCGACGTTGACGCTCTTCGACTTTTCAGCCGCGTGCTGTCCCGCGCTGCGGCCGAAGACGATGATGTCGAGCAGCGAGTTGCCCATCAGACGGTTGCGTCCGTGGATGCCGCCGACGGCTTCGCCCGCGACGTAGAGATTTTCGACGTTGGTCGTGCTTCCGTCGACGTTGATGTCGAGTCCGCCGTTCTGATAGTGGAGGGTCGGGTAGACGAGGATCGGCTCCTTGCGGATGTCGATTCCGTAGCTTGCGAACATACGCATCATCGCGGGGATCCGCTTCTCGATCGTGCCTTCGCCGCCGATCGCCTCGATCAT
>CAKSVM010000143.1 GCA_934503195.1 uncultured Eubacteriales bacterium
GACGCGAGCCGTTCCGGCGCGCCGCGGCGCGCCGGAACACGCGATCAAGGCTCTGCCTTGATCGCGCCCCTCCGGGGAATCTCATGGCACTTTATATGATTGACAGACTGTGCGTTCCGGTAAGCCTGAGCCGGCACTCACTTCCGGTAATAAACCGCCGTCGCGGCCGACGAGCGCAGATAGTCCTCCGGGATTTCAAGCCCGCCCGCGTCGGGCGCGTCGTACATCGCCCACCTGAACACGTACCCGATCGGGAAGAACGCGTTCCTCATCACAAAGTTCACATATTCCTCGTAAAGATCCTTCCGTATTCCCGGGAGGATCATTTTGTCTCCGAGCGCGGCGATTCTCTCGGCGTACTCGCGGGCGAGTCCCGCTACCGACTCGCGGATAAGCTGCTCGATATTTCCCATCACGTCATAGCTCATCACCGGGAGCGACGGATAAAGTCCCACGCCGCGCTTTTCGAGGAATCCTTTCGCGGCAAGCTCCGCCGCCATCGACTCGTCGACCTTTGAAAGCGGAGTTTCCGGATTCTCCGCGATTTTCATGAAGAGCGCGATGTTTTCCTGATTCAGCACATTGTCGCGCCCCGGATCGTCGAACGGCTCGCTTTCGAAGTGATTCGCAAAGGTTATCTGGCGGTAATCCGACGTGCGGAAATGCTGATGAAGATTGCTCCAGCTGACCGATTTCACGTCGTTGTGATACTCGATTTTTTCGTCCGGGAAGGTCACGATTCCCATGTAGCGGTAATTCTTGCCGTTTCCGTCCGGCGCGTTCCTCGATTTTCGGAAGCTTTCGACCATCGTGTCCGAAAGCTTCGACACCGCCGCGACGTAGCCGAGCCACATCAGCTTTCCGGTCGGAAGATCGTTTCCTATAAAATCGAACGCGCGGATCTTTTCCTCGATTCCGAGGAGAATGTCGCGGATTTCCGGCGCGATCCCTTTGTAGACTCTCCCGCACTCGGCGGAGAAATCGACCCAGAGCTGCTTTGGCAGAATCACGATGTCGGTGAGATATTTTCCGTTCGAGGTCTCCTTTATGAAGCGGTTTTTCAGGAGATAATCGAGCTTTTCCTCAAAATATACCGGCGCGACGGCAATTTCGTCCGAGATCTCGCGGATTGTCCGCGGCGTCTCGCGGCAGACGACCAGAATCTGCTTTACCACAAGGTCGTTTATCGCCTGCCAGTAGTCGGGCGCGGCGAGCGAACCTGTAAGCGCAAGCTCGGCCGGGGCGTAGGAACTTCTTCCGGTGGTTTCCATTTTGTCAATACTCCTTTTCACGTTCTCCTTCGCGTCAAACAGGCGGCGTTTGACCGTCGATTCGGGGACTCCCTGACTTTTTGCGATCTCGCTTACCGTGTGGCCGCGAAGGTAATAGTCGATGATCATTTCACGGTGAAGCCTTGAAAGTTTCGAGATTGAATAATTGAGAGCCTTAATCTCATCGGTGCGGATCAGCTCATCCTCGGTGTCGTCGGGCGAGATCAGCGTGTCGGCCATTCCGTCAAGCGAGACCGCCGACGAATATTTAAGACGCAGAAAGATTTTCAGTTGATTTTCCGCGACCTTCCAGTACCACGGGTAGAACGCCGCGATTTCGCGTTTATGCTTTTGCGCGCTCCGGAGCGCGGCGATCGCCTCGCAGAGTATTGTCTGGGTCAGCTCTTCGGCATCGGAGCCGCCTGAAAGGCGTTTTCTCGACCAGAGGTAGGTTTTATCAATCAGTTCTTCGGTGAAATGTTCCATGTCGTTTCCTTTGTAATTCGATATCGGTTACATACATATGGGTGTCAGGATTTTTGAAAAGGTTCGGTATGAGCTATATAAAAATTATATCATATCGCGGAAAAATTGTCAAGTGACGGATAAATGTGAACTTTATGTAAAAAATCCTGAAAAACTCTTGACCTTCAAGTGACTGGAAGGTTTATAATATAGGCGTAGCGCGTGGAATATTCAGGCGTTATGAAAAAAGAACGGAGGAAAACTCATATGAAAAAGCTGCTCACAGGCATTTTTCTCGCGGCAATTATTCTTCAGGCGTCCGGATGCGGGGCGGAGAAGGTTCCGTCCGGAGACGATGAGACGACTCTTACCGACGCGCCGGAGACGACAACCGACGCTGGAACCTCGCTCAAGGCTCCCGATTTCCCCGGCGTTAAAATGGACGGAAAGGAATTCAACATCCTGACTCAGGGCTGGTGCGCGTGGGCACCGCTCGATATCGTCGACGTCGGAGTCACCGAACAGAACGGCGAGATTCTCAAC
Source organism: uncultured Eubacteriales bacterium (assembly GCA_934503195.1). Taxonomy (GTDB): domain Bacteria; phylum Bacillota; class Clostridia; order Oscillospirales; family CAG-272; genus Flemingiibacterium. The sequence goes on from CAKSVM010000143.1 coordinate 2,280, forward strand.
GATACCGCGTATAAGCGCAAGTCGGCGATCGAGGAAAAATACGACTGCGTGATAAACGAGATCTATGACGCGAAAGGCGGAAACGACGCGGTGACGATGATTAACGCTGCCGTCATGTCGGGCGACAATCTCTATGACCTCGCGGTCATCCGCTCGCTCAGATTCAATTCGCTGATCACCGCCGGAAATCTCACAGACCTCGCGACCGTCCCGAATCTCGAACTTGAAAGCGGCTACTACGTGAAGCAGTCCTACGACGCGCTCTCGATCGATGGGACGCACTACGGAATCGTCTCGGGAATCACGACGAACGCGAATCTCCTGACCTTCTGCGCCTATTTCAACAAGGTCATGCTCGACAGCTACAGGCTCGACAACGTCTATGATCTCGTCCGGAGCGGAAAATGGACGCTCGACAAGATGCATGAAATGGGCAAGGCCGTCGCGGCCGACGTCAACAACGACGGAAAATACGACTCGAAGGATCGCTACGGAGTCGTTCATGTCATCGACGCGGTCGAGGGATTTGTCAGCGCGTCGGGTGTAAAGCTCGCCGAAGTGAAGAACGGAAAGATCGAAAAGACCTACAAATCGGAATCGTCAGTCGAGAAAATGCAGAGAATTTTCGACATTCTCTCGGACAAGCAGACGATTTTCAACGTCCACGCGCGCGGCGGAACGGCGCAGGAGATCAACAAGCTCGAAACCGGAATGTTTATCGAGGGACAGACGCTTTTCACTGTCGCCGGACTCTTCTACGCACCGCTCTTCCGCGACATGAGGGACGATTTTGGAATCGTTCCGATGCCAAAGTACGACGAGGCGCAGGAGGATTACATCTCGCCGGTCTTCGCGAATCTCTTCCCGATCACGGTCATTCCGCGGTCGAACGACGATCTCGATAGCACCGGAATCTTACTTGAAGAGCTTTCCTACCGCGGCCAGACCGAGCTTGTCCCCGCGCTTTACGACACGATTCTCTCTGGCAAATGCGCGCGCGACGACGATTCGGTCGAGATGCTTAATATGATCTTCGAGAAGCCGTCGTATGACATCGGAATGATCTTCGACTTCGGCGGCGTCCGTACCGAGGTTCGGAACATTCTCCACAATCTTGAAGGTAATTTCGCCTCGACCTTCGCCTCGATCGACTCGAAGGTTGACGCCAACATCGACGCACTTATAAAGGCGGTCGACGAAAATAAATGATTTTTTTGAAAAAACGCGGGTTTCCGCGTTTTTTCTTCGCGAAAAATCTCCGATGTGGTAGAAATTTTAATAATTATATGCTATAATTGGTATACTGGTTATGCTTTATCTATTATAACCGCAAAGGAGGCGGAGGTTTGAATCTCTTATATTTAAGGTACGCAGTGGAAATCGCGGCCTGCGGCTCGCTTAACAAGGCTGCGGAAAAGCTCTACATCGGTCAGCCGAATCTCAGCCGGACACTCAAGGAGCTTGAAACGTCGCTCGGCGTCACGATCTTTGAGCGGACGCCCAAGGGAATGGTCGTAACGCCTGACGGCGAGATATTTTTACAATACGCGAAATCGATTCTGGGCGAGGTCGACGCGCTGGAGGGGATGTTCAGGAACCGCTCGGGGCAGAAGAAGAAATTCTCGGCCTCGGTGCCGAGAGCCAGCTACATTTCGGAGGCGTTCGCCGACTTTTCAAAGCGGCTTGTCCTTGAGGACGAGGTCGAGGTGATTTATAAGGAGACGAATTCACAGCGGGCGATGGAGAGCGTTCAGAGCGAGGAGAGCAAGCTGGGAATCATCCGCTACGCCGAGAAATACGATAGGTATTACAAGGAGCGGATGGACGAGAAGGGGCTTTCCTACGAGCTTGTGTCGGAATTCACGCACGTGCTTTTAATGAATTCCGACTCGCCGCTCGCCGAGAAGGAGATCATCACGCCGGAGGATCTGGGAGATTACATTGAGATCGCGCACGCGGATCCGTATGTGCCGTCGATGTCGGTTTCGGAGCTTCGGAAGAGTGAGCTTCCGAACGTGGTGCGGAGGATTTTTGTCTACGAGCGGGGAAGTCAGCTTGATCTTCTGTCGTCGAATCCCGACACCTTCATGTGGGTTTCCCCGGTGCCGAAGCGGATACTCGACAAGCTGGGCTTAGTGCAGAGAAGGTGCGACATAGCGCAGCAGGTTTACAAGGATGTGCTGATCCGGCGGAACGAATACCGACTCACCGAGCTTGACAAGCTTTTTATCACCGAGCTTTGCCGGGTGAAGCGCGAGGTTTTCGGTTCGGATATGTCATAAAAAGCATATCGGATATGCGAAAATAACAGTTCACAGAAACGGTTATATGTGTTAAAATATTAACGGGTGTTTTTTGTCGGCAGACGAAAAACGCCGGCAAAAGGACAGAGGTGTGAGATATGAGGCTTGACCGGATAATTGCCGTCCGGAACGACAAAACGATATATCGTGACGGCGGATACTGCATGAAGGTCTTTGTTTCGGGACACAGGAAGTCCGAGATATTTGCCGAGGCACTGAGTCAGGCGCGTGCCGAGGAGACGGGGCTTCCGGTTCCAAGGCTTCACGAGGTGACGATGCTTGACGGCAAGTGGGCGATTGTGTCGGAGCTTATCCGCGGAAAATCGCTCGAAGAGCTTTCGAAGGAGAGCAGGGAGAAGAAATACGCGTGCGTTGAGAGCTTTGTGGAGTTACAGCTCAAAGTGCAGTCAAAGGAATGCGGGTTATTTCCGAGGTTATCGGAGAAGGTATTCCGCGAGATATCGGCACTGAAGCTTGACAGGCGTGTGAAGGACAGTTTATTTGAGCGGCTGGAGAAGCTGCGCGATTCGTCGAACGGCGGCGAGAATGTGTTATGTCACGGAGATTTCGCGTTATCGAACGTGATTGATTCAGAGAAGGGGTTATATATACTCGACTGGTCGCACGCGTCGCGGGGATTCGCGGAGGCCGACGCGGCGCGGAGTTATTTGCTTTTCTGGCTTGCGGGAGACATTGACGGCGCGGAGAGATATCTTTCGTTATATGTTGAGCGGAGCGGAGTCAGCAGGGAGCTGATTCTCGAATGGATCCCGCTCGCGGCGGCGTCGCAGATGAAGCGTTGCAAGGCGGTTGAGAGGGAGTTCTTACTCGACTGGCTGAAGCGCGGTCGGTAGGCCTGAATTATTACGAGAGGTAAAAAATAGTGCGGGAACGCCGCGAGGGGGATGAATCTTTGCGGCGAAGCCGCGCGCGGCCGAAGGACGCGCGCCCCCAAGGCCGCCGGAGGCGGCCTTGGGGGACACCGCCGACGCAAGGAGGCGGTGTCGGCGGCTCCGCCGCACCGACGCGGCGAAGCCG
>CAKSVM010000144.1 GCA_934503195.1 uncultured Eubacteriales bacterium
CCTTTGGACCGCGGTAACTCTGACAGATGTTTGTTTCATTCGCACGTCATTCAGCAGGATTCACATCAGGTTCATATTTTTCTGCTAGAATTTTAGAAAACGATCAAAGGAGACAAACATGAAGCGTAAAATAATCTCAGGGAAGACCGACTTTGAAATCGAGGATCTCCCCGGAACCTCAAAAAGCTTTATAACCGAACCGGGCGATAAGCTGATTCTCCCGATCGACAGCGGATGCCGCTTTGACGTCAGCGAGGATTTTCCGGATATCGTCGGGGCACATAGATTCAACTCGCGCTCAATGACGCTCGGAATGATTCTGCTCGAACGGAACGGAGATTACCTCGCGCTCGTCCCGGAGGACACGATCGGCGCGGGATGCCGGATTTATAAAAACGGTGCGGGACTTCTCGAAGCCGCGGTCACCTCACAGGGCGAAATTCTCGAACTACCCGGAACGCTCAGGGAAATAATTGCGGCCTACCGAAAGCTCCGCGGAAATCTCCGCGTCACGCTCGACGAAAAGTCAAAGCGTCTGCCCGAACTTGAAAGACTTTCCCGCTCGGCGATAGTCTACGTCTGGCAGGACGATTACGAAAAGCTGATGTATTCAAATAAGGACGAGAAGGTCAGCGTCAGGAATCCTGACGGAATTCTGAAAATCGCGAAAAAGCTGAAGGCCGGCGGAATCGAGGACATAATGTTCGGAATCTTCTTCAAGTCCGACCAGTCGGTCGTAAACGAACTCAGAAAGCTCGGATACATGACGTCGAAATACGACAACTACAACGACGTCCCGCCCGCAGATCTCTGCGAAATTCTCCCGGAGACGCGGATCAATGAGTGCGATTATCTCAAACGCCGCGTAGGAGATTACCCGGATAAAATACTCACCGCGGCGGACGGTTCGCTCGCTACCGCTTGGCAGCTCGACGGACTCGACGGAAAGCGCCACTCGCAGTACACAATGTGTCCGCTCTGTGCCGTCGAGGCGATGAAGAAGGAGATTCCCGAAGAGATAAAGGGAGCCGGATATGCCGCGAGGTTCATCGACGTCTTCGGAACCGGGCTTTCGGAGTGTCATTCGGAATCGCACAGCTTCACGCTCCGCGAGTCGGTCGGGATAAAGCGGTCGGCGTTTGAGTTTCTGACCGATATCGGACTGATTCCCGGCACCGAGGACGGATGCGAGGCACTCGCGTCGGCGGTCTGCTACAACGAGGGGATCGCGAGCCCGGTGTTCTTCCGCTATGACTGGCGCGAGGCCGGACGCAAAAAAGCGCGGATCTATGAGACTCACGAGGCCGCGGAATGGTTCCGGAAATATATGCTCGACCCCGGACACCGCTTCCCGCTCTGGGAATTATGCTGGCGCGACTCGGTGATATCCTATCCGTACTGGGGCGACTCGCTTCTCTGCTGTCCGGAGGTGGCACCCGAGCGGATACTTATGGCCGCGCTTTTCGCCGAGCCGCCGCTCTACTCGTTCTTCGAGAAGGATTTCGAAAAGCTTGAGGGACTTATCGTGGAGTCTTATGGAAAAATCCGCGAGGTTTTGTGCGCGGTCGGGAATCTCCCGATGACCGATTTCGGCCGGGTGGGAGACGGGCTGTACAGATCGGAATTCGGCGGGAAGGTGAGCGTTTTCGCGAACTTCACGAGTGAGGAGAAACGATTTGAGAATGTCCGCGTCGCGGGGATGGGGTTTGAGGTGGTAGGGCATTCCTGAAAATCGCCGCGAAACACTTGAAAAAATCCTCTGACTGTGGTATAATAATATAAATATCACAAACCAGAGAGGTGCAGCATGGAGTCGCAAGGAGTCATTTACATACTTACCAATCCGTCGTTTCCGGACTTTGTAAAGATCGGGTACGCTGACGATATCAATCGCCGTCTGAATCAACTGAACCGCAGCGAGTGTGTACCGTTCGCGTTTCGTGTATACGCGACATATGAGGTCTCGTCCCGGCTCTCAGACACAAAGATTCATTCGATCATAGACAAGCTCAACCCGGATCTGCGGTCGATCGAAAATTTCAACGGCCAGCGCCGCGTGCGCGAGTTCTACGCGATGAAGCCGACCGAGGCTTACGCGATACTTGAAGCCATCGCTGACATAAACGGATGCCGCGACAAGCTCCGCCTCATCGAACCGAGCGAATCGGAAAAGCAGGAGGAGAATCTCGCGATAGAGGTCAAGAAAGAGGTAAAAACACGAAACTCGCCATTCAGTTTTTCCGCGTGCGGGATTCCGGTCGGCGCGGAGCTTGAATTCTGGTCCTCGGCGTATCAGCCGACGGGGATAATCTGCAAAGTCGTTGACGACCGGCACGTAATGTATGAAAGCGAAATCTATTCGCTGACCGGACTCGCAAAAAAGCTGACTCACACCTCAAAGGCCTTAAACGGCACAATCTACTATAAATACAACGGGAGCTGGCTGAATGAAATCCGGCGCAGGATGGGTTACTCGATTCCATACCGCAAAAACAGATAAAACAACCACCGCGAGGTCATAACCCGCGGTGGCCGCCCTTTTTAATTTTAATCCCGTCCCCGGCTCACTATCTTGCAGTAACCGTTCGACGTCATCTTATACACCATCGCGTAAACCGCCGCGTAGACAAGGTAGGCGATAACCGTCACAACAAGAACAAGCCGCATATTGTCGAGCGCGAAAAGCTTCAGCATCCGCCAGATGAACGGGAACGCGAATCCGATATGCAGTCCGGCAAGCACCATCGGCGCGAAGAATACCATCAGCATCTGGGAATCAATGCTCTTCCGGATATCAGCCGCCGTCATGCCGAGCTTCTGCATGATCTCAAATCTTGACTGATCCTCATATCCCTCCGACATCTGCTTGTAGTAGATAATCAGCACGGCTCCCGCCATGAAGGTGAGACTCAGGATTATTCCGATGAAGAACAGTCCCCCGTAGGTGTCGTAGAAGAATGCCTCGTTCTCGGCGCGGGTCTCGACGCGAAGCATACCGTAGGTTCCTGTGATCGCGCTCATTTCCATCGCAATCTCAGCAGGGTCGCCGCCGTCAAGGTCAAAGCCGAGATACCAATAGAGATCGGGGATCAAGTACTCGTTTTCCGCAATCACCGATTCGGAAAGTTTCTCAAAGTCCGGCGTTACGATATAGATAGTCTCTGTAGTCATAACCGAGGCGAATCCGTTGTCCTCGAATTCCTTTGTTCTCCCGGCAACCACTTCCGTATGACCGTTGAACACAAGCGTATTTTCTGAATAATCGATCGACCCGCCAACGAAAATCTCGCCGTCCGAAAGTTCTCTGCCATCGCCGCTTAAAATACGATAATCCTCAATCGGCAGGATGTCCACATAAACGAACTCGGCCTTCCCGGTGCCGGAGAGTCTCCATTCATCATCTGTTGGCTGAGTGTTTATCCGTCCGTCATAGCAGACTCCCGTGGTCGAGAAGTAGCGGTAACCCATCACGTTCTTCATGGCTCCGCCGCGTGACGAGACGATATTTTCAACCTTTCTGCGCGTTTCAGAGATATTTTCATCAGAAAGGCCGCCAATCTCACGCACGCGCATTGATAGATAGATATCCCTAGGGTAGCGCGTTTTTATCGTATCCTCCATGCCGACGTAAAGGCTCAGCGACGAGCTTATCATGACAAGCACCATCGTGCAGAGTATGCAGATCGAAGCGAGTCCCGCGCCGTTGCGCTTCATGCGGTAGGTCATCGAGGCGACCGGGACGAAGTGATTCTTTTTGTAATAATATTTCTTGTTTTTCTGAAGTATCCGACAGAGCGTGACCGATCCGGCCGTCATCAGGCAGTATGTTCCGATTATGACCATTATCACGGCGATGAAGAAGAGCGTGACCGCCTCGGCCGGACTCTTTATCCTGACCGCGATCACGTACGCGCCGCCAACGAGAAGGACTCCGGTAAAAGCGAGAAGCCAGTTCGCCTTCGGCGGCTTTTCGCCGACGCTCTCGCTTTTCAGAAGCTCAAGCGGGCGCGAGACATGGACAATCCGCAGGGAGTTCAGATATATAAGGAAGAAGATCACCGCGAAGGTGACGATCGTATCGGATACCGCCAGAACCGGCAGCCGCATATTGTAGTCGACCGACGATTTTATCATCCTGAGAAGTCCGAGCTCGGCGAGCTTTGAGAAGAGAATTCCGAGTGAGAGTCCGCCGACAAGTCCGATTCCCGAGATGAAGAGCGACTCGAAGGTGATAATACGCGCGATGTTTGATTTGTCCATTCCGAGGATGCTGTAGAGTCCGAACTCCTTGTTCCGGCGTCTGACGAGGAAGGAATTCGTGTAGAAGAGGAAGATCAGCGCGAAGACCGCGATCACGAATTTTCCGAGCGAGAGGATCATCATGAGATTTCCGCCGTTCTTTACTCCGTAAAGCAGCTCACAGCGCGAAAGCGACGCCAGAATATAGTACATCATGACGATTCCGACCGCGGTCAGAATGTAGGGAAAGCAGAGGCGGCGGTTCTTCGAGATTCCCATGAGAGCGAGTTTCGGGTAGAAACCGAGCTTCATCTCGACTCACCTCCCGACTGAAGGAGAGTCAGGGTTTCAGATATCTTCAGATAAAGCTGTTCGTTCGTGTCGCCGCCGCGGTAGATCTGATGGAAGACCTCGCCGTCGCGGATGAAGAGAACGCGCGACGCGTTGCTGGCGGCCTTTACCGAGTGCGTGACCATGAGGATCGTCTGTCCGGCCGCGTTGATTTCGCCGAAGAGACGCAGAAGCTCGTCGGTCGCCTTTGAGTCAAGCGCGCCGGTCGGCTCGTCGGCGAGGATGAGCCGCGGATTCGTGATAAGTGCGCGGGCGACGGCGGCGCGCTGCTTCTGACCGCCCGAGATCTCGTAGGGGTATTTTTTCAGGAGATCGGATATCCCGAGCTTAGCGGCGATCGGGGCAAGCCGCTTGTTCATCTCGTCGTAGCCCTTTCCGGCGAGAACGAGCGGGAGATAGATGTTATCCTCTACCGAGAAGGTGTCGAGGAGGTTGAATTCCTGAAAGACGAAGCCGAGCTTGTCGCGCCTGAAGTCGGCGAGATCCTTTTCCTTTATCGACGAGCAGTCGCGCCCGTCAAGCAGAACTGTACCCGAGGTCGGGCGGTCTAGCGACGCGAGAATATTGAGAAGGGTGGTCTTTCCGGATCCCGACTCGCCCATTATCGCGACGTACTCGCCGTTCTCAACGCTGAAATTGACGTCACGCAGAGCCTCGACCTTATTCGCGCCGAGACGTGAGGTATAGATTTTTCCGATATGTGATACTGTAAGTAAACTCATTTATTTTTTCCTCCGATTGATTATGACAATATTATACATCAAAACGGAGCGTCATTCCATAGCTTCGTCTTACAATAACGCGGGAAGTTATGACATTTTTGTCACATTGCCGTTTTGGAAGGATTTGTTTTACGGTTTGCGCGGTATGCCGTGGAAGGTTTTGTGAGGGCGGACAGCGGGTGGACCCGGACGCATACGGGTTTCCCCGCAGGGCGCGAAGCGCGGTAAAGCCGCGCGTCGCGTGTTCCGGCGCGGCTTCGCCGCGCCCGAACGGCTCTGTC
>CAKSVM010000145.1 GCA_934503195.1 uncultured Eubacteriales bacterium
GCGCCCTCCCCCGACGGGGGCGTCATCCGCGCGCGAGGAGAAGGCTTGCGGCAAACCGGAGCTGATACCGCGCGCGGGGTAAGGCATCGTCCCGCGCGGAGACGTTCGCGGGAAAGTCAAAGCACATCCACGCGCGGTGAGTCCCCCCGGCGCGGCGAAGCCGCGCCCGCCCCCGACGGGGGCGTCATCCGCGCGAGGTGAAGACTTGCGGCATACCGTAGCCGATACCGCGCGCGGGGTAAGGCTTCATCCCGCGCGGCGACGTTCGAGCGAAGGACAAAGCATATCCCCGCGCGGCAACGCGTGCGTAAACGATGAAGCCATCCGCGCGACACCTCGCCCCCATCCCCGCCACCCGTGTCTCCGCCCACCTCACCCTCACCCCCACCCAACAAAAATCCCGGCCTGACGACATAATCGGGCCGCCGAAAGGAAATACTGTAATTTGAGAAGATATATCTACAGCGGCAATACCGCCGGACTTCCCCGGATCGACAGCGACGTGCTTGTCGTCGGAAGCGGAATCGCCGGACTCTACGCCGCACTCCACCTCCCGGCTGATACGCGGGTCACGATCATCACAAAAGCCTCGGTCGACCGCTCGAACTCTTGGCTCGCTCAGGGCGGAATCGCCGCGGTGATCGACCCGGCGGATCACTTTGAGTCGCATATCGAGGATACCCTTAAGGCCGGAGCCGGACTCTGTGACGAAAAGGCGGTCGAAGTCCTTGTTAAGGAAGGGCCCGGTAATATCAGCGAACTCGTCGGACTCGGCGTCCCCTTTGACAGAAAGCCCGAGGGCGATCTCATGATCACCCGCGAGGGTGGCCATTCCCGCCGACGTATAGTCCACTGCGGCGGCGACGCCACCGGACGCGAAACCACAAGACAGCTCGCCAAGGTCGTTCGGACAAAAGAAAATATCGGGATTCTGGAGGACAGCTACCTCATCGATATCCTCACCGACGAAAACGGCGTGACCGGAGCCGTAGTCTCAAAGGGCGGTGAGCCGATTATAATAAACTGCCCCGATATAATCCTCGCCACGGGCGGAATCGGCGCGCTCTATGAACATACCACGAATCCTCAGGGGGCGGTCGGAGACGGAATCGCCGCCGCCGGACGCGCCGGAGCCGAGATTGTAAACATGGAGTTCGTTCAGTTCCACCCGACGACGATGACCCCGCAGTCTGGTCAGACTGAACGGAGATTCCTCATCTCCGAGGCTGTCCGCGGCGAGGGCGGAATCCTTAAGAACCGCTTCGGCGAGGCCTTTATGAAGGGTAAGCATCCGCTCGCCGACCTCGCGCCGCGCGATATCGTCACCCGCGAGATTATAAAGGAGATGGAACGCGTCGGCGACGACAAGGTTTTCCTCGACGTCTCCTCGATGAGCGGGGAATTCTTCGCGAAACGCTTCCCGACGATCTTCGGCGAGTGCAGGCGTTTCGGAATCAACGTTCCGTCCGATCTGATCCCCGTCCGACCCGCTCAGCATTACCTCATGGGCGGAATAAAGACCGATCTCGACGGCGCGACCGATGTCCCCGGACTCTACGCCTGCGGCGAGTGCGCGTCGACCGGAATCCACGGCGGAAACCGACTCGCCAGCAACTCGATGCTCGAATGCCTCGTCTTCGGAAGAAGAGCCGCGCTCGCCGCGGCGGCGGACGGCAGAAAGAGTCCGGAAAACGCCGGATTCAACGGAGCCGTGCTTTCGGACAAAGCCGAGCGTCCCGATGAGTATTTCATCGAGAAGCGGAATGAACTCCGTAAGGTCATGACGGCCGACGCGAACGCCGTCCGCACTCCGAAGGGACTCGCACACGGCATGGAGTTCATCTCGGCACTGATAGCCGAACTCGACGATACGAAGCTCACGACCCGCGCCGGATACGAGCTGTACTCGATGGCGTCGGCGGCCGATTATATCATAACCGGAGCGATAAACCGCAAGGAGTCGGTCGGTGCGCACTATGTCGTCCCCGACGCCGAGTGACCGCGTGGATTTGCGGAAGCGATAACCCCGCGCGAGCCGCGCCGATAAGTGTGTGCGAGTGAGAAGCTTCGTCAATACTATACCATGCGTAGTCCCCCGTGCTGGCCGCGGCGGCGAGTTTGAGGTGCGGGAGAAGCTTCATCGATGCGATAATCCCGCGCAGACTTCCGCGCAAGCTGTGCCGATAAGTGCGGAGCGATTGAGAAGCTTCGTCAATACTATAACCATGCGTAGTCCCCCGTGCTGGCCGCGAGGGCGGGTGTGTGGCGTGGTGAGAAGCTTCATCGATGCGATAGCCACTCGCAGATCTGCACGAACCGCGCCAGCGATGGCAGATGCGTGATGTTGACGTGGGCGAAGGCGCGGGGACAGACAGCGCGGAAAAGTCTGAGAGACCGGAACTCCCGGTGCGGAGGGCTTTTTCCGGAACGAGAAAAGCTTCGTCCATCGGAAATATGACTTTACCGGGATTGCGGGACTTGCTCCTCGGCGGGTCACGCTCAGCGTGAAGCGTGCTTTCTTGGGCGCGTGGGACTTGTCCGGCACGAACTCTTTTCCGACATGGCGGATCCGGCCGGACGCGGCGGGGAATATCTCCGACACGGGAAGGGCTTGCGGGGTCCGCGGGGCGTCCCCGGCGCGTAACGAGCATTTTCCCGGCGCGGGTGAGCCTTTTCCGGCATGGAAATGACTTTCCTGTTCCGCGGAGGATACAAGTGCGGAATGAACTTTTCCCGTACGTGGGGAACCTTTTTCGGTACGGAAATGACTTCCGTGTTCCGTGGAGGTATACCAAGTGCGGAGTGAATTTTTCCTGCACGTGGGGAGCCTTCTCCTGCACGAAATGGTCTGCAAGTCTCGCGGAAAGGTCATACCCGGCGCGGAACACGCCTTCCCGCCGTGCTGGAAAGCCAGCCCGGCTCAGGCAGACTTTTCATCAGCTTGACAGGCTTCCACGTCCCCGCGAGCCTTTCCGAACCCGAACCTGCCCGGCAGACCGGGCTTCCGCCCGGCGTCGGACTATGGAAACGCCGATTTAAGGTCGCTTTCACGCAGAAAAGACCATAAATCCAAGCCTTTTGCGTGAAAACTCCATTTATTCAGCTTATCCCTACATCATAACCGGAGCGAAACCGGAGCGATATACCGAAAGGAGTCGGTCGGGGCGCGTTTGCCGCCCTGACGAAAAGTGATGACAGAAATTCACGGAACAGACAACGCCGCGCCGGTCGCGCTGACAAAAATCGGAAGCTACGATGTCGGCGCGCTGGAAAACGCGATCAGAAAACAGCTTGAACTCATCGGGATGACCGATATGTTCGACTCTAAAAGGGTCGTTATAAAGCCGAATCTCGTCATGAAGAAAAGCCCCGAGGCCGCCGCGACGACGCATCCCGCCGTGCTTGAGGCGATGATCAGGATTCTCAAGGAGAGCGCGGCCGAGATAATCATCGCCGAGAGTCCGCCCGGACTCTACACCGAGCCGGCTCTGAAATCCTTCTACAACGCCTGCGGGATAACCGGGGTCGCCGAAAAGTACGGCGTCAGGCTGAATCTTGACACGTCGAGCCGCGAGGCCGTATTCCCTGACGCTATGACCGCGCACGGCTTCGAACTCATTTCGCCGCTTCTCGACGCCGACGTGATAGTCGATCTCGCGAAGCTCAAAAGCCACGCGCTGACCGGATTCAGCGGCGCGGTGAAGAATTTCTTCGGCGCGATTCCGGGGCTTATGAAGGTTGAGACTCACGCGAGATTCCCCGATTACAACGACTTCGGTTCGATGCTTGTCGACCTCTGTGCGTATTTCGCGAGGGAGAAGCCGGTCTTCTGCCTTCTCGACGGAATCGTCGCGATGGAGGGCAACGGTCCGACCGGAGGCGAGCCGAGGAAACTCGGATGTCTCATCGCCGGGGTGAATCCCTTCTGCGTCGATGTCGTCGGCGCGGAGATCGCGGGGCTTAGCGGGATAATCATGCTCGAAGAGGCGAAGCGGCGCGGATACACGTCTGATAACCCGGAAGTCCTCGGAGACCCGATGGAATCGGTCAGGGTCGACGATTTCAAAAAGCCTGACAGCTCGGCGGGCGGCGGAGTTTCCGCGCTGAAGTGGCTCTCGGAGGCCTTTGACGGAAGGATTTACAAATGGCTCCAGCCGCGCCCGGTCGTCGACCGGAAAATCTGCGTCGGATGCGGCGAGTGTGCAAGAAGCTGTCCGAAGAAGACGATAAAGCTTGAAATGAAGAACGGCAGACGACGCGCGAGAATCGACGACGCGAACTGCATAAAATGCTACTGCTGTCAGGAGCTTTGCCCCGTGAAGGCGGTAAGGATCCGGAAGAATCCGGTGATGAAGATGTTAGGGGGCTGACTTATATTTATGAATAGTGTTACTCTTGACGCCCCGGCGAAGATCAATCTCTGGCTTGACATCTCGGCAAAGCGTCCTGACGGCTACCACGACATAGAGAGCGTGATGCAGACCGTGACGCTCTTTGACGAGCTCACGATCGAGCGGCTTGAGCCTGTCGGCAGGACGAGGCGGATCTCGGTTTCGTGCAGTGTGGATTCGCTGGCTTGCGACGAGAGCAATCTCTGTTACAGAGCGGCGCAGGAATTCTTTCAGGCGGTCGGGATCCGGGCTTACAATGTCGGCATCCACATCGAGAAGAGGATACCGATCGCGGCGGGACTCGCCGGCGGAAGCACCGACGCGGCGGCGACGCTTATCGGACTCAACCGGTTATACGAGGCCGGGCTCAATACGGAAAGGCTCTGCGGGATCGGTTCAAGGCTCGGCGCGGACGTTCCGTTCTGCGTGAGACGTGGAATCAGCGTGACGCGGGGGATCGGCGACAGATTCTCTGACTGTCCGAGGCTTCCCGGCTGCAAGATACTGATCGCCTGTGACGGAGAGGGAGTCTCGACGCCGTGGGCGTACGGAAGGCTCGACGAGATGTATGATTTCGAGAAGCGCGGCGCGAGGGTTGACAGCTTCACGTCTACGCTCGGCGGCGGACTTTGCGAGATCGCGGCGGGAATGTCGAACATATTCGAGTCAGCGGTGCTTCCGGTGCGCGAGCGCGCGGGATTCATAAAGCGCGTGATGCGTGACAGCGGCGCGCTGGCGTCGATAATGAGCGGAAGCGGACCGTCGGTATTCGGGATCTTCGACGACGAAGGCAAGGCCGAAATCGCGGCGGGGATTCTGAGGTCGAACGGGATCCGGCCGTTCATCTGCGAGCCGTACTACGAGTGAGTCGGCGCGGGGTGAAGTCCGGCTGGGGTCGACGGAGGTCTGACGGGCTGATCGGCGGCGAGGCGGTGAAGGAGGCGCGGACGCGGAGCGTCC
>CAKSVM010000146.1 GCA_934503195.1 uncultured Eubacteriales bacterium
TGTGACGTATGACGGAAAAGACGCAAGCAGATGCGTGCTTAAGGCGTCAGCCGCGAATTGTGCGGTATTGCCTTAAACCGCGGATTCGGTTTCGCGGCGGCTTTTCGCAAAAATAAATCCTTCCGCGGAGCGCGGAAGGATCGGATTTATATTTACTTTGTGAACTGCTCGTTGATCTGGTCGACCACAACCTGCGCGGCGTCTATGTTAGCGGCGTAGAAGGAGGAGAAGTTGTGATCTTCGGTCTTGCAGAGGTTCCATCCGGTTGAGCTGATCGTCATCGGAAGCGGACCGCAGTAGTAGCCGATATCAAACGAACGATTATCGCGGATTATGTCGAGCATCTCGACTGAGTCGTCGTCGCGGGCAAACTTTACCGAGAGCGCGACGTCGTAATATGCCGGGAGGACATCCTTCCAGCCGTAGTAAGCGAGTGCTTCAAGAACCGCGGAAACTCTGTCCGCGTCAGATACCGAAACCGGAACCACGAAAAGGTTGCACGAAGCGTCGACAAGAGACGGATAGCCCTCAACTTTTTCGTCGTACTTCGGGCAAGGGATGATTCCGAAGTCATCATTCATTTCGCGGTATTTTTCAGACGACTTGATATCAACCTCGGCGAAGGTGAGCATACTGTCACGGAAAGCGTCCGCGACCGGCGCGGTGTCGTCCTGCATCAGGATGTAAAGTCCATCCTGACTCATTACACTGAAGAAGTGGTCGAAGACATCTACGGTGCGCTCGCTGTTCAGTGTGATTTCAAGCTTGTTGTCGCTGTCCTTTTCGCACATTCTGACACCGGCGGTCGTGAGAATATTGACCGGAGTGCCCCACCATGTGGTCGCGAATCCGAAGTGATCGGTGCCGAACTCATATTTCGAGTCGCCGTTGAGGTCTTCGGTCGACGTGGTTGCGTATTCGATCATCTTGTCAAATGTCCACTTGCCGTCCCTTACGAGCTGGTAAGGATATTCCCAGTTATACTTGTCAAATGTGGCGCGGTTGAAATAGAAGCACTTAGCCGATCCGAAGTTTGAGTGGTCGATATCTCCGGTCATCGCGCAGAGCATATTTCCGATCTGGAAGCTGTCAGAGCAGTCGGACGGCCACCACTCGGCGTCGAGATCTACGTATTTTAAGTCGGTGAGCCAGTTGAGAGCCAGATCCGACATCGCGTACTGGAACGCGAAGCGCGCGTGAGGGAGTATGACGTCATATGAATCGTCTCCGGCAAGGATTGTGTCCTTGGCGTCGTTTCCGTATTTGTCGGAGCAGGGGAGGTATTCGAAATTGACATCAAGAAGCTCACTTACCTTCTGCTGACGATCCCAGACGGCGTCGTTCATTGTGTCGCCCGACTTTTCCTCGTCGGCGATGAACATGTTTTCCATATCAGAGCGGCCGTAGAAGGTGAAGGTGTAACCGTCATATTTAAGCCCCTCGGGAAGTCCGAGCTTCGGTGTGTTGTCGGCGGTAGTTACTTCGCCAGACGTAGAATCCGGGGTGGCGGTGGTGGTGGTATCGCCGTTATCTGAGTTTCCGCAGGAAACAGTTCCGCAGATCAGAGCGGCGAGGAGGAGAATGGATACTTTTCTTTTCATCTTATGATTCCTTCTTGTGCAGGCTTATTACCGACCCGTATGCTGCACGTGATTTTCGCGGGACGGATGACTGACACTATATTATATGATATTTCCGCGGATTTGTCAAGGAAAATCACGAAATTTTACTTTTTGTGAGCGAAAATCTAAACTTTCCGGCTTTTTTGACATTAAAATCTATCAGGTACGCCGTCTCGACCACGTCCTCCGCGCCGTTTCCGGCAAAGCGCGGCTTGTAGTCGAATGAGGAGAGAGAGATTTGAACTCTCTCGCCGCAGGTGAGGTGCCAACTTCCGATTTTAACCGAGTTTCCGTCGGTTTCGGGCTTTATCCGCGTGACGAAACGCTCGGTGAGGGTTTCGAAGCCGCCTTCGGCCTCGTCGGTGATGACGATTTCGTTCTCCGAAAGTTCGAATCTCCGCGTGAGCTTTGTGAGCGATCCGAGTCCGTAGGCCGCGGAAAAGTCGAGCGCGAAGGTGTTTTGCGTGTGTCCGGTGACGGTTCCCCTGAATTCCTTGCCGGGCTTCTGATCCCTGCCGTCGACGATCGGCAGGCTGTGACCGTAGGACGACGTGACATTCAGGTGTCCGTAGCGGAATTTCGGGTCGAAATACTCCTTCGTGTAGGCCGACCAGCCGAGGTCGTCGAGGATGAAATCGTCGCCGTCGAGAATCTGGAAGCTTCCGATGTCGCCGTGATTGTGCGGCTCGTTGTTGTCCCCGGCCTTGGCAGCGAAGGCGTAGGAGCGCGACCCGGACGGCCGCGAGATATACCAGCCGGCGTTCTCGTAGAAGATCGGATTTTGATTACCCGCGCCGATTCGTTTCGCGTCCTTGGGCGGGGCGTAGCAGAGCGCGCGGATGAAGGGTGCGAAGCGGTATCTCACGTCGTCGCCGAATGTAGACATGAATTTTTCGTCGGGGAGCTCAAAGCCGTCGTATTCCTTTGCCAGAAAATGCCAGACACCCGGCTCGTACCTCATCTCGTGCGGCGAGTCCGAGAAGGAGACGACATATCTTCCCGAAAGGTAGCTTGACGGGCCGAAGAAGGCGATTTTCCTGACCTTTTCGTCCCTGAAGTAATCGATTCCGCCCTTTGTGTACTCTCTGAGCGCGTCGGCGAAGAAAGTGAAGAATCCGAAGCCGTATGACCAGTAGAGGCTGCCCTCCATGCAGCATCCGTCGTCGTTGAAGCTGACAAGGAAGTCGTCGAGGCTCGAAAGAAGGCTTTCCTTGACCCTATCGAAGCGTCCGGTTTCACCGAGGGCGAGCATCGAGCAGCCGATTCCGCAGGCGCAGACTGCCGACCAGTTGTTGCAGCCGAACTTTTTGCGGGTTCTCTCGTAGGGGTCGAAGATTCTGCGCGTCACCTCGTATTTTATCCGGTCGGTGACGGTTTGCGGGAGAAGATGGCCGATCGCCGCCGAGATTTCGGAAAGTGCCATCGAGGTTTCGCAGGAGAAGAGGTCGAGACAGCCGGAGATCGCCTCTGGCGTCGCGCCTTTCGCGATGTGCGCGGGGAGAGCCCACGTGTATTCGTCGCAGATCGCCCAGATTATGTCGCAAAGGTCGGGAATAAAGCTCTCGTCGCCCGAAAAGACCATCCCGGCGAACGCGCAGAGCGTCTTCCGGTGGCGCATATATTGAGTTTCGTACTCGATGCGGCTTCCGGTCTCGTGGAAGATTTTATACGCGCTGTAGGAAAGCGAGCCGGGCTCGGAGCCGCGGAGCTCATACGCCGCTTTTTTAATCGGTTCCATGAGCTTTTTCGTGTAGTCGGTCGATTCGATCGGGTAAGTAATCATAAGTCTCTCCTTATTGAAAATCCGGCGGGGGCGACCGCCGGATTTGGTATTTACTTAGTGAACTGCTCGTTGATCTCGTCGACCTTTGCCTGAGCCGAGGCGATATTCGCGGCGTAGTAGGACGAGAAATTGTGGTCGGAAGTCTTGCAGAGCTGGAATCCGATCGAGTTTATCGTCATCGGAATCGTTCCGCAGTAGTAACCGATGTCGAAGCAGCGGTTTTCACGGATGATATCGAGCATCTCGACCGAATCCTCGTCGCGGGCGAACTTGACAGAAAGCGCGACGTCATAGTAGGTTGGAACGACATCCTTCCAGCCGTAGTATGCCAGAGCCTCAAGGACAGCCGACGTTCTGTCGGGGTCCGAAGCGATTACGGGTACGACGTAAAGATTGCACGAAGCGTCGACGAGAGACGGATAGCCATCGACTTCCTCGTCGTATTTCGGGCAGGGAATGATTCCGAAATCATCGTTCATGTCGCGGAAAGCCGCGGCGTTGCTGACAAGAGTCTCATAGAATGTGATCTTTCCGTCGCGGAAGGCGTTTTTGATCGGAGTCGAATCGTCCTGCATCAGGATATAGAGTCCGTTCTGATTCATCGCGGAGAAGAAATGCTCGAAGACGTCGATCGTTCTTTCACTGTTCAGCGTGATCTGAAGCTTGTTGTCCTTATCCTTGTCGCAGATTCTGATTCCGGCGGTTGTTATGATGTTTGTCGGCGTTCCCCACCATGTGGTCGCGAAGCCGAACCGATCGGTGCCGATCTCATATTTCGAGTCGCCGTTGAGGTCTTCGGTGGAATCGACTGAGTATCCGATCATCTTGTCAAAGGTCCACTTTCCGTCGCGGACAAGCTGGTAGGGGTAATCCCAGCCGTACTTGTCGAATATCGCGCGGTTGAAGAAGAAGCATTTCGACGAGCCGAAGTTGGAAGTCTCGATATCTCCGGTCATGGCGCAGAGCATATTACCGAGCTGGAAGCTCTCGGCGCAGTCAGACGGCCACCACTCGGCGTCAAGGTCGATGTATTTTAAGTCGGTGAGCCAGTTGAGAACGAGATCCTCTGACGCGTACTGGAAGGCGTGGCGCGCGTGGGGGAGGATGACGTCATAGGCGTCGTCGCCCGCTAAAATCGTGTTTTTTCCGTCGGCGGCGGTGCTGTCGCCGCATTGGACGAAGTCGAAACTCACGTCGAGAAGCTCACTTACCTTCTGCTGACGATCCCAGACGGCGTCGTTCATTGTGTCGCCGGCGTTTTCCTCGTCATGGATGAAGAGCCACTTCGAGCCGGAGCGGCCGTAGAACGTGAAGGTGTAGCCATCGTATTTGAGGTCTTCGGGGAGTCCGAGCTTAGGGGTGTTGTCGGCGGTAGTTTCTTCTTCGGCGGTATTTGCGGGGGTGGTTACGTCGCTGTTTCCGGAATCGCCGCAGGAGATTGTGCCGCAGAGAAGCGCGGCGAGAAGGAGCAGGGAAATCGCTTTTTTCATTGATTCGTTCCTCATGGCAGGCAATACGATCCGCTCCGCTGCACAGGATTATGTACGGATCGGGTTTATTCGGCTCTAAACTCTTTTTCATATTATACACTATTTTCGCGGATTTGTCAATAGGAAAATGAAATATTTTTTGAAAAAACAGCAGAAATCGTGAAAAAAAATGACTGCGGAGGGGCAGTCGTGGGGATGACGAGGATTGATGTGGGATCAGGGAGACGTCGGGGCGGAGGTTTAGCCGTGGAAGGCGGGGGAGAGTTTCTTTTGAAGGGATTCGCGTTCCGCTATGAAATTGCGCGTCGGAAGATTTCGAAGGGGAAGCGAAAGGCCGCGGAGCGGCCTTTCGCGGCAGGCGGCGCGAAGCGGCGTCGACC
>CAKSVM010000147.1 GCA_934503195.1 uncultured Eubacteriales bacterium
GACACCGCATGGAGGATCTCCACTGGCATCAGTACTACGAAGTCCTCTTCGTCAGAAAATCCGGCGGATACACCGTCATGAACAGCGGAAACTCCCACGTCGGCAGCGTCCCCGAGATCTTCATCCACCGCCCCTACACGCCGCACAAGATCATCAACGACACGGGCGAAATCTACGAACGCTACATAGTCTACGCCTATAAAAATACCCTGCGCGAGTTCTCGGAGCGGATTCTCGACCTCTCGGTCTTCGATAAGGCCTGCATGATCTGCGTGAGGCCGGACGAAACGGAAGCCCGCGAGCTCGCGGGAATCTGCGACAAGATCCGCGACGCCGACGTCGCGAAGGATCAGACCGAGGCGTCGATCCTGATCGCCCTTCTCCTTCACCGCCTTATGAAATTCATCGCGGGCGGCCGCTGCGAGATCTTCCGCTCAAACGCCGAATACATTCAGGATGTCCTCCAGTACATCGACGGCAATTTCGCCGAGAATCTGACCGTCGCGTCGCTCTGCGAAAAATTCAGCGTCGGCCACACAAAGCTCCTGTCAGATTTCAGAAAGGCGACCGGAATGACCTACAAGAAGTTCCTCACCGACCTTAGAATGACCCGCGCCCGTGAGCTGATTCTCTCGGGTTCAAGCATAATAAACGCCTCGCTCGAAACGGGTTATTCGAGCGAAGCGCATTTCATCAAGGCCTTCCGCAAGTATTACGGCACGACTCCGGGCGCGGCGCGCGATTCGCGGATCTGAGGCTATCATTTTTCCTTTGTCTTGTAGCCCTGAAAATTCCGCACCGGCGGGTCTGGTGGCCGATGCTTGATCGTCTCCGGCTCGACCGTGAGCTTCTGATAATCTCGCGGCGAAATTCCCGCGACCCGCCTGAAAACGTCGCCCATGTAGCTCGGACTCGAAAATCCGCACTCGGCCGCGACCTCCGAGATCGTCTTCCCGCCGTGCCGCAGAAGCTCCATTGCCTTTTTCATCCGGATGTCGGTCAGAAATTCGCCGAAATTCATCCCGGTACACTCGGGAAAGAGCTTCGACAGCCGCCCGGGCGACGTGTAGACCGCCTCCGCGACGCTTTTCAGAGTCAGATTCGTCCTGTAGTTCTGCTTTATGTACCCGATCGCCTGAGTCACGGCCGGGTTCGATTTCAGATTCGTGGTCGCCTTTGTGACCTCCGAAAGGCGGCAGAGGAAATCGAACATCAACGCCTCAAACCGCGCCATCCCGACCTCCGACGCGAGATCGTCGTTGTCAAGGCAGGAGATCAGGTCAAACAGCCGCTCGAATTCCGGCCGTCTCTTCGCCGGAATCGACACCATGTGCGGCGAAAGGCAGTCAAAGAGCGATTCTCGCTCAATGATATCGCCGAAGCGTTCGAATGAGTCCTTTGAGAAATAGATTATCAGCCGGTAATGCGGCTTTGTGTCGGTCGAGGTCGAGCGGTGATTCTCGCCGGGATGGATGATCATCAGATCTCCCTCTGAAAGATCGTAGCTCATATCGTCAACTATGTAACGCTTCGTACCGCTTTTCAAATAATAAAGCTCGTATTCGAACGCGTGAAAATGGAAGTAGGGCATTGAGGTTCCGCGGGGATTTTTCATGTTGTCGACATAGAATCTCACATTGTAATTGCACTCAATCGCGGGCTTTTCGCCGCCGTCGTTCTTTATTTCCATATATCTCCCTCCCTAAATAATTATATCACACCGCGCGTCATTTGTAAATGGCGAAATGGTTAATTTTTCTGTAATTTTATGCGAATCCGATGACAAATCAGTAGAATTCGTTCTTCCGAAATGGTATAATAATCTCATACTAAGAAAGGAGAATTGAAAAAATGAAGAAAACAATCACCTTGATGCTTCTCGCCGCTCTGCTCGCGTCGACCTTCGCCTGCGGACAGTCAGAAGGCACGCCAAAGGACACCACCGCGTCCGGCGAAACCACTCCCGAAGTAACCACGGCTCCCGAGGAGACTCCCGATCTCCCTTCAGATCTCAGATATGACGGCTACACCTTCCGGATTCTCGCGCGCAAGTCGCCGACAGTCGAACAGGTCTTTATCGCCGACGAGACCGGAGACGTTTTAAGCGACTCGGTCTATAAGCGCAACGGCGCGGTTGAGGATCGTCTCGGAATCAGGTTTGAGGTCACCGAAAGCAGCAACAGCGACTGGGAAACCGACGCGCTCAACACAATCCTCTCCGGGGACGACACCTATGACGCGATCGCCGCGCACGCCCGCGCCTCGTTCACCTACGCGATGAACGAAACCGTCGTCAACTGGTTCGACATAGACAACATCAACCTCTCAAAGAGCTGGTGGAATCAGGACGCGATAAAGAATCTCGCTATAAACGGCAAACTCTACTCTATGGACGGCGACATTACCTACGCCACGCTCGGCGCGTCGGTCGGTATGGTCTTCAACAAGGGACTCTTCGACGACTATCAGCTCGAATACCCTTACGACCTCGTTGACGAGGGCAAGTGGACGTTCGACGTCTTTGACAAGTACGCGAGAACCTTCTCACAGGATCTCAACGGCGACGGAAAGAGGCAGATTGCCGACGATCTCTTCGGCTACGGCTCGAACCACTGGCTCGGCCCGATCGAGGCACTTTACAGCACCGGAGAACGTATCATCACGGTAAACAAGGACGGAATCCCCGAGCTTACGCTTTACAAAGAAGATGTCGTCGACGTCTTCGACAAGTATATGAATCTCCTTCTCTCGGACAGCGGCTGGAATCAGCTCGGCGGCGACGATCATCAGAAGGCCTTCTGCGACGGCAGAATGGGACTTGTCGACCTTGAGATCTCGCATCTCTCGGGCGGAATCTTCCGCGACGCGAACATCGAGTTCGGACTTGTTCCGTGGCCAAAGTACGACGAGTCGGTCGATAAGTACTACTCCTTCGTCGGCGCGGGACACACAATGTGGGTCGTTCCGGTCACGAACCCCGATCTTCCCCGCACCGGAGCGATTCTCGAAATGATGGCGTACTACGGCCAGAAATACATCATCCCGGCTTACTACGACGTAACGCTTCAGAATAAGTACCTCCGCGACGACCGCTCGGTCGATATGCTCGACTACATCAGAGCCGGAAGCGTCTTCGACCTCGGATACTACAACAACTCGCAGTTCGGCGGCGCGCTCGCAAACCCGGGCTACAACTTAGTTCACGACACGACCCTCTCGTTCGCGACTTTCTACGCCCAGAACGAGCAGTCGGTCAAGACTCTCATCGAAAAGTCGATGGAAAGCTACGCTGACTGAAAATAAGTCTTCATTCCCCGCCCCGCGGCGGGAATTTTTTTATTCTCCCCCGACCGTCAGCGCGATCTCCTGAACCGACATGACCGTCGAGCCGAGAAGAGCCTTCGCCTCGACGATGTGTATCGAGTTCGCGTACTGATTTATCGTCATCCCGCTCCGCCGCCTGAAAAGATGGCTCATGTGCGACTTGCTGTAATGCGTCTTCGCGCAGAGCGTCTCCAGACTCAGCTTTGAGTTGTGAAGCGTGTGGATCGCGTTGCAGATATCGTAGTAAAGCCTGTCCTCGTCCGACACGCGCTTTTGCGGAATCCGCTCGTCCTCGGCGTGATCGAGCCTGATCATGTCGCATAACGGCTCAATCAGCGTGTCGATAAGCTCCTTGTCGGGGATGGCGGCCGAGAGATTCTCCTCGTAAACTCTCCGCGCCTCGCTCATATCGAGCCTGAAATCGCGGCAGAGAGCCTCCAGCATCCCCTGCCTTTTCGTAAAGCGGATGCCCCGCGGGCGGCCGGTAGCCGCTGACGCTGATGAATCCGATCGTCTCCGAATCGTATTTTATCGGATAGACGTATTCAAGCGCCCCCGCGTGGCAGCCCCCCCTGAAAGCCCCTGATCTCGCCGCAGCGTTCGCAGACCTTTTTCTGTAGCCTCACGCATTTCGCCAAGATATCGTCGTGCGTCTTTATATAGAGGTAATACGGGTTCGTGTGGAAGTTGAACTCGGCGAACTTGAAGTGAATCATATTGAGTTTGTCAATAGAACGGAGGAAAAAATGCGGATTTCAACAGATTTCTGCGGCGGAAACGCGGCGGAAATAAAGGTAAGCGGCGATAACGTGAGCTTCGTCCCGGATCTTCGCGACACGGAAAACGACTGGTTTTACTGGGCGGCCAGAGTCGACGGCGCGGCCTGAAGGACGATAAGATTCAGTGTCCCGCGCTGGGTCGGCCCCTTCGGCGCGGCGGTCAGCCGCGATCTTTACCACTGGGAATGGAGCGGAAATTCCGACGGCGGCAGCTTCACCTACACCTTCGGAGAAGATGAGGAAAGCGTCTATTTCGCGCACGATCTGCTCTGTCACCCGTCGAGATTCCCCCTCTTCGCGGAAAGGCGCGGAATAATCGTGAAAACTCTCGCGGCCGATAACAAGGGGACGCCGATTCCGTACATAACGGTCGGAGAGGGCGAAAAAACCGTCCTTCTCGCCGCGCGCCAACCGGGGACTACGTGATGGAGGGGATAATCGACGAATACCTGAAAAATCCGCTTCCCGGCGTGAAAATCACCGCGATCCCCTTCATCGACGCCGACGGCGTCGTCCGCGGCGATCAGGGCAAGGATCGCCGCCCGCACGACCACAACCGCGACTACGGCGAATTCATTTACAACGGCACGAGGGCGGTCAGGTCGATAATGGACGCCGGAGGAGTGATCGCGGCCTTTGATTTCCATTCGCCGTGTCACCGCTATGGCCGGAACGACAAGGTTTTCTGCGTCAGAAAGCTGCCCGAAAAGCTCGACGACATGATCCTCTTCGGCAAATGCTTCGAGTCGGAAACCGGCGAAGACTTGCTGAAATACTCGACGTCAGACGACATCGACCCCGGCGTCGAGTGGAACAAAGTCGGCCCGCACACGACCTTCGGAACCTTCTGCTCGGACTACCCGAGCGTCAGACTCGGCTTCACGCTCGAAACAACCTACTTCGGCGAGCCGGGAAACGAGGTCACCGAGGAAAGACTCATCGGACTCGGAAAGAGCTTCTGGCGCGGCTTCGTCAAATATCTGAGTAAGCACTGAAAGGAACGAATAATAT
>CAKSVM010000148.1 GCA_934503195.1 uncultured Eubacteriales bacterium
CGCGAGCCGTTCCGGCGCGCCGCGGCGCGCCGGAACACGCGATCAAGGCTCTGCCTTGATCGCGCCCCTCTGGCGTTAAGGCCGGCACAAAATCCCCGCCCGTGCGAAGCGCGGGCGGGGGACGGATTATCCGTGCTTTCTGTCCCGTGGAATTACTTCACGAGAAGATTCACGCTGAAGGTCGCGTCGTCGAGCGAGAACTCGACCACATAGCTTCCGGCCTCAAGCGGCTCGCTTGTAGCGGGAGCCGAGATCACGAGCTTAAAGCCGTTATCTTCGCTGTAATTGACCTTGAAGTCCTTGGTGTCAACCTCGACGAGCTTGCCGTCGGTAACCTTCAGGAGCTTTTCGAGCGTGACCGATCCGAGACCCGAGAGGTTTTCCTTCACGGTTACCGTGATCGCGTTGTCAGCGTAGCTCGCGGTGAAGCTCGGGGAGCCGAGCATAACGACAGTCTTGAGCACGCCGTTCGAAACCGTGATCTCGACATTCTTCATGTAAAGATCCGAAATGTTCGCCGATTCGGTCGTGTTGTCCGACTTAAGCTTCACGATGGTTGTCGAGGAGTCGACGTTGAAGGTCTCGCCGCCGATCGTGATCGTGGTTCCGGTGTATCCGGTGACGATTCCGCCGTTTGCCGCCGACTCGTCAGCCGAGATGAGTCCCGAGACATTAGTGAGGTAGTTCTTGCCGACAACGAGATCGGTTTCGAGCGACATCATCGACTCAACCTTTCCGGTCGAGAGATCGAGTGCGGTGTAGATCGAGTAGACCTTGCCGTCGATCAGCTCGCGGCCGGTGAAGGCGAGGATCTTGACGCTGTTCGCGGTCGAGGCGACGCTTCCGAGCGAGCCGTCCGAGATGTAGAGGTATCTGAGGGTTTCGACCGGGCCGACCTCATTCGAGAAGACCGCGGTGACATACGCGCCGTCGTTTATCCTGATCGACGCGCTCGTTCTGCCGCTTATGAACTGGTAGTTCGAGCCGTTCTTAACGACGATCATCGAATCCTTGTCGGTGACGAAGCTTATCGCTGACTCATTCATTCCGGTCGAGGTCGACGCGGACGCGTTGCCCGCCGAGATCGTGTAGTGCGAGTTTCCGCGGACTATCGACGAGCCGTCGGCCTTATTTATAATGTAGGCGATTTCGTCGTTCTGCTTGTTCGACTGGACGAACTCGTTGTCGCCGGAGTTAATGACGCCGCCCGAAACGCTCGCCGGAATCAGCGTGTAATTGCCCGCGCCGTCGGTGATGTAACGGTAGACGCTTCCGACCTCAACGGTCTTGTTGGTGACGAAGATGTCCTGCTTTACGCCGCCGATCACCGCCTCGATGACGTATCCGAACTTGCCGTTCACGAATACCGCGGTGGTTCCGCTCTCGGCGACGAGATACTTCGACGGTGCGAATACCGAGTCAGAAGCCGCGTCAACCGCGATGACCGCGCCGTTATAGACGACGACTCTTACCTTGCCGCCGACGGTCAGTCTCGCGTGGATATCCGACGCCGGGACACCGAGCTTTGAGTTTCCGAGGTCATACTTCGTGCCGCCGATGGTAGCCGACGTGGTGGTGAGTCTGGTTACGGTTCCGACCTCGCTTACCGGGAGGATCGCCGCGATTTCGAGAGTCTTTGACGACTCGTTGTAGTACCAGAGAACATAATCGCCGTTTGCGAGTCCCTCGGGAGCCTTGACGGTGAGATCGGTGAGCTTCGCGTTTCCGGCGAGGTTGACTCGGCCGCCGTTCACCTTGTACTGGCCGAAGCCGTAGGACTTGATGATGAGACGGTCAGCGGTGTCGCTGTCCCTGTCGTCAAAGATCAGCTTCGCGTCGAAAGCACCGATGAGCGAAGCGAGGTCGGCGTTGGTCTTTATCTGAGTGAGGATTCCGTCGTTGTCATAAGCGTAGACGAGAAGCTCGTTCGCGTTGGTAGCGAGCTTATCCGAGAGCTTTTCGACGACCTGATACTTCACGCCGCCGATCTCGATGTAGGAGTTGTCCTTGCCCGCGGTGATCTTGTCGGGAGTATCAACCTTGCCGATCTCGGTCGAGCCGAGGACGGTGACGAGCTTTGCCTTGTCGTCGTTCTTATAGACGAGGCGGATGCTCTTGCCGAGGTTTTCATCGGCGGTTCCCGAGAGTCCGAGCTCGGAGAACTTCACGGTCATGTAGCCGTTTTCGTTCTTCACGGTGACGTAACCGTTCTTGGTGACGGTCTCGAGTCCCGGAAGCGCGAAGTTATTCGTCGCGACGATCACGCTGTCGTCGATCTCGTATCCGAAGACACGCTCGATGATCGTGGTCGTCTCATAGAAGGTCATTCCGTTCGAGGCGGTTCTGGGAATCATGTAATCTGCGGTCAGCGCGTTGTAGAGAAGCGCGGCGACCTCGGCGCGGGTCAGCTCCTTGGTGTAGCGGAGATCCTCAAGTCCGTTGTCGAGTCCGAGCTTGACGGCCGAGTCGATGTAGGTCCACGGATAGCCGCTGTTCATCTGATTCGAGCTGTGGCCGAGTGCGCGGACGAGCATTGTCATCGCGTCCTGAAGCGTGATTCCGGCGGTCGGCTCGAAGGTTGAGTCGCCCGTTCCGAGGATGTAGCCCGAGGCGTTTGCCCACGAGATCGCGCCGCTGTAGGTGTCGTCATAGAGATCGGCGAAGGGGCTGGTGTTGAGAGTTCCCGCGCTGTCCTTTCCGATCATGAGGCGGAAGAGGAGGAGAGCCATCTGCTCGCGGGTGACCTTGTCGTCGGGCGAGAATTCCTTGTCGCTCGTACCCTTGATCACGCCGATATCCGAGAGGATACCGATCTGCTCCGAATAAGGAGCGTCGTTTTTCACGTCGTCATAAGACTTCGCGTAGAGTCCGGAGGACATCATGCCCACAAGGATGAGGCAGGTCAGCGCGCCGGACGTCATTCTTTTGAAATTACCCATTTTTCTGGTTCCTTTCATTTTTCAGATTTTCACATGGCGGGGAGGGGGATCCCTTTGAGCGTCCCCGGCGTCTTCCCGCCGTGTGACAATATTCTATCACGAGCGGCCGAAAAAATCAAGAGGTTTTCGTCATATGTAATTAAATCGTCAGCGTCAGAAACGGTATTGTCATATAAAACGCACAATCTGGAATCCAAGGAAAATCCTTCCGGCAAAATAAGCATAATTTTCCTCTGATGGCAAAAAATCCGGGGAAAATGATTTATTTTCTATTTTTTCAAAAAGCCCTTGAAATCTGACAGGATTTATGTTATAATGAAAATACCGAATTTTTAATATTGTGAGGTAATAATCATGCTCAATGTGGCAATGCTCAGCAAATGGCACGTACACGCGAAGGACTACGCGAAGTTCCTTCTGAATTCCGGAAAGGTCGCTATAAAGGCGGTCTGGGACGACGACATAACCCGCGGCTCCGAGTGGGCAAAGGAACTCGGCGCGGATTTTTATTCCGATCTCTCAAAGCTCCTCGCGCGCGACGACATCGAGGCCGTCTTCTGTGACGCGCCGACCACACAGCACAAGGAGGTCATCATCGCGGCGGCGAAGGCCGGAAAGCACATCTTCACCGAAAAGGCTCTCTGTCCGACGGTCGCCGACTGCCTTGAAGTGAAGAAAGCGATCGAGGACGCGGGAGTCATCTTCACGATCTCGTTCCCCGAGAGATTCTATCCGAGCTTCACCTACGCGAAAAAGCTCATAGATATGGGCGCGTTCGGAAAGATCTCGACGATCCGCAGGAGAAAGGCGCATTCGGGCGTTTCGGGTCACTGGCTCCCCGAGTACTGGTTTGAGGAGAAGGACGCGGCGGGCGGCGCGATGATGGATCTCGGCTGCCATCCGATGTACGATCTCGCTTATTTTGGCGGCAAGGTAAAGAGAGTGGCCGGGATGTTCAATTCTCCGCTCGGTAGCAAGGTCGACGAGAACGCGGTTTCGGTCATCGAGTTTGAGAACGGGATTATCGGAATCGCCGAGACCGGGTTCATGTCGTTCGACTCGCCCGACACGCTTGAAATCTACGGCACCGAGGGAACGCTGATCCGTCACGGCGGCGACATCAAGGTGCGCTCGAAGATGCTTTCCCCGTTCACGAACGAGTGGATTGTACCCACCCTCCCGCAGTACGGTCAGATGCCGCTTTTACAGTTCGTCGACGCCTGCGTGAACAAGACGGCTTCGCCCGCGCTCTGCACGATCGACGACGCGATCGATCTCACGCGTCTGCTTGAAA
Organism: uncultured Eubacteriales bacterium; assembly: GCA_934503195.1. Taxonomy (GTDB): domain Bacteria; phylum Bacillota; class Clostridia; order Oscillospirales; family CAG-272; genus Flemingiibacterium. The sequence goes on from CAKSVM010000148.1 coordinate 4,234, forward strand.
ACGCCTACAAGTCGGATCACGAGAACCGGATTATAGAACTCTGAGATGGAAAAGCTACAGAAGTATCAGAAGGGAGCCGACGCGGGCGACAACGAGTTCACGAGTTTTGTGAACTACATGGTGACGAAGAAGGTTGAGGGGAAGTATCGGCTTCACCGGATTCTGATGATCATCGGGTATGTCGCCGCCGGGCTTATCTACGCGTCGGTTTTCACGATAGCGATAAAGCTGCCCGCGCTTCTGACCTTCACGCCGCTTCTCATCTGGTTTCTGGTCTACTCGACGTGGATGTATGTGAACATCGAGTACGAGTACACGATTGTCGGCGGAGTGATGCGCGGGATGGAGGTTTACGGGATGCGGAAATTCCGTGAGCTTTTCAGCGTCCGGATAAGCTCGATGACGCTGATCGCGCCGTATTCGGGCGATTTCCGGAAGTTGGCCGACGGTGCTTCGGTGAAGCGCAGGTACTACTGTGTCTCGTCGATGGTGAGTCCGGACGTCTGGTTCGGAATTTACAAAAACGAGTCAGGCGAGGAGTGCGTCGTGTTCTTCGAGGCGGTCGAGAAGACGCTTAAGTGCGTGAGGTATTACAATTCGGAGGCTGTAAGGGGCTGACAAATAGAAGCAGGGGCTGCCGCGAAGCGGCAGCCCCTGCTTGGGGTTTCGGGATTTGGCGCGGTGATGCCGCTTCGCGGCACCACCGTGTTCGTTTGGGGATGAAGGTGAACGCTTAGTCAGGAAGGCGCGGCCGAAGGCCGCGCAGGCGGCGCGAAGCGGCGTCGGCC
>CAKSVM010000149.1 GCA_934503195.1 uncultured Eubacteriales bacterium
ACTTACTCCGGAGGAATTCCGGTGGTTTATCCGGATCATTCAGAAGTCGAAGCTGAATAAAGGCGGGGGACGAGGGATACGGTAAATACCTGTCCACCACCTTAAATAACATATATTTTATTAGTCGGCTTAGACGCAGAAAATCAAGACAATAGTATACACCAGCGCGTCAAAAGATTCCTTTTGATACGCTGGTGTTTCATATTATTTCGCCGGATCCTTCACACTGCTTATAAAGCTGTCAAGCCTCGACATGAACGCTTCCCTGTTTGTCTCGGCTGTGGACGCCCAGACACCGTCGTTTCCGAACCAGATCGTGTTTTTCCAGATATCATCGGGGCCTCCGGTCGCCGCGGCAAACATCGTCGCAATCGATGTGTATTCGGAATTCTTGATGAGATCAAGCATCTGCGAGGTCTCGTTGTCACGAGCGTACTTTATCTTGAGCGCGGTCTCAAAGTACGCGGGGGTCGTGAACCTGTTTCCAGCGTAACCCATTGCCTCAATCACCGCGCCGACCGCCTCGTCTCCTGTGCTTGTGACCGGAACGCTGAAGGTAATAACGCCGTTGCCTGCCATCGTGTAATAATTCTCCTGCGTCTCGTCAAACTTCGGATACGGTATTACGCCGTATTCAAAGCCCGAATCTCTGTAGCAGGTGATGTTGTTGAAAGTTATCAGCGAAAACAGAGCGCGGTTCTCCATAAAAGGCGCGCTGTTGCGCTCATCCGATCTGTCTCCGGTCAGCGTCATGAAAGTAGCCTCAGGGTCATGAACGAGCGAGTAAACTCTGTCGTAAGCGTCAACACAGCGTTCGTTTCCGTATGAATAGACAAACTTATCCTGATCCTTCGAAAACGCGCTGATACCGCAGGAAGTCAGGAACGGAAGAAGATAGTTCGGATTCAGAAGCTCCAGTCCATAGAGGTCATCCTTATCAATTTCACTGTTTCCGTTGAGGTCACGATAAACATCCGCCGCGATCCTGTGAAGCTTATCGACAGTCCAGTCGCCGTCGTTGACGATCCTGTAAACATCCCCCACTCCGCATTCGGCGGCGAGATCCTTGTTGACCGCCATAGCGAAGAACCCGGTTATGAACGGGAGAACACCGTCCCCGGCCGCCATATAGGTCTTGCCACCGATATTCGCGGTATCAAGGAATCCCTCAGACCACCACTCGCGCGAAAAGTCTATGTGCGGGAGCGTGTTCAGGTCGGCAAGCAGCCCCTCTGACACAAGAGTTGACGTAAAATACGTCGGTACGAGAGTTATCGCGTACGGATCAGAATCACTCATGACCGACTTGCGCACAGTACTGTACATCGCGTCGCGGTCGTCGTAGTCAAAATCGTATTCAATGAAATCAAGTTTCACATTCAGAAGCTCCGAAACATACGCGTTCTTCTCATGTATCGCGTCATTCACGACATCTCCGTCGGTCATGTCAACGTACATATTGTTGAAAGCTCTGGTGTCACCATAATCGGTGCAGAAGATCTTTATCGTCTTCCCGCCGAAGTTGAGTCCGTCAAGATATTTCCCCTCTTCATTTCCTGACGTGGTAGCGTCACCTCCGGACATGGTCGTCTCAGGCGTCTCCTCAGAGCCGCACGAAGCGGCGGAAAGCATCGACGCGAGCAGCAGCATACAGATTAAGCGTTTGGTTTTCATGACAAAGTCTCCTTAATTATAGTAATTTCTCGAAAGAACCTCTTCCTGCCATTCCTTCGAAAGCATGACGAACGGGCAGGAAAATCCTGTGACGCGGACGATGATGTGCTTGTAATGCTCCGGATCCTTCTGCGCCGCCAGCAGCTCGTCGCGGCTGACGCAGTTCACCTGAATCGCCTCGATTCCGTTTTTCGCGCAGGCGCGGATGAAGCCGACCATTCTGCCCTCGTCGATTTTCGCTGACGGCAGCATGACATTCGCGATTGAGTTCGCCGCGCACTTTTCGAGATCCATCGCCTTTATCGACCTCAGAACATCGGTCACGGATTTTATCTCGTGAAGTCTCGTCGGAGTGACGCCGTGCGAGATATAGTAGCCGGCGTGCCGTCCGTTCGGCGTCGCGGCGATCAGCTTGCCCCACCAGATCACCTCGGTGTACATGTAATAGCCCATCGCGAATTCTCCGCCGAAGAGCGTCGGAAGTCCTCTTGTCAACCTGTAGAGGTCGGAGTTGAGTCTCGCGGCGAGCGAGTCTGACTCGTCCGAGCCGTCGCCGAACGCCGGTGAGGACACCGCTATATGCCGCAGTCCCTCGTCCTGCCAGTCGTTTTCGCACTGAGCGATCAGCTCGTCGAGCGTGCAGAGCTTTTCGTCGAAGCAGAGCCGCTTTATCGCGAGGAGCGAATCGACAACATCGGGGAATCCCGCGAAATTTATCTGCTCGCGCGGATAGCCTGTTCCGCCGTCCGAGATGTCTTTCAGCTTCTTCAGCGGATTCACCATCAGCGCGGAGGTCAGACAGAGCGGCGATACATCCTTCCACGCCTTTCCGCCTACCGAGTTCAGCAGTGCCTTCTGCTTTATTATCTGCTCGGCGTTCGCAAGGAAGATCGAATAAACCTCCTCAAAGCTCTTCGCGCAGGAAATCGGCTTGAAATCGAGCTTATTCTCCGCGAGCTTTTCCTTCGGCATGTGGACAGTCCACTCAAGCGCGCGCAGGAGATTCGTGTATTCTCCGCACATAGGCTTGTTGTAGTCGCCTATGACCGTGTCCCAGCAGCCCGAAATGACATAGTTTCTTGCCTGAGCGAGCGAGTAGCCGACCGAGAGCAGTGCCGGAATCATAGTGTCATCGTTTTCAAAGAGGAAAATGTTCTTCGATTTCAGAAGCGGCTTCGAAATGAGCTTCAGATACTCCTCCGACGAGCCCGAGCCGAAGCGGCACATCAGCTTCGGGTAGATGAGATCAAGCTCGAGCGCCGACTCGATGAACATTCTCGTCACATCGTTGAAGACCTCGTTTCCGTCCGCGTCTATGCCGCCGATTGTGATCGAGTTCTCGTACTCGTAATCTGCGTAGCCAGCCATGATCTTGCTGTGGTCGACGTGGCAGTCCCAGATCAGCATGAAGCGGCACATGAGGTCGTACATCTCATCGCGGCTGACACCCGCGGCGAGGTCGCTTTCGAGGAGCGGTCGGATCAGGAGATCGGGTCGCCCGACCGAGTTATAGCCATAGCCCTCAAGACTTCCGACAGCCTTGCGCATGAAAGCGAGCGTCGCCATGCCTTCATAGAAGGTCTTAGGCGGATTCCACGGAACACGCGCCGCGGTGTCGGCTATCAACTCAAAGTCGCGGATGTTCTCGGGATCGGTCTCGGATTCAAGTCGGCGTCTTGCCTCAGCGGCGAATTTGCCGGCGATCAGCTTCAGAGCCTCGAGCCCGGCGATAGCGGCTTCGACGAAATCGCGTTCTTCATCGGTCGTACATCTTGAAAGCGCGTCGACTGCCTCAGCGTGAACGCCGGAGAGCCCGACCGTGAAGATTTTTGTCATCGGGATAGGCGTGTGTTCGACGTCAAAGAACGGTCCGCAGGTCAGATAGAGCTTGTCGGACTGCGCGTGACAGAAGGTTTTCCACTCCTCCGGGTATCTTTCCCGGATGATGTGTGAATTGCGTTCAAGAAGCCAGCCATTTGCGTGCCGACCGCCGCGCTGGTAATGCCCGTCGCCGTAGGAAGCGACCGCGCCGGTCTCGAAGTAGAATGGCATATGGTCGAAGAGGTGCGGTATGAATTCCTCGGCGATTGTCTTGTACTGCGCCGCCTTGAGCTTGTAGGCGTTCTGCCCCGGCTCGTTTTTGTCAAGCTCGTCGAGCTTTTCAAAGACTCTGACTCTGAGGTTCTCGACCGAACCGGAAAGCTCGTGCATATAGTAATCGCTGAGTGCCGCACGGAGCACTGAAAGATCATTCATAAAGATAACCTCACAAAAAACGGTAAAACAGAGTGATGTAATAATTATACTCTGTAATACCGTTTTTTTCAATGTATTATCTGTACGAAGATGGATTATCTGTCGTTCATAATTAAAAAACACCGTTGATTTTACGGCGCGAGTATGTTATAATAATTAAGGATACGCTGAATAATTTGAGTTTTCACGCGAAAAGGGCTTGAATTTATGGCTCTTTTCGCGTGAAAACAACCTTTAATCAGCGTTTCCTTAAAAACTCATCCGGAGAGCGCAAAATGAACAGGAACATAAATATAAAGAATATCTATATCCATAAGTACTTTCCCGAAGCAATGGATTGGAAGTGTCCGATGCCGCGCAGGGAGCATTTTCTTGCGTATCAGAAGGAGGGCTGCGTGGTACACACGATGAACGATGGGCGCGAGTTTGCCGCCGCGCCAGACACGGTGATCTTTCTGAACAACAAGGATGGCTATAACGCGCACGCGGTTGAATTCGGCTATTCCATTGTCGCGAGGCTCGTGCTTGAGAACACGCCGGATTCGTTTCTGATAGACTGTTCAGGCGACAACACAATGAGCGGTCTTTTCAACGCGATGTATAGCTGCCGCAATCTGAGGCTGACGAGCAACTATTACAAGGTGCTCGGCACGATCTATGAGATATTCGGACTGATCAGCCGGTATGAGGAGAGCGAGTATATGCAGAGCTCGACCGAGGGCAAGCTCTACGCGGTGAGACTCAACATTCAGGAGCAGTATTCCGACCCTTCGCTGAGTCTCGAGAAGCTCGCGGTCATAGCCGGGATGAGTCCGCACCAGATGGGAATTCTCTTCAAAAAGAAGTTCGGCGTCCCTTGCTGGCAGTATGTCATCGACACACGAATTGAAGCCGCGGCAAAGCTCTTACTCATGCCGGGTTACTCGGTAGGGATGGTCGCTGAACAATGCGGCTTTCGGGATGTGTACTATTTCAGCAGAATGTTTAAGAAGCATATGGGCGTGTCGCCGAGAGAGTACAGAATTAATGATTAATAAGCATGGTGTAGTGTTTGATAAGTTCCCCT
>CAKSVM010000150.1 GCA_934503195.1 uncultured Eubacteriales bacterium
CCTTACAGAACTATTTCGACGCCTTCACGGCCGTTTCGCTCGGAAAATATTTCGCGAACACTATAATTTTCACGGTCGTTACGACGGCTCTTATGGTCATCGTCGTGACGCTCGCGGCGTTCGCGTTCTCAAGGCTTGAGTTCCGCGGGAAAAATCTCGCGTTCACGCTCTTTCTGTCGCTGATGATGATTCCCAACGAGCTGGTGATCATCACGAATTTCGTGACAATCACCGACTTAAATCTCAGAAACACCTTCACGGGACTTATCCTCCCGTCGGTCACGTCGGTATTCTATATATATTTATTGAAGGAAAATTTCGCGCAGATTCCCGACGAGCTTTACCGCGCCGCCAAGGTCGACGGGACGTCGGATTTCCGCTATCTGACGCGCGTGATGATTCCGATCTGCCGCCCGACGATGGTGACGATCATCATCCTGAAGGTCATCGAGTGCTGGAATTCTTACGTCTGGCCGCGACTCATCACCGACGACGAGACGAAATTCCTCGTCTCGAACGGAATTCAGGAGATCCGCGAAAACGGCTTCGGACGCGAGAACATCCCCGCGATGATGGCGGCCGTTGTCGTCATTTCGCTCCCGCTGATCATTCTTTTCCTGATTTTCCGCAAGAAGATCATGGCCGGAGTCGCGAGAGGGGGGACGAAGGGATGAGGAAAATTATCGCTTCGCTGCTTGTTTTGTCGGTTGCCGCCGGGCTTTCGTCCTGCCACGGCTCGCGCGGACTCGACGAGTTTGTGATGCCCGACGGGCTTGACCCGGTAAAGCAGTACAACATCACCTTCTGGGCGAAAAACGACACGAACAAGGCACAGACTAACATCTACGCCAAAGCGATTTCGGATTTCGAGGCTCTTTACCCGAACATCAAGGTCGATATCCGGCTTTACACCGACTACGGGCGGATTTACAACGACGTCATCACGAACATCGCGACGCAGACGACGCCGAATGTCTGCATCACCTATCCCGACCACATCGCGACCTATCTTTCGGGCGTCAACATAGTCGTTCCGCTCGACAGTCTGATCGACGACGAAAAATACGGGCTTGGCGGCAGCGAGCTCCTGTTCGACTCGCCGGAAAAGGACGAGGTGATTCCGAAATTCCTCGAAGAATGTAAATTCGACGGGCACTATTACGCGCTTCCGTATATGCGCTCGACCGAGGCCTGCTATATAAATAAGACATATGTCGAGAAACTCGGCTACGAGCTTCCAGACGTGCTGACGTGGGATTTTGTCTGGGAGGTTTCCGAGGCCGCGATGGCGAAGGATTCCGACGGATCCTTCAAGGTGAACGGTCAGAAGGTTCTGATTCCGTTCATCTACAAATCGACCGACAACATGATGATTCAGCGGCTCATGCAGGAGGGCGCGGGCTATTCGACGCCCGACGGAGAGATTCTGATCTTCAACGACACGACCCGTTCGATTCTGAAGGAAATCGCCGTTCACGCGGAGACCGGAGCCTTCTCGACCTTCAAGATTTCGAGCTATCCGGCGAATTTTCTGAACGCCGGGCAGTGCATTTTCGCGGTCGACTCGACGGCCGGGGCGACGTGGATGGGAACCGACGCGCCGCTGCTTGACATAAGCAAAGAGGACATCGTCGAGTTCGAGACCGAGGTGCGGATGATTCCACAGGCCGATCCGGAGAACCCGAAGATGATCTCGCAGGGGCCTTCGGTCTGCGTCTTCAACAAGAAGGACAGCGGCGAGGTGCTGGCGTCGTGGCTCTTCACGCAGTTTCTTTTGACAAACGACGTTCAGATCGCCTATTCCGAGACCGAGGGATACGTCCCGGTGACGTCGAAGGCGCAGAATTCGGCCGAGTACAGGGATTATCTGGCGAAAATAGGCTCCGACGAGGCGCATTATGACGTCAAGATAAAGGCGGCAAAGCTGCTTCTCGAAAACGTTCCGGACACCTTCACGACCCCGGTTTACAACGGCTCGGCGTCGCTTCGCGACGCGGCGGGGCAGATGATCGAGAACGTCACGAAGTCAATCCGCAGAAAGGCGACGGTCGACGACGAGTACATCGACAAGCTGTACGCCGACATGAAATCGCTCTACCGGCTCGATCAGAAGGGAAGTTCTGTGGCTGAGAAGGCCGAGCTCGGTCCGCTTCCGGGCGCGGCGAAGACTCTTATATATTCGCTCGTTGTCGTATGGATCGCGATAATCGCGTATGTCGGTGTCAACGCGTACAAAAAATCGGCGCGAAAGAAAAAATCTATATAAAAATTCAAAGAAAATTTGCAAAAGACTTGACTTTCGCGGAAATCTGTTGTATAATAGAGTTGTAAGAATTCCGGCCATTCCGGCCGGGAAAAATTAAGGAGATTTTTGACTATGAAAAAAATCATCGCAATTGTCATGGCACTCACCATGATCTTCGCAGCTGTCGCTTGCGGCGGCGAAAAGCCCGACGTTAAGTCCGAGGGCGTTATGACCTACGCCGAGTATGTCGCGGCCGATCTCGAATCCGAGGTCGTCATCGAGGCTTACGTTCAGGCAAAGCAGTCCTGGTGGGAGGACAAGGCGACCGTCTACGCTCAGGACAAGGACGGCGCGTACTTCCTCTACAACATGGCTTGCTCCGAGGCTGACTACGCGAAGCTCGTTCCCGGAACCAAGATCAAAGTCACCGGATTCAAGGCTGAGTGGTCGGGCGAGGTCGAGATCATCGACGCTACCTTTGAGATCGAGGACGGCAAGTACATCGCCAAGGCTTTTGACGCCACCTCACTTCTCGGCAAGGACGACCTCATCAAGCATCAGAACGAGTTCGTTTCCTTCAAGGGTCTGACCGTTGAGGCTTCCAAGGACGCTGACGGCAACGAGGCCGCTTTCCTCTACAACTGGGACGGCTCGGGCGAAAAGGGCAGCGACCTTTACTTTAACGTATCGCTCAACGGCGAAACCTACAGCTTCACCGTCGAGTCCTACCTCTGCGGACAGGACACCGACGTTTACAAGGCTGTTGAGGCTCTCAAGGTCGGCGACAAGATCGACTGCGAAGGCTTCCTCTACTGGTACAACGGCGTAAACCCGCACATCACCTCGGTTACCGCAGCGAAGTAATTACAAATCCGAATGAATCACGGGAGGACTATGCCCTCCCGTGATTTTTTACAAAGAGAGAAGGAACAGAATATGAAACTCGGATTACAGTTATTCACGCTGATAAACTACATGAAGAAGCCGGGCGGACTGAAGGAAGTTCTCGGATACGCGGCCGACGCGGGATATGACGGCGTCGAGTTCGCGGGATTTTACGGGCTTCCGGTCAGTGAGATCCGCGCGGAGCTTGACAGGCTCGGACTTGAGGCGGCGGGAATTCATCTCGGATGGGACAACATGAGCTTCCAGAATCTGGAGAGCAATCCGGCCGACGTGATCGGAACGGCGAAGAAGCTCGGCGCGAAGAGTGTCACGGTGGCGTCGTATCCGGGCAAGGATCTGGCGGACTGGGAGAATTTCGGCGCGAAGATCAACGAGTTCGGAAAGCTTTTCCGCGAAAACGGGATGAGGTTCGGGTATCACAATCACCGGATTGAGCTCAAGAAGCTCGGCAACGATTACATAATCGACATAATCATGTCAAAATGCGCGCCGGAGAATGTTTTCTGGGAGCTTGACCCGCGCCATGTGGTTGTGGCGGGCGAGGATCCGGTGAAATTCGCGGCGAAGTACAAAGATCGTTCGCCGTTCATCCATATGCGCGACATCGCGAAGCTGACCGGACCCGACACGGCCGACGATTCGGCGGTGGGCGACGGAATTGTCGACATTCCGGGAGTTGTCCGCGCGTCGGGGCATCACGACTGGCTGATTGTCGAAGAGAATTCGTGTCCCGAGATTCTCGATCACATAAAGCGGAGCGCGAAGTTTCTCCGCGAAAACTGCATAGGCTGACACAAAAGCGGCCGCCGGGGTTCCGGCGGCCGCTTTAGCGTTGATTTTCACCTGACGCGAAGCTCCCAGAACGCGACCGCGCTGGCGGCGGCGACGTTAAGCGAGTCGACGTTATGCTTCATTTCGATACGGACGGTATAATCGCAGGAGGCGATTGTTTCGTGGGAGAGGCCGTCGCCCTCGGTGCCCAGGATGATCGCGAGCTTATCTTCGGCCTTGAGGCGCGGGTCGTCGACCGAAAGCGAGTCGTCGGAAAGAGCCATCGCGGCGGTTCTGAATCCGAGCGAACGGAGGCGTTCGATGCCGATTTTCGGCCAGTCGGAGCGTTTTTCGCCGATATAAGTCCACGGGATCTGGAAGATTGTTCCCATGCTGACGCGTACGGCGCGGCGGTAGAGCGGGTCGCAGCAGGAGGGAGTGACGAGGACGGCGTCGATTCCGATTCCGGCGGCCGAGCGGAAGATCGCGCCGATATTCGTGACATCGGTGATATTTTCGAGAATCGCGACGCGGCGGGCGTTTTCGCAGATACTTTCGACGGTCGGGAGGGGCTTACGGCGCATGGCGCAGAGGATTCCGCGGGTCATGGGGAAGCCGGTGAGCTGTCCGAGGAGTTCGTCGTCGGCGGTATAGAGGGGGACATTTTCGCAGCGTTCGACGATTCTTTTCGCGGGGCCGTCGATATGGCGGCGTTCCATCATCAGCGAGATCGGTTCGAATCCGGCGTCGAGGGCGAGGTTTATGACGGTGGGGCTTTCGGCGATGAAGATTCCCTTTTCGGGTTCGAGTTTATTTCGGAGCTGCATATCGGTAAGGCGCGCGAAGACGTCGAGTTCGGGCGCGGAAAAGTCAGTGATTTCGATGATTTCTGCCATTTTCGGGATTCCTTTCTAGGTTATGCCTATATTATAGCACATGGCGGCCGAAATGTCAAGGGGGAGGGAGACCCGCGGCCGCAGGCCGCGGGCTGAAGGCGGCACGAAGTGCCGTCGACCTCGCCCGCGAGGTCGATTGCGCGCGGAGCGCGCA
>CAKSVM010000151.1 GCA_934503195.1 uncultured Eubacteriales bacterium
GTTTCCTTCTCGGTCGGCTTGAAATTTATGTTGACAGCGTCGCCCTCCGAAAGCTTCGGAAGAACCTTGTCCTTCGCCGTGTAATCGTCGTATTTCGTCCAGCCCGGCTCGACGATGACGGTTCCCTTCAGCGTGAAATCCTCGCCGTGATCTGGTGGATTTCCGACGCGGATGACCATCTCGGTCTTGTCGGCGACGCAGTCCTCGGCGCAGAAAACCGCCGCGAAACGCCGCATTATCGCGCCGTAAACCTTCACCTCGTCGGGCGAAAGCTTCGATTTGTCGGGCATTTTCGTCGTCGGCGTCAGAGCCGAGTGCGACTCGATTTTACTGTCGTCGAAGATCGACTTCGCGTCCTTGAACCTCACCGGATAGCCGAGCTTTTTCACGGCCGAGATGATGCTTTTCACCTTGTCCTTCTCGGCCGTCGCGAGGTATTCCGAGTTAGTTCGCGGATAGGTCACGTAGCCCTTTTCATAGAGATTCTGGAGAATTTCGAGGCTGTCCGGCATCGACATTTTATACTTCTTGCCCAAAAAGCTCTGTAGTTTGGTCAGTGACCAAAGTTTTCCGGGATTAAGTCTGTCGCGCTTTTTCTTGAGCGAAATGACCTTCGCGCCGAGCGAATTGTACTCATAGCATTTTCTCACTGCCTCGGGCAGCTTGTCGCGGTCGAATTTCAGCTTCGACGTCAGCTCGACAGCCTCGCCCTTCGTCGTTTCCTTCGAAACGAGCGCGAAATATTTCTCGGGGACGAAATTCCGGATCGCCATGTCGCGGTCGTAAATCGCCTTGACGATCGGCACGATCACGCGCCCGACGCGCAGAAGCGTCCCCGCGCGCAGCGTCGCGTAGCGCGTCAGATTCACGCCGTACAACCAGTCTATGTAAGTTCTGGCAAATCCTTCCTTGGCAAGCTGATCAAACTCGACCTCGGCGCGAAGCTCGCTCACGGCCGCGCGGATCGTCTCGGGCGTCTGATCGGGGAGCCAGAGGCGGCAGAGCTTTTTCGGAATCTGAGTCAGCGAATCGACGCCGAACGCCTTTTTTATACAGGTGCGGACGATGATTTCGCCCTCGCGGTCCGAGTCGCCCGCGTTGACGATCACGTCGACGTCGGGTCGGTTGCAGAGCGACCTTATCGACTCGAACTGCCGTCTGATTCCGTCGTCTTCCTCCTGCCCCTTGCGGAGCTCGAAGTCAAATCGCCGCGGGAAGCAGGGGAGATTTTTCATCGACCATCTCGTGCCGTCGGGATTCGGATTGTAATGCTCGATGTCGCAGAGCCCGAAAAGATGGCCGAACGCCCAAGTGACGAGATAATTTCCGACCGCGATGAACCCCGCGCCGTTTCTTTGATTCCCGTCAAGCGCGGCGGCGATGTTCCGCGCGAGCGACGGTTTTTCGGCGATAATCAGTATCATTCTGACTCCTTAATCAAATCAGCCCGGACTGCTTCAGGATGAAAATCCCCACGAAGAGCGTGAAAAGGCTCATCAGCGTCGAAATCAGCAGAATTTGCGACGCCAGCTCGTAGTCGGACTTCATTTCCTTGGCCATGATGTAGCTAGAAACGGCCGCCGGGCCGCCGAAAATGATGAAGATCACGCCGAGCGCGACGCCCGAAAAGCCGAACGCGATTCCGCAAAGCACAGCGAGAGTCGGTACGACAATTGTCTTGCATGCCGACGAGAGGATCGCGAGCCCGACGCGTCCGTGAAGCGACTCAACCGTGAAATTAGCACCGAGACTGATGAGCGCGAGCGGCATCGACATATTCGCGAGGTAATCGAGCGTCCGCTCGGCGAGAACCGGCAGAGTGAGCCCGGTTGCCTTCCAGATGAGCGCGAGAACTATCGCGATGATCAAGGGATTCGTGACGATCGTCTTCCCGATCCGCTTCAGAAGCGCGGCGGGCTTAAGTCTCACGTCGGCCGGGGCGTATATACTCAGCAGAATCACCGCGAAGACGTTGTAAAGCACGACGACGAACGGAAGTACCATCGAAATCGTCGCGGCTCCGACCTCGCCGAACATATTCGTCGCGAGCGTTATTCCGAGAATCGCGGCGTTCGAGCGGTAGACGCCCTGAATGAACGCGCCGCGCTTCGCGTTGTCCTTAATGAAAACCGGGACGATCAGGCCGGTGAGCAAAAACGTCGCCGCGACCGTCAGAACGCAGTAAATAATCAGCTTCGGGTCGAGCGAATCGCCCGCGTCGGCCGTCGCAATGTCGATGAAAAGCAGCGCGGGCAGTGCGAGCTTGAAGACGAGCTTGTCGCAGATCGAGACGAATTTGCCGTCAATGAAGTTTTTCTTCTTCAAAAGCACGCCGATGAGGACGATTATGAAGATCGGCGCGACGATATTCAGGCTGTAAAGGAAGCTTTCGAGCATTTTCATTCCTCATTTCAAAAAATCGGGCAGGAATTCCTTCGAAATCGCTGACGTGACAAATCCCTTCGCCGTGTCGACCGTAAAGGTTTTGAGCTTGCCGTATTTCACGGTTCCATGCGTCGACGCGAGCGTCTCGGTGAAATCCTTCAGAAGATAGAGCTGGAATCCGAGCCGGTCGGCGTTGTACCAGACGACGACTGGATTCAAAACCGGATCCTCGATCGTGGTCTTGCCGTTCTTTTTAACGATGTCGAAGGTCATGATCCCGCCGACGAGGTTTATCGAATCGTACTGCGCGTTCAGGAAATTTCCGAGGGAATAGATGACGAGCGTCCTGTTGCCGTCCTTTCCGGTCTGCCACTCGATCGGCTGGAGCGTGTGCGAGTGCATTCCGAGGATGACGTCGGCTCCGGCGTCGGTGATGGCCTTCGCTAGAGTCTTCTGCTCGTTCGTGACAGTTGTCGAGCCATCGACGCCCCAGTGCATGACGCAGATTGTGACGTCGGCGAGCTTTTTCGCCTTGCCGACCATGCGGACGATCTCGGTCTGGTCGATAAGCGGGATGTGAATCTTACTCGACGCAGGTAAAGTCATGCCGTTCAGCCCGTACGTATACGAAACGAACGCGATTTTGATGCCGTTTTTCTCGACAACGCGGATATTTTCGTAGTCGGCGTCGTCGTAGTAGCCGCCGAGGAGCGTGACTGGCTGGGAATTCCAGAAGTCGATGCTTCCCTTCAGCCCTGCTTCCTTTTTGTCGAGCATATGATTCGTCGCGATGTTGACGATGTCGAACCCGACCTCGACGAGAGCCTTTCCGGCGTCCTGCGGGCCGTTGAAATTCGGGTAGCCCGCGATTCCAAGCTCGTCGCCGCCGAGCGGGGTTTCCTGATTGACGAAAGCGAGGTCAGCCGAGGCGATGAAGTCCGAAATATCGGCATACATACTGACAAAATCGTACTTTTTCGACTTGTCGCCCGACTTCGCGGCGCGGTTTTTCGCGTCGACGTAGACCTGCTCGTGGATGATGTTGTCCCCGGCCGCGAGGAAGGAGACGCGCGACTCGTCGGATTTCGGCGCGGTCGTTTCGGGGGCCTTCGTCGTGACGGGCGGAATCGGTTCGGATTTTGTCGTATCGTCGGGATCATCGCCGCCTGGCGCGACGACGCGGGTTACGTCGGGGTCAAGCCAGTCGGGCGAATCGGTCGTGTCGATCGGTTCGGCGGGAAGTCCGCAGGACGACACAACAAGTGTGAATCCCGCGAGAAGAGCGGCGAAAAAGCGTTTCGCGACGCCAAGTTTCCGCGCCGTCATCTGGGCGACCCGGCCTTTCCGTGCGCGCAGGGCGATTCGAAAAATCCGGCGAGATCGCAGTAAAGCCCGCCGTTTTTCGCGGAAAATCCGAGCTTTCCGGCAAAATCGCGCGAAAGCTCAGCGACCGCCGACTCGTCGAAAAAGCACTCGTGGACGCCGTGAAGGTCGATGAAATTCATCGTCTGACGCCCCATGATGAAGAGCGCGTCGAGGTCGTCGGTGCCAATCGCGCGGCAGAGGTCGATGATATGCGCGCCGCCCGCCATGAGTCTGAACTGGCAGATTCCGACGAGTTTTCCGTCGACGAAAGCGGCGTAGCAGAGCGCGTCGGGTTCAAACCCGACGCCGCAGTCGGCGCAGAATTTCTCCTGATCTTGTTTATTTTGTACAGGTTCAACAATAAGCATTATTTTCTCCTATGTAATTTCAGCGATTCGCGGAATTTTCATCCTTTGAGATTTTTCAAATACTCGACCTGAGATTTCGTGAGATGCCGCCAGTCGCCGGATTTGAGATTTCCGAGCCTGATGTCGCCGATCGCGACGCGGGTAAGTCTGATGACCTCAAGCCCGCATTTTTCGCACATTTTGCGGATCTGGCGATTACGACCCTCGTAGAGCTCCATCCGGAGAGTGGTAGTTTCGTGGCGCGGATCGTTTTTCATCGTCAGCACCGAGGTTTCGACGGGCTGGATGTCGTAGCCGTCGATATTCATCGGCGACGAAAGCTTTTTTATCGTGTCGCGTTCGACGTGCCCCTCGACCTCAACATTATATATTTTGGGTATTTCGTGGCGAGGATGCGTGAGCCTGTTCGTGAGCTCGCCGTCGTTGGTGAGGAGCAGAAGCCCGTCCGAATCCATGTCGAGCCGTCCGACCGGATAGATCCGCTCGTCGATATCGGCGACCAGATCAAGCACCGTCTTTCTTCCCTTTTCGTCGCTCGCGGTCGTGACGTATCCGCGCGGCTTGTTGAGCATTATGTAAACAAATTTCTTGAACCCGCCGCCGACAATCTGCCCGTGAAACCTGACTTTGTCGACTCCTGGCTCAACCTTCTGCCCGATCACGGCCGGCTGTCCGTTTACAAAAACCCGTCCCGCCGCGATCTCCTTCTCCGCCGCCCGCCGGCTCATAACCCCCGCGTCAGCCATAAATTTCTGTAGTCTTTCCATTTATTATAATTGGAGGGGGCGGGGAACCACCTTTTTAGGAAAGGTGGTTCCC
>CAKSVM010000152.1 GCA_934503195.1 uncultured Eubacteriales bacterium
AAGCCATTTTCGCAAGGTTTTATAAACACTTGCGCGGGCTTATAAGAAGATTTCCGTCTATCAAATCAATAAAAAAGTAGCACTATTCTCTAAAAAACGGAGGAATTCGGATGTTTTCGGTAAATATGACACCGGCGGTCACGGTGAATAAATATCGCCTCCGTGTGAGACATGAGTCTGACAAGAGCGACGGCTGCGCCTGTCACTATATCGCGAAGATGATAAGCGGCGAGGGAAGATTCGTCACCGCCGACACCGAGATGATCGTGAGGCCGGGCGACTATTTCTACATCCCTCAGGGACTTGTCTACAGATCGTACTGGCGCGGCGAGGACGCGATCTGGTGGGACTCGTTCGGATTTATGATAATGCCGCCTGACGGGGACGGATTCGGAATGCGCAAATTCGTTCCGAATGGTGAGGCGGTGCAGCTGTTTAACGAGATAGTTTCAATCGGCGAGGCGATCGCCGAGAAATGCTCGTTCGGAAGCGCGAATTATCTTATAAGACTCCTTAAAAAGCGCACCGGGAAGACGACGCGCGAGCTTCGCGCGCACGATTTCATGTGACAAAACCGGTATTCTGCCTAAAAATCATACGCTTTCGCCGCACTGTATGAAATCCGTGCAGCGCGGCTTTTCTGCATATTGTTTTCCTTTTCCGGGTATGATATAATATAGTCACAACAAAGAAACCCAAACACATGGAGGAAAAGAAAATGTATTATTCCGCAGGAACCTATGAATCTTTCGCGCATCCCGAAAAGCCCGAGGGCGTTGACAACAAGTCGGCCTACATCATCGGCACCGGACTCGCCGGACTCTCGGCCGCCTTCTACCTCGTCCGCGACGGACAGATGAAGGGCGAAAACATCCACTTACTCGAAAAGCTCGACCTTGCCGGAGGAAGTTGCGACGGACGCAAGGACATCACCAAGGGCTTCTACATGAGAGGCGGCCGCGAGATGGACAACCATTTCGAGGTCATGTGGGATATGTTCCGCGACGTCCCGTCGATCGAGACTCCCGGTGTTTCGGTACTTGATGAGTACTACTGGCTCAACAAGCACGACCCGAACTACTCGCTCTGCCGCGCCTCGACAAACCGTGGCGAGGACGCTCACACCGACGGAAAGTTCACGCTCGACAAGGAATCCGCGCTCGCGCTGTCGAAGCTCTTCATCACACCCGAAAAGGAGCTTGAGGACAAAAAGATCTCCGACGTTCTGCCCGATTCCTTCTGGAACACGAACTTCTGGCTCTACTGGCAGACGATGTTCGCCTTCCAGCGTTGGTCGAGCGCACTCGAGATGAAGCGTTATCTCTGCCGCTATGTCCATCACATAGACGGACTCCCGGATTTCTCCGCGCTCCGCTTCACGAAGTACAATCAGTATGAGAGCATGATTCTTCCGCTTGTGAAGTATCTTGAGGCTCACAATGTGAAGGTCGAGTACGGCATCGACGTGAAGAATGTCGTCATCGACGAAAAGGACGGCGTCAGAACCGCAAAGCAGCTTGTCTATGAAAAGGACGGCAAGACCGAGACGATCGAACTCACCGAGAACGATCTCGTCTTCATCACGAACGGCTGCTGCACCGACACCTCGTGCTACGGCGATCAGACTCACGCGCCTGACATTTCGAACGTAAAGAACGGCGTCGGCGAGTCTTGGGATCTCTGGAAGAATATCGCCGCTCAGGCGACCGAGGGCGAGTACGGCAACCCAGACAAGTTCTGTAGCGATTTCGAGGCCACGAACTGGATGAGCGCGACGGTCGCCACCTCGAACGAGGAGATCATCGGCCACATCATGAGCATCTGCAAGCGCGATCCCCGCGCCGGAAAGGTCACGACGGGCGGTATCGTCACGGTCAAGGACAGCACCGACAACTGGTATCTGTCGTGGACGATCAACCGTCAGCCGCAGTTCCATGATCAGGACAAGAACACTGTCCTTATCTGGGTCTACTCGCTGAACACCAACCGCGAGGGCAACTATGTCAAGAAGCCGATGCGCGACTGCACGGGCGAAGAGGTCTGCCGCGAGTGGCTCTACCACATCGGCGTGCCGACCGAGCGGATCGACGATCTCGCGAAGAACGCCTGCAACACGACTACCTGCTTCATGCCCTTCATCAACGCTTTCTTCCAGCCGAGAAAGGAATCCGACCGTCCGCTCGTCGTACCGAAGGGAGCCGTGAACTTCGCGTTCTTAGGGCAGTTCGCCGAGACTCCGCGCGACACGATCTTCACGACCGAGTATTCGATCCGGACCGGAATGGAAGCGGTTTACACGCTGCTGGGCATCGACCGCGGCGTTCCGGAGGTCTGGGGCAGCAAGTACGACGTCCGCGAGCTCCTGAAGGCCTGCTACTACGCTATCGACAAGAAGCCGATCATGGAGTCCGACGCGCTGTCGTTCATTGAGCGCGAGGGACTGAAGATTCTCATTAAGAAGGTTAAGGGAACCGATATTGAGCTGTTACTCAAGGAGAGCGGGCTTATTGAGTAAGTTCTGAGTAAGCTCTCTTGCGCACAATCGACTTCGCTTCGCAAAGTTGACGCCGCTTCGCGCCGCTTGCGGCGGGAGTTCGTTTCACGGACTCCCGCCCGCTTACCCCAATCATCCGATTTTCCAAGGCTTCCGCACCCGCGAAAGCTTTTTTCCGTGCGCGCGAAAACGCAGTTCTCATTGCAAAAAAATATCAGAAAACACAAAAAATATTGAATTGTCTATTGACTTTATCGTTTCCCTGTGGTATAATCAATAAAAATGAAATCCGCAAGGAGGCAGATATGCAGTATTACGACTATAACGATAAGGTGAAGATAAAGGATAAACTCTTCACTCCGACTCACGGCGTCAGACTCACAGGGGGACTCTTCCGCGAGGTCTTCGATAATAACCGCGAGTTCACCAAAACCCAGCTCAGTATCGAGCGCACCCGCTACTGGTTTGACGTAAAGCGCGGAATCACGCCGAATGTCGAGCGTTATCCCGGACACTTCGAGGATAATCTCAAGGGTCAGACCGCGTCGCAGTACCTCATGTGCGCCGGAAACGTCCTGCGCTGGGAGGAGGACGAGGAGCTTCGCCGCGGAATGAACGAGGTTCTTGATTTCATCGAGGATACCGCCGAGCCTGACGGCTTCATGATGCCGATCGACGAGGAGATGTTCGCGATCCGCGAGTACCCGCATTACGTCAGAATCTGGCTGACCTACGGTCTCATCGCGGCGGCGAAGGCCGGGGAAAAGCGCGCGCTCGTCATGCTCAGACGCTGGCAGGACTGGTTCAATTCCTGCCCCGATCTTCCCGTGATAAAGTATCTCGAACTCGCGTTTCAGGGCGTCGTCGCGTCGCCGAGCGTCTATCTGACCGAGATCGGCAAGCCCGAGGATATCGAGATCGGCCGCAAATACTACGAGGAGAGCTGGCGGCTGGCGCAGTTCATCTCGCGCGAGAAAAACGCGGTTCATATAAGAAAACAGCACGGACATGAGCCTCACCCACACGGAAGCGAGCTTGAGGGCTTTGAGGGATATCTCGATCTCTACCGCTGTACCGGGGCGAATTATTTCCTCAACGCCGTGCGCGGCTGCATTGAGCTTTATCGACACGACTGGCAGCATATCGGCGGCGGAATCGTGATGATCGAGTCGTTTGAGGGGCAGGGGAACCGCCTTTCGCCCGGCTGCAACTACTTCTACAAGGAGTGGGAGGGCAGACGCTGCAATTACAACGAGCTATGCTGTTCTTCCTTCTGGCTCCACCTGCACCAGAGAATGCACCGCCTCTTCCCGGACGCCGAGGAACACGTCTTTGAGATCGAGCAGAGTCTTTACAACGTCGCTATCGCGAATCAGAACGGCAGCGTCGACATCCGCTACTGCGCCTATCTTGACGATCAGAAGGCACTCCCGGTCAGACCGAATCACTGCTGCGCGGGCGTCGGAACGAGGATTTTCGGCTCGCTCCCCGAGTATCTTTTCAGCCTGACTCCCGACACGCTCTCGGTCGATCTCTTCGGCGGCTGCGAGCTTATGTGGGAGACGAAGCGCGGAACCGTGAAAGTCACAGAAACGACCGATTTCCCGTACAACGGAAAGGTCAGACTGAAGCTTGGAATGGAGCTTTCGCAGTATCTGACGATCCGGATAAGAATTCCTTGCTGGGCAGAGGGAGAGGTTCCGATAAAGCTGAACGGCGAGGTCGTCGCGACCGGAAAGCCGGGAAGCTTTGAGGTCATCGCGCGCGACTATAAAGACGGCGACGAGTTTGAATTTGAGTTCGTATATCCGGTCAAGGCGAAGCTCTATCACGGCATCGAGAATGTCGAGGGCTACGACCGCTATGCCTACACGGTCGGACCGATCCTTATGGCCGTTGTTTCCGAACGGAATCACGAATGGGGAGTCGTTCTGCCCGGAAAGGGCGATGAGCTTCCGGGAAAGCTCATCGAGACCTCGCCGCTCCACTACGATATCGCCGGAACCGACAAGAAGCTCGTGCCGTATTTCGAGCTTGGCGAGGAAAAATTCACCTGCTTCCCGATGTTCAGGAAGGAATCCGAGTGAGAAAACGGGTTCGTCGGCGGCGGGAATCAGAAAAGGTGACGGCACATTAAAGCGGAATATTTCCATCTGACCATGAAATGAAAGCGGCTTCCTTTACGGTGCTGTGGTAATTAAAAAAGGTGCGGCGGCCGAAGGCCGCGCAGGCGGCGCGAAGCGGCGTCGGCCTCGCGAAGCGAGGTCGATTGCGCGCGTGAGCGCGCAACCTGCACTCGCGTCCGGGCGGCTTCGCCGCCC
>CAKSVM010000153.1 GCA_934503195.1 uncultured Eubacteriales bacterium
CGCAGGGCGCGCGACGTCGGCTGCCCGCGGAGCGGGCAGCCGACCCCCTTAACGTTTGAAGCCGAAGGCGCGCATGATATTCCTCCCGGATTTTACGCAAACAATATTTAACGCGCACATCCATAGCACGAAAAGGCTGCGGAAAACCGTCATAACGCCGAAATTCCACCCGCGCTATTGATATTCCGGAACCCGCGTGATATAATATCTCACGTCGGATCCCATTGCCGCGACTCGCGAAACCGGATCCGTAATAAACTGGGAATGAAGTTCTCCCGCGGTTTTTTTGCCCAAACCGCCAAATATTCTGTTTCTTGTGGCTGATGACTTCTGCGTGATTTCACGCGGGAGATGTCGGCCTTTTTGTCCGCCTCTCCCGCGAAAGGAGAGTTTTTTTATGCTTTTGTCATTTTCACTCATCATCCTCGTCGGACTGTCATTCGCGGCGGTCTGCGGAAAAATCCGCCTGCCGCGCGTCGTCGGAATTATTTTCGCCGGAATCGTCATGGGTCCGTATCTGCTAGACCTCGTTGACCCGTCGGTCCTCGGAATCTCGTCCGAACTGAGAAAGATGGCTCTTGTCATCATACTTGTGAGAGCCGGACTCTCGCTTGACCTCTCTGACCTCAGAAAGGTCGGACGCCCCGCGGTCTTTATGTCTTTTCTCCCCGCAAGCTTCGAAATACTCGGCTACATCCTCTTCGCTCCGGCAATTCTCGGAATTTCGCGGATATCCCGATCTCGATTTTACTCGGAGTCACGATCGGCGTTGTGGCCGGGTTCGCGCTGGCGTGCTTTTTTGAATCGGCTTATTCACGCGGACATAAGGGAAACGCTGATTTAAGGTTGTTTTCACGCGAAAAAAGACCATAAATCCAAGCCTTTTTCACGTGAAAACTCCAATTATTCAGCTTATCCTAAGATTCGCGGCAGCATGAAGGTTCTGATTATTTTCGGAGCCGCGTTCTTGCTTGCGGCGGAGGTCGTGGGCGCGGCGGTCGATATCCGCCGGACGCTGGACGCCGGAATCGGCGCGTTGCTGATGATTTTCATCGCGCTTATGGTGAGGTCGGCCGGAGTCCTCATCTCACTTGCCGGAACGGAGCTTTCATTAAAAGAGCGGATTTTCTGCGTCATCGCATATCTCCCGAAGGCGACGGTTCAGGCCGCGATCGGCTCGGTTCCGCTCGCGATGGGCTTGCCCTGCGGGAATATCGTCCTCTCGGTCGCGGTACTCGCGATCATAATCACCACGCCGCTCGGCGCGCTCGGAATGGACGCCGCCTTCCGGCGGCTTCTGACAAAATCCGCTAAATGACCTTCGCGGGGATTTTTCAGACCTTCAGAACAAAATGATTTTTGTGAAACTCCAGAAGCCCGTCATTTTTCATCTTTCCGAGTTCGAGCGATAGTCCGCTCCGCTCTACCGCCAGATAATCCGCGAGCTGCTGCCTTGAAAACGGAATGTCGAATTCATAGCTCCCGAGCCGCTGCGCCTCGGCCGAGAAGTATGACATGAGCTTTGCCCGCGTGGTGCGCTGTCCCATGTGCGTCAGCTTTTCGCCGAAACGCAGATTCTTCGCGGCAAGCTCGCCGATCAGATTCCGGATTATCCGGCTGTGGTGCGCGCAGGCCGACGGGCAGATATCGAGCACCCGCTTGACGTTCAGAAACATCACGGTGACCGCGGTCTCGGCGACAACGCTTACGTTCAGAACCGAGCCGGGGGCGCAGGCGTAAGCGGCGGCGAAGGTCTGTCCCGCGCCCGCTTTTGAGAGGATGTTCCGGTTCCCCCAGATATCCTCCTGAATCACCAGAACGCTTCCCGACAGCACAAATCCGATCGATTCCGCCGTGTCGCCGACGCGAAGCAGAAATGTGTCTTTCGGAAAGCTTGTCTTCCGCGTGTCAAGGCAGTTCAGCATCGCTTCGAGTTCGTCCTCCGAAATCCCCGAAAAAAGCTGCGAGGAGCGGATTACGGAAAAAAATTCTTTCATAAAAAACCTCTTTCGTTGAAAATTCAACCGACTTATCGAATATATTATACTATAATATTATCAGAAAATCAAGGAGGATTTCAAAAATGAAAAGAAAAATAATTGAAATAGATCAGGAAAAATGCAACGGATGCGGCGCGTGCGCCAAGGCCTGCCACGAGGGCGCGATCGCTATGGTTGACGGAAAAGCGAAGCTTATGCGCGACGATTACTGCGACGGCTTCGGCGACTGTCTTCCGGCCTGCCCGACCGGGGCGATTTCGTTCATCGAGCGCGAGGCGGCCGCCTACGACGAGAAGGCTGTCATGGAAAACAAGCTGAAAAAGGCGCAGGAAAAGCTTCGGAAAGAGGGAATGACGCTTCACGGCGGATGTCCGGGAAGCCGCGCGATGAGGCTTGAACACGCCGGAGCTTCTGATCCGGTCGTGCCGTCCGAGTCGGTCAGCCGCCTTTCGCAGTGGCCGGTGCAGATAAAGCTCGTCCCGGTGAACGCGCCGTATTTTGACGGGGCTAAGCTTCTGATCGCCGCCGACTGCACGGCCTACGCCTACGCCGCGTTCCACGAGAGGTTCATAAAGGGACACATCACGCTTGTCGGCTGTCCGAAGCTCGACGGCGTCGACTATTCCGCGAAGCTGACCGAGATTATCCGTAATAACGACATAAAGAGCGTCACGGTGGTCCGCATGGAGGTTCCGTGCTGCGGCGGGCTTGAGAACGCCGCGAAGAACGCGCTGAAGCAGAGCGGGAAATTCATCCCGTGGCAGGTCGTGACCATTTCGACCGACGGAAGAATTCTCGACTGAGACCGGATTATTAAGCGGAAGATTTTCAAAAGAAACTGGGGGATATAATAATTATTATGGAAAATAAGATGTTTTGCTATCAGTGCGAGCAGACGGCGGGGTGCGCCGGATGCACCGGAAGAGCCGGAGTCTGCGGGAAGACCGCCGACGTGGCGAGGCTTCAGGACGAGCTTACGGGATCGCTCATCGGACTTGCGAGAGCGGCCGGAAACGCGCCCGACGTGAACGACGGCACTTGGCGTCTGCTGATCGAGGGGCTTTTCACGACTGTGACAAATGTCAATTTCAACGAGACGACAATCCGTGAGATGACCGGACGGGTGCGCGCGGAGAAGGCGCGGCTTGTGCCCGACTGCGCGGTCTGCGCTTCTTCCTGCGGGCGGACGGCGGATTACGATATGAGTCTCCTCTGGAACGCCGACGAGGATATCCGGAGTCTCAAATCGCTGATTCTCTTCGGCGTGCGCGGAATGGCGGCTTACGCGCATCACGCGCTGGTTCTCGGCTGCACTGACGACGAGCTGAACCGATTCTTCGCGAAGGCACTCTTTGCCGTGGGCGAGGACTGGAGCATGGATGAGCTTCTGCCGATCGTGATGGAGGTCGGCGAGAAGAACCTTAAGTGCATGGAGCTGCTCGACCACGCGAACACCGGGAGCTACGGCGCACCGGTTCCGGTCACGGTTCCGCTGACCGTCGAGAAGGGACCGTTCATAGTGATCACGGGACACGATCTTCACGATCTGAAGCTGCTGCTGGAGCAGACCGAGGGTAAGGGGATAAACATCTACACGCACGGCGAAATGCTCCCGGCGCACGGCTACCCGGAGCTTAAGAAATATCCGCATCTCAAGGGGAATTTCGGCACGGCGTGGCAGAATCAGCAGAAGGAGTTTGATAATCTCCCCGCGCCGATACTCTTCACGACAAACTGTCTTATGCCGCCGAAGGCGAGCTATTCCGACCGGGTTTTCACGACGTCGGTCGTGTCGTATCCGGGGATGATCCACATCGGCGAAGACAAGGATTTCGGGCGGGTGATAGATAAGGCGTTGGAGCTTGGAGGATACTCCGAGGACAAGGCGTTCACCGGAATCAACGGCGGCGGGACGGTCATGACGGGATTTGCGCGCGGGGCGGTACTCGGCGCGGCGGACAAGGTTATCGAGGCGGTGAAGTCAGGCGCGATCAGGCATTTCTTCCTTGTCGCGGGGTGTGACGGAGCGCGGCCGGGGCGGAACTACTACACGGAGTTTGTGAAGAAGGCTCCGGCGGACACGGTTATACTGACGCTCGCCTGCGGGAAGTACCGATTCAACGATCTCGATCTCGGCACGATCGGCGGGCTTCCGAGGCTCATGGACATCGGGCAGTGCAACGATGCGTACAGTGCGATTAAGATCGCGGCCGCGCTTGCCGACGCGTTCGGGTGCGGACTGAACGAGCTTCCGCTTTCGATGGTTCTCTCGTGGTACGAGCAGAAGGCGGTCTGCATTCTGCTGACCCTGCTTCATCTTGGGATAAAGAACATCCGGCTCGGGCCGACGCTTCCGGCGTTCATTTCACCGAATGTACTCGGGTATCTCGTGGAGAACTTTGGCATCGCGCCGATTGGCACGCCCGAGGGGGATCTGAAGGTGCTGCTGGGGGAGTGAGGGTGAATTATGCGGTATTGCCTTAATTCGTCGTGTATGAACGACAGGCTCATTTGTTTGTTCATGAATTTATTATACCACTTTTTTCACGATTTTTCATGACCCTTGGTTTCGTGCGGTGTTGCCCTAAATACAGCTTGCAATTCTTTTTGCGCTCGTTCGTGTTATGCGAACGGGCGCATTTTGCTTTTTGGCACACCCCACTGCCGCTCACCTCCGACTTTCATTCGCTTTGGAAATTCACCCGAAACGAATGAAAGGAGCCGCCGTTATGAGCGACAGAAAAAATAATTTTGAGA
>CAKSVM010000154.1 GCA_934503195.1 uncultured Eubacteriales bacterium
CCCCCCCCCCCCCCCCCTGCAAAAACTCAAGACCAATTCCAAACTATCGGTTCGCCTTTGACGTAGCCGGTGAGGGGTTCGAGGATGCCGTTTTCCATGACGTAGACGCGGTCGGCGTGAGCGGCGATCGAGAGGTCGTGGGTGACCATAATGATCGTGACGCCGAGGAGTTCCTTGGTTTTGAGGAGGAGGGAGAGGACCTCGTCCGCGTTGGAGCGGTCGAGGTTTCCGGTCGGTTCGTCGGCGAAGACGACCGAGGGGCGGTTGATCAGGGCGCGCGCGATCGCGACTCGCTGCTGCTGACCGCCCGAAAGCTCCGACGGAAGATGATGCAGACGATCACCGATTCTCAGCGTTTCGACTAATTTTTTCAGATTTTCTTCGTAGCTGTAGTCGGGTTTGTTGCACATAACCGTCGGAATCAGAATATTTTCGAGCGCGGTGAACTGCGGGATAAGATTGTGTTTCTGGAATATGAATCCCGTGTAGCTCCCGCGGAACCGCGAAAGATCGTCCGGCGCCATCTGCGTGATGTCGTGGCCGCGAATGAAGACGTGACCCGAGTTCGGCACGTCAAGTCCCGCGCAGATCTGTAAAAGCGTCGATTTTCCCGAACCCGACGCGCCGATTATCGCGACGAATTCCTTGTCCTTCACCGTCAGATTCGCGCGGTTTACCGCCGTGACCACCGTGTCGTACTGCCGGTACTGCTTGATTATTGATTCGCAACTGAGTATAACTCCCATTTTTTGCCAAATCCTTTCGTTATTTTGCATAAGGGCGGCGGATTTTCATCGATCGGCCGCCCGAAATTGTTAAGATATTGTAAATTATTCGTCTCCGGTGTATTCCTTAGAATTCTCGGTGACGGCGAAACGCTTGAAGAAGCTCTTCAGCGGCAGCATCGACGAGAAGTATCCGCAGAGCAGCGACATCACGACGCTGAAGATCTGCGCGACCACCGGAATGTGAACCGCGTAATAATAAGAAGTTGTACCTCCGTAGAGCGCGGGCGGAATCCGCGTCACCGCGAGCTGGATGATCGTGATCATCACCCACGACAGGAGGAGGCACGAGACCATCGAAATTCCGGCCAGCGTGAGGCCGTTCTGACGCGAGAGCCGCTTGACGTCGTCCTTGATCGTTCCGAGCCAGAGCAGCACCGAGAACTCTTTTTCTCTCTTTTTCACAAACAACGTCTGCGAGAAGAACCAGATAAGCGGCGAAATCGCCAAAACGAGGAAGGAAATCGCGATGATCAGCGCGTAGTAGTTCATCGAGCGCGTGATCAGATAGTTCGAGTTGACGTGGTTGTCGGTTAAGAGAATCCGGCCGTTGTAAAGGGAAGTGTACGCGCGGATGCGGTCGAAAATCGCCTTTGTCTCGGTCATTTCGGAGTTCCGATCGATGTAGAGCTCGATCGTCGTCGGCTCGGCCGCGTCGTCGTGAACGAGCTTGCGGTAGACGTTTTTCGAAACGTAGATCGGGCTGCCCTCAAGCGTCGACATTCCGTCGATCACCGCGCAGACGTGAAGCTCGATGTAATCCATGTTGTAGAACTGAAGTTCCTGACGGAGCCGGGCTTTTCCGGTCAGATTCATGTCGACTTCGCGCTTTTTGCCCGCGAACGCGCCGACTTTTATCGTGTCGCCGACCTTGTAGTTGCAGATTTTGCGGTTTCCGAGATAGTTAGAAACGATAACCGCCGTGTCGTCGGTCAGAATCTCATATGGATCGCCCTTGATTTTGTAACTGTAGAGGTTGCTCGTCAGCGTTTCGACCAGCGATTTGTCGGTCAGAATGTAATTTACGTCACTTGTAGCACGGTAATCCGGGTAGTCCTCGGGGACGACCAGACCAGCCGTCGGACGGACCGCGCGCGCCGAAATCAGCGTGTTCGAGCGATAGCCGAGCGCGTCGGCCGTCGCGTAGGCCGAAACCCGCGTCACGCCCTCAATCGCGGCGAGGTCGTCGGGGATCTCATCCGACCAGACATTTGTCGTAGTGACCTCGGCCGTGAACTGCGCCTTGCTCAGATCGCGTATGTAGGCGTACATATCGGCGACGTAGAAGCCGCTGACGAAGACCGACGAGAAGCCGACCGCCGTCAGAACCATCACCGCGAGGTACTTTCTGAATCGCCACATCGACGCGAACTCGTATTTCCGCGGGAATTTCAGGTTGTAGAAGTCGAACGAACGGCGCGGCGACGTGACGAGGTTCGAGTTGTCCTCGGTGACGATGAGGTCGGTGACCTGCCCGCGCGACACGCGCCACATCGGGAAGCAGACCGAAACCGCGACGATGATTATATTTATAATGAAGACTTTTAACAGCGCGAGCCAGTTGTAGCCGAAATCGAAGCCCTCTCCCTTGTAAATCAGCCAGATTACACCTGTAGAGAACAGCTGCGACGGGATGAAGGTCATGAACGAAACTACCATCATTTCCCAGAACGACGTCTTGCAGAGCTGCCTGAAATCCGCGCCGAAGCTCATGTAGATACCGTACTGGAACTTGTAGTGGTTGACGCGGATGCGGTAGATCGACGTGATCAGGAGGATCGAGACGAGCGTCATGATCGCCGCGAAAACTATGTAGCTGACCATCGAACTGATCTTATATGTGTTGATTTTGTAAATTTCTGAATAATTATATTTTAACGTCGACCCGGTTTTCGCGTAGGATTGCAGGTAGGGAATATATTTATTCTTGAATTGACGGAAATCGTGCTCGGAATCGGTGCCGACGAAGTCGAGATAAACGTCATATGTCGTCGAATCGTCCGCGGCGTGGTAGCGGTCGACTATCCGCACGATGTCGTAGATGTAGTCGCTCGCGAAAACGCGCAGCTCGTCGTTCTGAAGAAACACGGTCTGGTAGTAGTTGAGGTCGAGGAGGACTATGTCATAATCGTACTCATCGTAGATGATGTCCTCGGTGATCGCCGTGTTGAGGTCGCTGGAAACGGTCAGCATCCCGAAGAAGCTCTGAATTAAAAACAGAGCCGCCACGAAGCTTATGTACTGCTTCCAGTTGAATTTGACGCTTTTGAAAGCCATTTTGAAGTTTTCAAAGCAGTCAACGAGAAATTCTCCCAAAATATCACATCCGGTCTTTATAGATTTACCTTTAAGGCGTTAACAATATTATAGCGGAAAATTATTAACGCAATGTGACAATCAGAAAAAAATGTCTTCTTTTCGACACCTTTCGAGTGTAGAAAATATCGTGACGAATTTGTGCAGTTTGCTATATTTTCCGAAGCTCTTGACAAATCCGGCGAAATGGTTTATAATAGTGAAAAATCCACAAGGGAGCTTATATAATAATGAAGGATTTTCAGGAAAACATCGTCCCCGCGACGAATCAGAATCACACGAACATCTTCCTTGGCGACGAAAACGGCTCACCGCGCGTGCTTTTCGTCGGCAACTCGATCACCCGCCACGGAAAAAAGCCGGATATCGGCTGGGAACGCGACTGCGGAATGGCGGCCAGCGACGCCGATCACGATTACGTCCACATCTTCGGGCGGAAGTTCCGCGAAACGCACCCGGAGGCGTCGTTCGGAATCTTGCAGGTCGCGACCTTCGAGCGCGGATTCGACAAGGGCTTTGACCCCGCGGATTCCTATCGCGACGCCATAAACTGGAAGCCCGACATCGTTTTCACCTTCTTCGGCGCGAACGTCGACGGCGCGTACGACAAGGCGGAAACGCACGAAATCACGTTCGGCGAAAAATACGAGGAGCTGATAAACCTCCTCGACAGCGGAAATACCAGATTTTACCACTCGGAGGGCTTCTACATCCGTCCTGTGCTGAACGCCGAGAAGAAAGCGGTCTGCGACAAGCGCGGCGACACGTGGATTGAAATGTCGGACATCAACTCCCGCGCGGATACGCACGGAATGTTCAACCATCCGAACGACCTCGGAATGCAGCTGATTGCTGAAAAATTCCTGAAAGCCGCCGAAAACGTCTGAGTCCCGACAAAGGTCGAATATTACAGAATTCTGACGACAAGATAACAATAGTCCTACAAAATCCGAAGGCCGATTGACATCGGGAACTTGATGTGGTATAATGTTTACATCAAAAAAACGTCCGGTTCGCGGACGAGGAAAGGATGAAGTTATCATGACGGCAATTCAGAATCAAATCACGAAGGTCTACATCGCGGACCTCACAAAATGCACGACGAAATGCGGATTTTTCAGCGTAATGGCGCGCGCGTTCGGTCTCACGAACCCGCCGGCGTCGGATCGTTCCTTCTGGAACGAGCTTTGCAGACGCGCGGCCGTCATCGCGGCTTCGCCGTATCCCGTCCGCATCAGGGTCACGGGGCTGACGAATGTAGAGACGTTCTATCCCGAGGGCGTGTACTACCTCCTCAGAATCTTCAACGCGCTTGAAGAGGAATCCGAGGATTTAAGGGCTATCGCGGGGTAAAAATGATTATTTGATGGGGGCGGGAAACCCTCTTTTGAAAAAGAGGGTTTCCCGCCCCCATACCCCCACCTTTCCCCTAAAACTTTATACAAAAGGAACTACGAGACCATTTTTGCATACAAAAAAATCCCGACCAAAGCAAGCAACCACGATTTTTTCATCTGAGCGCACACGCGAACGTCCAAAAAATCCCATGTATAAAGCTTTGGGGGAAGAGGTGGGGGTCTGGGGGCGGAGGAACCGCTTTTCTCGAAAAGTGGTTCCTCCGCCCCCAG
>CAKSVM010000155.1 GCA_934503195.1 uncultured Eubacteriales bacterium
CCGGGAGCGATGTAGTTCGTCTTGACGATGGTGTCGGCAGGGCAGTTCTTAGCGCACTTGCCGCATCCGATACACTTGTCCTTGTCGATGACGAACGAGAGGAGGTGCTTGCAGACGCCTGCCGGGCACTTCTTGTCTCTCACGTGAGCGACATACTCGTCGCGGAAGTAGCGGAGAGTCGAGAGAACCGGGTTCGGAGCCGACTGACCGAGCGCGCAGAGCGACGAACTCTTGATGAAAGCGGCAAGCTCTTCAAGACGGTCGATGTCTTCCATCTCGCCCTCGCCGTGAGTGATCTTGTCGAGGATTTCGAGAAGTCTTCTCGTACCGATACGGCAGGGAGCGCACTTACCGCACGACTCGTCGACCGTGAATTCGAGGAAGAACTTCGCTATATCGACCATGCAGGTGTCCTCGTCCATGATGATGAGTCCGCCCGAACCCATCATAGAACCGATAGCGACGAGGTTGTCGTAGTCGATCGGAGTGTCGATGAGCGAAGCCGGGATACATCCGCCGGAAGGTCCGCCGGTCTGAGCCGCCTTGAACTTCTTGCCGTTCGGAACGCCGCCGCCGATCTCCTCGACGACTTCGCGGAGGGTTGTACCCATCGGGATCTCAACGAGTCCGGTGTTGGTGATCTTTCCTCCGAGCGCGAAGACCTTGGTGCCCTTGGATCTCTCGGTACCCATCGAGGCGAACCACTCAGCACCGTTGTTGATGATCTGCGCGATGTTCGCGAGGGTCTCGACGTTGTTGACGATAGTGGGCTTGCCGAAGAGTCCCTTGACAGCCGGGAACGGAGGACGGGGTCTCGGCTCGCCGCGGTTGCCCTCGATCGAGGTCAGGAGCGCGGTCTCCTCGCCGCAGACGAACGCGCCCGCGCCGAGACGGAGAGTGATATCGAAGTTGAAGCCGGTGCCGAAGATGTCCTTGCCGAGAAGGCCGTTCTCGCGCGCCTGCTTAATCGCGATCTGGAGTCTGTGGACGGCGATCGGGTACTCGGCGCGGACGTAGATGTAGCCCTCGTCGGCTCCGATAGCGTATCCGGCGATTGCCATCGCCTCGAGAACGGCGTGCGGGTCGCCCTCAAGGATCGATCTGTCCATGAACGCTCCGGGGTCGCCCTCGTCGGCGTTGCAGACGACGTACTTCTTGTCGGAGACCGAAGCCTTCGCGAACATCCACTTGCGTCCGGTCGGGAAGCCCGCGCCGCCGCGTCCGCGGATGCCGGAATCGAGAACCGTCTTGATGACGTCGTCGGGAGTCATTTCGGTGAGAACCTTGCCGAGAGCCTTGTAACCGCCCATAGCGATGTACTCGTTGATATCCTCGGGGTCGATGAGTCCGCAGTTTCTGAGCGCGACACGGTGCTGCTTCTTGTAGAAGGTGGTTTCGGAGAGGGCGACGTTCTCGCGCTTCGCGAGAGCCTCGTCTACGTCCTTGTATTCAAGACGCTTGACGGGACGTCCCTTTAAGAGATGCTCCGAGACGATCTCGGCGACATCCTCGGAGGTTACGCGCGAATAGAAGGTTCCGTCGGGATACACGATGACGACCGGGCCGACAGCGCAGAGGCCGAAGCATCCGGTGCGGACTATTTTGACTTCGTCCTCGAGTCCGGTGGCCTTCAGCTCAGCGTGAAAAGCCTCCTGAATCTTGTCGCTTCCGGAGGAGGTACATCCGGTACCGCCGCAGATAAGTACATGAGCTCTGAACATTTATATTATCCTCCTGTTATTTCGTGAATTCCTCGACGATCTTGCCGCCTTCAAGGTGTTCCTTTATGACGCGCTCGACCTTTTCGGGGGTCATGTTTACGTAAATTACGGGTTCCTTGCCGTTTTCGGTGATCTCGACGACCGGCTCCTTGCCGTCAGCCGTGAGGTGGCCGTTCTGGGAGACGGTGACCTTGCCGAAGATTCCGGTCTTGTCAATTCCCTCGACAAAAGCCGAAAGCACTTCGCGCGCTCCGGCGTCGATGCCGATCGTTCCCATGCCGACGATGACGCGGACCGTGCCGTGTCCTTCGCGGAGAATCACGTTTTTCTGCATATTTTCGCAGATCTGTGCGAGTTCTGCTAAAGTTTTCATGAAACTGTTCCTTTCAGGTTTTATGGTGTGTGTCAGAGGGGACGACGCGCTTTTTTATCTCTCGCGTGTCGAATCTGACGGCGTTATCTTTCTTTGTATGAGTGAATGAAATGTCGGCTGCCGGCGACGCGGTGACAAGCGACTCAAGCGTCGATGCTATGTCGCCCATCGGGAGACTTTCCGCCCCGCCCTTCATGAAGACCGCGCGGACTGTCGTTCCGTGCGAATCGGGATACTCTTTTTCGGATCGTGACTCCATAAAAAAGCTTCCGCCTGTCCTTTCGGCGGCTTTTTTTAACAGGAAGAGTCCGAGTCCGGAATTTCCGGGCTTTGTCGAAAAGCCCATGTCCGCCGCTTTTCCGAGGATTTCCGCTGGCATTCCGACCCCGTCGTCGGCTATCGCGACGGCGTATTTTTCGTCGTCCTCGTCGATCTCAATCGAGACGAGCGACGCTCCGGCGTCAAGCGAGTTCGTGGCGATATCGAGAATGTGGAGCGAGATTTCGGAAAGGCGCGGGAGTTCCCGGCTTTTCATCACATATACTGATCGAGGATTCCGTCGATGTCGGCGGTGGTGAGACGACCGTAGACCGTGCCGTTGACCGTGAGGACGGGAGCGAGTCCGCACGCGCCGATGCAGCGGGTTGCCTCAAGCGAGTATCTGCCGTCGGGAGTGGTGGCTCCGGCGACAAGTCCGAGACGCTCGGTGATCTTGTCCATAAGAAGGCCGGATCCCTTGACGTAGCAGGCGGTTCCGAGACATACCGCGATGGCGACTTCGCCCTTCGGGTTGAGCGAGAACTGCGAGTAGAAGGTGGCGACTCCGTAGACCTCTTCGAACGAAAGGTCGAGGCCGAAAGCGATCTTGCGGATTACCTCGATCGGAAGGTAGCCGTAGATCTCCTGCGCGCCCTGAAGCACGGGCATCGTCGCGCCCTTGGTACCCTTCAGTTCAGCGATAAGGGCGTCGAGCTTGGCTTCCTGCTCGGGAGTACCCTTGAATTCGACTGTGGTCAGGTTCTTTTTCATGGTAAAGCATTCTCCTTAACTTGGATATTTATCAGGCATAACCGGGTGCCATCGTTAAAAATATAACAATTTCAGATACAGAAAGGGGTATCAAAATAAGGCATACCGACTATATACTTACCGTAATATTATACACCATTTCGCGACAAAAATCTAGACCTTTTGATAAAAAATAATTATCTTTTTTAGAGGCAAAAAACGTAAAATTTACGGTAAATGACGATTTTTCAAAAATAATTGCGAATAATGCCGAAGCGGATGCAAACTCATTCACATCCGATTCAAAAAGTGTCATTTCAGAGTATCATTCTGACGAGATTCTCGCCCATTGCCGCGCAGTTTCCGGTGACGCGGTAGGAGGCCATCGCCTCGGAGGTTCCCGAGATTGAGCGTCCGGCGACGTAGAGATTTTCGGATCCCTTCGGAATCAGGCATCGGAGCGGGATTCCGTAGCGTTTGACGCCGTAGCACTGCTGGGTGTCGTTTACGGGATCGTGAATGTCGATTCCGAAGTTCGCGGAGGTAACCTCGTCGTCAAAGCGGCGGCCTTCGATACAGTCCTCCTTAGTCAGCGTGTATTCGCCGACGATCCTCCGCGACTCACGGACGCCGAGGAGCGGCGCGGTCTCAAGCAGCTCGATTTCACAAAAACGCTCGGTGTGATTCTTTAAGAACTCGACGACCTTATAGGCCTGCTTCCGACCCTCAACGAGGGCTTTTGTGAGGTCGGACGGCGAGAGCGGGTCATAGCCGCGCATATGCGTCAGCTGAACGACGGCCGTCTTTGAGTTCGGAATCTGAATTATATACGGGCGCGTATAGGGGAGGCGGTAGCCGGTGTCGTTTTCTTTAATTGATTCCTCGATGATGAGCCGCAGATCATCGCAGGTTTTCTGCTCGAACCTGACGTTTCCGATCGTGAACATCAGTGTCATAGCCTGACAGAGACCGTCGCTCTCTCGGCCGACGTGGAAGGGGAATCCGCCCGACGCGGCGACGTCGGCGTCGCCCGTGCAGTCGATGATCTTGTCGGCGAGAAAAGCTCTGCGGCCGTTTTTCGACTCGCACACGACGCCGGTCGCGCGCTTTCCGTCGAGCAGAAGACGCGAAAATGCCGTGCCGAAGAGGATTTCGCCGCCCGCCGAGAGGATTTTTTCCTCGAGCAGACGCTTCATGTTTTCGTAGGAGAAGCAGGAATTTATGAATCCGCCGAAGCTCCCGAGCCTTTTGTGGTCGGCGATCAGCTCGGCGAGAATTCCTTCCTTATTATGATAGTCGAAAATCGGGTTGACAAAGCCGCCCGTCCACATTCCGCCGAGATAATTCTCGCGCTCGATTACGAGGGTTTTCGCGCCGAGACGCGCCGAGGCGATCGCCGCGACCGATCCGGCCGTTCCGCCGCCGACGATTATGACGTCGTACTTTCCGGCGACCTCGGTTCTGAGGTTTTCAGTGATGTACATATTAAAGTTCCTTTCGGTTTTTCTTTAAGGCAATACCGCACAATTCGCGGCTGACGCCTTAAGCACGCATCTGCTTGCGTCTTTTCCGTCATACGTCACA
>CAKSVM010000156.1 GCA_934503195.1 uncultured Eubacteriales bacterium
CCCCTAACGTCCGAAGACCAGCCTTTCCTAACCCGCCTTACCTTGCGTCCCCGAGGAAGACATCCTCCTCCGCCCCGCAGGCATGGACGATCGTCTTCATAAGCTCAACCTCGTACTCGTAAGTCGTCGGCATCTCAGCCTCGCCGCGAACCACCTTCGCGAAATACTCAAGCATCGGATAGTACCGCTCGTAAACCCCGGTCTTCACAAACTCCGAACCGTCCTGCCATGCCGGAGGATTCTTCGACGCTAAAGTGATCTTCGCCTCGGTCGTCTGACCGCCCGCGCAGTGGATCTCCCACGGACGGATCTCAACCGTTCCCTTAGTTCCGCAGATCACAAGCTGTCTGCGGTCAAACCCGTTGTACTCGCTCGCGCACGTCTTGATGTACGACACACCGTTTTTGTACTTAAAAACCACACAGCCGAAATCTTCGCTCGTAAGCCCCTCGTTGCCCGTCGAACACGACAGCGGTATGATCTCCTCCGGGAAGCCCGAGAACTGGCAGACCATGTCGATTAAATGACAGCCGAGATAATAAAGCATTCCGCCTTTGTACCGCCCCAGCCACTCGCGCTTCGCTTTGTCGTGGCGAACCGACATCTGCGCCTCGACCGAGTAGATCTCGCCAAGCTCGCCCGCCTCGATAAGCTCTTTAGCCTTCATGACGATCGGATTGAACCTGTACATGTACCCGATCATCACCGGAAGCTTCTTCTCCTTCATCGTCGCCATGAACCGCTCAAACCGCGGAATGTCCGCGCTTCCCGGCTTGTCAAGGAAAACCGGAATCCCCTTGTCCGCGAAAATCTGCGCGTAGACGACCTCGTTCTCCTTGCCCGCCTCGATCAGCACCGCCTCGAGATCCTCCATCTTCACAAGCTCGTCGATCGTGTACTCCCGGTAGCCTTCGTACGGCTTCATGTTTCTCGTTTTGTCAAGCTCCGAAACGCCCACAATCTCAAATTCCTCCGGATGCGCGCCGAGCGCGCCGAAATTCATCTCGGTATGATCGTGTCTGTTTCCTATAAGCGCGATTTTTATCGGTTTCATCAGATTCTCCTCCAGTCAAACTGCGTCACCGGGAAGGACTTCTCCGCACAGAGACGCGCGTAAATTTCAGGT
Organism: uncultured Eubacteriales bacterium; assembly: GCA_934503195.1. Taxonomy (GTDB): domain Bacteria; phylum Bacillota; class Clostridia; order Oscillospirales; family CAG-272; genus Flemingiibacterium. Next base: position 1,127 of record CAKSVM010000156.1, read on the forward strand.
GCTTCCTCGGGCGATCTCACATCTTCGACAAGCTCGTCGAGATTAAGCCGCCCCATCGAAATGAGCTTTATAATCGCCAGCGCGTCGTCACGCTGAGTCCACCATCCGGGCGACGACTCGTGATCGGGACGCGCGTTCGTGTGCGCGCCGACAATCGTGATCCCCGGCCCGTGTATCTTGCGATAATAGTCGATCGTGAAGTCCGAATGCCTCGTGCAGCCGAGCAGCGCGACGCGTCCGAAACGCGCCATGCAGTCGAGAACCTGATCAAACGCCTTTCCGTTTCCCGTGACCTCGATCGCTACCTTCACTCCGCCATTCGTCAGCTTCTTCACCGTCGACGTGAATTCCGGGTCGAACGGGTCGAGCGCGTAGTCCGCGCCGAATTTCAGCGACTGCGCCCTGCGCTCGGGATTCGGATCGGCCGCAATGACCGGAACCGCTCCCGCCGCTCTTAACATCTTCACCGCGATCAGTCCGAGAACTCCCTGCCCCATCACGATCGCCGACTCGCCGATCTCCGTGCGGCACTTTCTGACCGCCGCCGTCGGGAAGGTCGCGATATGTATCAACGCGCCCGCGCTGTCCGACACATTCTCGGGAAGCTTGTAAATGTTCCCGAACGGAACCGACACGTACTGGCTGTGGGTCGTCCACGACATCGCCACGCGGTCGCCGGGCTTGAGATCAGTCTTCCCCTCTCCGACCTCCTCAACTATTCCGCAGGTCGAATATCCGCCCGTGCGCGGGAAATGGATGTTCTTCTCGGCGACCTCCAGCGGAACGGCGTAGCTTACCGTCGGCTCGCCCGAGACGTTCGCGCGCTCGGTTCCCGACGAGATCGAGGAGACCAGCAGCCTCACAACCGCGCGTCCCGGCGTGACAGAGGGCTTCCCCTCCTCAACAAGCTCCGCGACTTTCGGAGCGGTGAAAAGTATTCGTTTCATAAAGATCCTTCTTTCGAATTTTTTTTGCTGGTTATATTATACACCCTTGACAAGGATTTGAAAATATGCTATACTGTAAAAAACATGAACTATTCTGCAAACTTTGGGAGGAAATCAGATGGGACTTCCGTACGGCGACAGCCAGCTCAACTACAGCGAATACATCCGCAAACCCGGCCACCACACCGACGCCAGCCGCGGCGCGCCCTTCAACTACCTCGCGATGATGAAGGCCGGAAACAGCCGCTTCGTCGGCGAGGGCTACGATCTCGAGTTTTCGCCTGGTGAACTTTATTTCATCCCGTTCGGATTCAGATACCATTCCTACTGGTACGGCGCGCCGGAGGTGATCTGGGACTCGATCGCCTTCAGATGGTTCCCCGGCGGCAGCGGATACTATCCCCAGCGACTCGACGGCGGAAACGGTCGCCTTGAAAGCTTTCAGAGCTTCACAAAAAAATTCCGCCGCGTCGACTGCGCGGCGATCAGCGAATTCTACGCGATGATGGAGCTTTTCCTCCCCGCGATGGAAAAGCGTTCGAAGCCGCATCTCGGAAAGGCGGCGCAGTCCGCGCTCGACCTCATGGTGCGCGACCCCGAAATCACGGTAAGCGAGGCGGCAAAGCGGAGCGGAATCAGCGAATCCGGGCTTTTCTGCGAGTTCCGCAAGATCGGCACGACTCCGGTCAAGGCCCGCCTTGACGCGCAGATAAACTACGCCCGCGAGCTTCTGATCTCAACCGACATGACGGTCGACGAGATCAGCGAAAAATGCGGTTTCTCATCGTCGGCCTACTTCTACCGGGTCTTCCGGAAGGTGACCGGCAAAACAACCCGCGAAATCCGCGCCGAACGGATGATGTGAAAAAAGAACGCGGATTTTCAGCGAAAAACGCAAAAATTCACGGCAAAAACAGACGCGGACTCCGGTCTCACCCGAAGTCCGCGTCTTTATCATTATTCGGTTTTCACAAATCCGATCCGCTTACTGCGGCTTCTTCGCGAACGCCGCGCGGGACAGCACATAGCCGAGAACCACGAGAATCACGCCCGAAATCACCATCCAGATCTCCGCGCCAATCTTGTATCCGAACGCCGTGTAGAGAAATCCGAAGGCCGCCGGAATCACCCACCCGCCGAGCAGCGCGACCATAACCTCGCCGCTCTGCTTTATCGGCATCAGCTCGTTCGTCCAGACAAAGCCGGGGTTCCTCGTTCCGAGGAAAAGCCCGAACGCGCTTCCGAACACCGAGTGGATCAGCACGAACAGCACGATAAGTGTCTTAAGAAGCACTCCGCAGTTGAGACTCGGAATAATGCAGATCACGCTTATAAACGCCGGAATCGCGGTCAGTATCACCTGCATATTGAACTTCGCCATAAGCACCTGACGCCACGTCACCGGGAGACTCTGCTTTATCCAGAGGCTCTTTCCCTCCAGCGAGACCGACGGCACAACCATGTCGTTCATCGACGCGATGAGGCAGATTCCCGCGCAAAGGATAATCGCCGTGATTTCGGTGTCGGCTTCAAAGAAGGCGTCCATCGCGCCGACTATCGCGCTTCCCTTCACGATGAAGATCACCGCCGAAACGATCAGCATCAGCGTTCCGAGTCCGCAGTTGAGCATATAGTTCGCGCTTCCGGTAAAGCGTCTGAATTCCGAACGTAACAGCGCGGCGTCGACTCCCGACCGCTTGCCGAACTTAAGCTCGGTCGAAACCTTCGCCGACTTTCCGGTCGAGGTCGCAAGCTTAATAAAGCTCTTTGAGAGGAGAAGCCAAGTTACCGCCCCGATGACTCCGACCGCCAGAACCGCGGCGAGAAGTCCGAGCGGATCGCCCTCGTTCGCGCTTCCGAGAAGGTAGAGGAAATACGCCTTCCCCTTTATCATGTTTCCATACAGCGCGGCGTGCTCGACAAGAGCCGAAATCCAGCTCTGCGCCTTGAAATAGACGAAATAATATCCCGCTAAGAATAAAAGCGACACGATGACCGTGATGAAGCTCTTGTTCTTCAGCTTCTGACTTATCCGCGCGACGACGTTTCCGAGAAGGCAGGAGATCTCGGCGACGAAAACTGAAATCAGAATCACCATCACAATCGACGCGAAAAGCGCGCCGACGCTGAAGAAATTCACAAGATAAACGATCATCGCGGGGACGCTGACAACCGCCGAGTAGATGAGACCGAGCAGATAGACGCTTGCGAGCCGCGACGCGATTATCACGTCGACCCTTATCGGAAGCGAGAGCAGAAGATCGTTGTCCTTTGCGAGATAGAGTCCGGCGTAGGTCGAGAAGACGCTTCCGAACGCGCCGAGGGCGATCGAGATCATTCCGGTGAGGAGGAAGTAGAGCCAGCCCATGTCCGATATGACAAGCGGCTTGCAGAGCATCGCGGCGAGTCCGGTGAAGATTCCGCCAAGCACGCCGACCATCAGGAC
>CAKSVM010000157.1 GCA_934503195.1 uncultured Eubacteriales bacterium
CCCGTATACCGCTTACAACACGCCCCCAACCTGTCACCAACCGCTTGCCAATCTATGTCCGCCACTCGCCACCCACATCCTGCCGCTGTACCGCTTTCCGCTTGCCGACTGCGTCCGCCACGCTTTCTTCATTGCCATAAACCCGTAAAAGGGCTGCCGCGAAAGCGACAACCCTTTTCTTATTCCGTAACCATGTTCTTCTTCTCCCGCCTGAAAACCAACGCGAAGAGCGACGACGTAACGGTCAGAATCTCGTTGCAGACCCCGGCCGCCGACCCGCTCATGAAACTGTACGTCCCCATAAGTGCCGAAATCGGGAAGGACACGACCCGCGAGACAAACGGTATGCCGAGATAAAAACTCACAACCGACATCATCGACGCCATCGCCGGAAGAACGCTCAGCCAGCCCTTCCATGTCACCGCCGCCGAAACCACGCTGAGAATCAGGAAAATAACGAGCGACGAAGGCTTTTTCCGCTTCATGAAGACAAATTCCCGCAGAATTCCGAGACACGCCACAGCCACAGCCGTGTACGCGCCGATCATCAGATAATGCGCCGCCCATAAAACGTCCGAAATGAGCTTCGTCCGTAAAATCGACGCGCGATCCTTCTGTTGGTAAATCAGCATATTCGCCGCGATCCCGATAAAGCCGATGACCTGCGCTATGATATCATAAAATCCCATTTATCTGACAAATCTGACCCATTCCACGCCGCAGCGTTCGTATTTATAGGGGAACCACGCCGCGATGTTTGTCCACTTCTCGCCGTCGCCGTTCACAAGCGCGTCGCGCGGACGTCCGAGCGCGGGGCCGATCGACGTGTATTCCTCGATTCTCAAAAGCACGGTCGAGCCGCGGAGCTCCTCCGGAATCTCCCAGACATAGCCGTTCAGCCGTCCTCCAAGGTCAACTCCGTTAAGCTTCACGCGCGTGTAGAGCCGCGACACGCCGACCGAGAGCTTCAGATCCCCGTCTTCCGGAATCTCAATCATCGCCTCAAACGCGGCCATTCCGGCGTACTGCGGGAGAATGTCCTCCGACACAAGCCCGACTCCGACCTTTCCGGGGAGCTTTTTCAGAACGTCGGCCCGCTTTACGATCTCGGTCTTCGCGCCGTTTTCGCCGTCAGTCTGAACCGTGACCTCGTTTTTTACCGACGACGCGAATCTTCCGCAGACAAAGCAGGACGGAAGGAAGGGCTCGCTCTGCGCCGGACGCGTGATTTCAATCCGGTGATCGCCCGGCATCAGCGTGAATTCGTCGGTCGAAAGATAGAGTCCCGAAAGTCCGGGCGTAAGCGCGTTCGCGGGATTTGCGGCGCGGAGCTTTATTCCGTCAAGCGAAATCTCGCCGCCCGGAATGTAATTCCGGCAGAGAAGCCTGATTCCGTCGAGCTTTTCTTCGACGCGGAAGTCGAACCTAGTCTTGTCCGAGCGGATATTCGCGCGGAGCGTGTTCGGATGGTCGAGCGTCAGATTGAATTCCGGCTTTATCTCCGAAACGGTTTCGTATTTTCTCGGCGGATTTTCATCGGTCGCGAAGTGCCCGCGGCCGGGTAGCGTAAATGGAGTCTCCTCGTCGGCCTTCAGAATCAGATCGCGCGATTCGTCGCTGTCGCGAAGGTCGAGCGCGACGGCCGTTCCGTCGGTGAACCTTCTGAAAAGCAGATGCTCGGGAAGGCTTCCGTCCGGTTCGAAAACCCGCGTTGACGGCGTTTTCACAGCCTTAAGCTCTTCGACAAGAGTCTTCGCGTCGGCCTTTGCGACGTCGAGAACCGGAAGACCTAAGTTCTCCGCGTCCTCTTTGTCGTCGATGAGAAGCCACTGATACTGCTCGCGCGTTAAGATTCTCAAAAGCGAGTCGAACTCGTTTCTGAGCTTCGACCGCTCGGCCGAATACGCGTCGGCCATGAAATACTTGTATTCCGTGAGCGGAATCCGGACAAGAACATCGGCGTCGATCTCCTTTTTAGCAAAGTCGGCCGCCTTTTTCGCGCTGAGTCCGAGGTCGGAGTAGCCCGCAAACCACGGGTTCGCGTAGTTCATCGGATTGTACCAGCCGTTCTTCTTCACGTTTCCGCGCGCGTCGATCGCCGAGACCGCGAGGACGTAGTGATCAACTCCGAACATCGCGACAAGCCAGATCTGCTGTTCGACTCTCGACGGCGGAAGGTCGGTCGGACCGAGCGCGAAAAGCTCGGCGAGTCCGCCGTTTTTCCTGACTCTGACCGCCGCCTGCTCATATCCGTAGAGCTGCCAGTTCTCCATCGACTGCGTGTTGATCTCGTCGATTCCCGGAAGTCCGAAGGAGCGGAGAACGTCGAGCGCGTTTCCGTTCGATTTCACCCAGCCGTCTATGTTCTCGTCCGAGAGCAGATGCCCGGTGAGGAGAATCCCGTGTGAGTCGCACCAGTCCGAAATCCTCTTAACGAAAACGTCGCGGAATCTCTCGCCGAGAATTCCGTAAAAGTCGCGGAAGAACTCGCCTGGCTTGTTTTTGAGGTCGGTCGCGAAATCGCGTCCGGTGCGCGAAAGATAATCCGCCTCAAGGCCCTTGTAGTACGGAAGTCCTCCGCTATTCATGAAGTGCAGGATCGACGGCTCGTCGGTGAAAATTCCCTTTATCGTCGAGCCGAAATACTCTCCGAACCGCTCAAAATATCTCTCGTGCGTCAGTCTCACGAAGCAGTCGACCGCGTCGGGATTCAGAATATCGGCGTACTGCCCAGGAACGCGCCAGCTCTCCATCGCCGAGTTGACGATCTCGTATCCGTTTTCGGTGACCTTAACGCACTTCGCCACGAATTCCGGATCCTCACGGAGAACCGCGCCGAAGCAGGTTCCCGACGGCCAGTTGAACTCGTCGTAGAGCCAGATATCCATTCCGTATTCGCGCGCGTATTCAAGAATGTCGCCGACGATCTCAAACCATCGTTCGGACATATATTCAACATCGCATCCGTCGCGCGGATAGATCAAAAACTGCGTAATTCCGGCCTCGGAATAGCGGCGGAACATTGTTCTGATTTCCTCGCGGCTCGGGTCTCCGGTGATCGCGCCCATCGGGATAAGCGGATTTCGATTTGATTTCATGTTATTTCCTTCCTTTCATATGAGTCCGAATTCAGTGATCAGCGAGACAAGCTCGCCGCGATTTGTGAAACCGCAGACTCTTTGAAGCTTGTTGAGACGGTATTTTATCGTCGATTCCGAGACATTCTCCGCCTCGGAAATCTGCGCGTAGGTTTTGTTTTCGCTTATCGCGCGCAGGATTGAGATGTCGGTCCGGTCGGCACTGCGGACAAAGAGTTCGAGCCGCAGCACACGCATTATATCGGGATCCGAATTATAGACCGGAGAGCTTTCGGAATTCGTGACCGGGAACCCGCCGATGCGCGATGGGCTTGTCGCCGGGAGATTCGCCGTCGATCTTCCGATCTGAAGCGAACAGCTTATGACAGCGGACGAGTGAAGCGTCTGCGTGCTGTTCTGCATATGGACGTAATGCTTCACAGACTGAATTCCAAGCTCGGAGAGGTCGGTGCGCATCCGGGTAATCGAAATGCTGTAATTCTCCACGGCCGACCAGTTTCCGAATCCCGTGACGAAAATATCCTCGGGAACCCTGACTCCGTGGTCGGCGAGATATTTTATCAGGTAAACCGCGATGAGATCTGACGTACACATCACAGCCTGATAGCGCGAGATGTTCGAATAGAATCTCTCGGCGCAGTCGGCGATGAGTCCGCGCGAATAGATATCCTCGCCGCGGAAGGTGAGTCCGGCGTCGCGCATTCCGGTGACAAAGCCGCCGAGCTTTGACATATCGCCGATCGTCTCGCGGTGGAGTCCGAAGAGCGCGATTCTCTCGCGTCCGGTTCCGACGAGATATCCGACAAGCGAACGCATCGCCTCGACCGTGTTGAAGGAGACGTAGCTGTATTCACTTTTCAGTCGGTGCTGATAGACGCTGACGAGTATCGGTTCAACTCCGATGAGCGAGAGATTTGTCAGAGTCTCGTTTATCCAGTTGAGCGAATAGCCTATTACAAGAGCCATCCGACGCTCTCCGTTTTCGGGGCGGAGTCTTATCCGCTCGTCGATTCTGCCGTCGGTCGCGGCGTTGATATTGAGTCCGCGGCGGATCGCCTCATGGATCGCGCCGTCGATTATGTCCGTGACCCAAAGCGCGTTGTTGTCGACCGGCTCGCATATTATGTAGATATCCATACTCCCTCCGTTTTTTATTCTATTATACCATAATCCCGCCGATTCCGCAAGACAAAATTCCGTCGCTTCGCACGAAAAAAAATTGTCCCGCGAAATGGGGCCGCCGCGCCGAGAGGATTTTCGTCTGTATATGGATTTTAAGTATGGCATAAGTCCCCATAGAGGGCGCGAAGCGCGGCAAACGCCGCGCTTCGCGTGTTCCGGCGCGCCGGAACGGCTCGCGTC
>CAKSVM010000158.1 GCA_934503195.1 uncultured Eubacteriales bacterium
GACGCGAGCCGTTCCGGCGCGCCGCGGCGCGCCGGAACACGCGATCAAGGCTCTGCCTTGATCGCGCGACACCGCACAGACTTCACGGCTGCGCGATATACGTACGCACCGCGAAGACGGAATTTTCTTTTATGTCGTGGCCTTTTGCCGCGATTACACACTCCCGCTCCCACTGAAGCCGCATCTTTCATAACTCCGTCACCCCTTCCCCCTTTTTAACTGGCGGTATTCTCGCGGCGTCATTCCGGTCGCTTGTCTGAAGGCGTGGGTGAGCTGCTTTGTCGAGGCGAACCCGGTCAGCGCGGCGATCCCGGCGATTGTTTCGGTCTCTGATGAAAGCAACTGCTTCGCGTAGCTTATCCGAAGCTCGTTTATCTTCTCCTTATAAGACATCCCGTAATACTTCTGCATGAGTCGGCTGAAATGCCTCCGGGTGATGTGAAGCTCGTCAAGGATCATCTCCACCGGCGCGGGATGCTCATAGGTGAAGAAATACGTGTCAAGACTCGATTTCAGATCGACTCCGCCGATCGAATAGTGCGTCCGGTTTTTCGGCTCGCGTCCGGAGGATGATCCACGGTTTTCGCGGCAGAAACGGCCTAAAAAAACGATGAACTCCCCAAGCTTCGAAGTCAGCATACTTCGGAATCCCGGCGACTGATCCCGCCCCTCGTCGATCATTGTCCGTATCAGTCCCTCAAATCCCGGGTCGGCGCGGCTTATGAAAAATGGCGTGTCAAGTATCGCTTTGATCAGCTCGCTTTCGGGATTTCCCGAGCCTTTCGGCGGCGCGGGTTCGATCTTGAAGCGGAGGCAATATTCGTCCATCGCGTCGTCCGCCTCGCAGTACTGACTGTGCGAAAGCCCCGGTCCGGTGAGACAGATTGTTCCCGGCGTCATCTCATATTCAGTTTCCGGAGTAGAGAGAATCCCATGCCCGACCGTGACGCAGTGAAGCTCGAACAGTGTGTGAGAATGCGGGGTGACGCGCCATTTATAAGGGTTCACGTGGCCGACGTGTGTCAGCGCGACGATATAGTCTCCGATCCGTATCTCAATGTCGGAGAGATCGATATGTATTGTGGCCATTGTCATCACCTCACATTAAGATTATACTATATTCCGGTCGTTTTGTCAATGCGAAGGGTCAAAAAAGGACATGATTCACTGAAAAATGTCACAAACTGACCTTGACACGACCGTTTTTGTATGGTATACTTAAGGAAACTTTGATTTAAGGTTGCTTATCCTTAAACCAAATTCATTTTTCCGGGAGGGAAACATATGAACAACGACGCAAGATTCGCCGCTCTGAGAAAGCGGATCGGCGGAAACCGCGAGATCATGGGCTACGAAATGTCATTCGGAATGCCGAGGGAGACCCAGTGGCGCATCACCCCGCCGAACAACGATATAAGGAGGATTGTCTCCGAGCTTGAGTTCGCGCTTAAGCTTGACGGAGTGAACGGCGGAAAATTCGCCTCTGAGATCTCCGATTCGGTTTCGGTTCTCGAAAAGTCGCTTGACGAAGAGGGAGTCATCACGAAGACCGCCTGCCTTGAAGCTGAGGAAAAGCTTCAGCCGCTCGTTCCCGCCGCCAAGGAATACTCGCTGATTCTCTGCGGCCACGCGCATATCGACATGAACTGGATGTGGGGCTGGAACGAGACCGTTTCGGCGACGCTCTCAACCTTCAGAACGATGCTCGACCTTATGAACGAGTATCCGGAATTCACCTTCTCGCAGTCCCAGACCTCGGTCTACAAATTAGTCGAGGAGTACGATCCCGACATGATGGCTGAGATCAAAGCGCGGATTTCGGAGGGACGCTGGGAGATAACCTCGTCGGCGTGGGTCGAGACCGACAAGAATATGCCGTCGGGCGAATCGCTCCTGAACACGATAAAATACACCCGCGACTACCTTGAAACCGTCTGGGGTGTTGACCCTGAGTCGCTGAAGATCGACTTCTCGCCCGACACCTTCGGCCACAGCCGCCACATTCCCGAGATCGACTCATATTCGGGCGTGAAGTATTATTATCACTGCCGCGGACTTGACGGCGACCATATTCTCTACCGCTTCAGATCCCCGTCGGGCGCGGAGGTTCTCATGTACCGCGAACCCTATTGGTACAACTCCGCGGTCACGTCTCACATCGGACCCGGGCTTATCGATCTCTCGCGCCGGATGGGCGGACTGAAAACCGGACTCATCGTCTACGGCGTCGGAAATCATGGCGGCGGAGCCACCAGACGCGACATTGAGCGCGCTATCGAGATGAAGGACTGGAAAATCTGGCCCGAGGTGCGTTTCGGAACCTTCCGTGAGTTCTTCGCGCTTGCCGACAGACCCGAGATCCTTGAAAAGCTTCCGGTGGTCGATCAGGAGCTTAACTTCCTCTTTGACGGATGCTACACGACCGAGTCGCGGATAAAACGCGCGAACCGCATGACCGAGGCAAAGCTCATCGAGGCCTCGGCACTCTCCGCGCTCGGAAAGGATTTCGGCGCGAGATACAATTCCGGAGCCTATGAAAAGGGATGGCAGAACACGCTTTTCACACATTTCCACGACATAATCACCGGATCCTGCGTTCAGGACAGCCGCGAATACGCTATGGGGCTCTACCAGACGGCGTCGGCTCACGCCGAAACCGAGGAAACCCTCGCGCTGAGGAAGCTCTCCGACGCGATCGATTCTTCAATGGTCAAAGTATCCGATGAGGAGATAAAGCGCGGATCGCAGTCTGAGGGGGCGGGCGTCGGATTCGGTGTCACAAGCTTCGCCGGAGTTCCAAACCCCGAGCGCGGAGTCGGCATTACGCGCGTATTCAATATCGTGAACCCGGCGGGAGCCGAAAGGGAAGAGCTCTGCGAGCTCCGGCTCTGGGACTGGGTCGGCGACATACGGCGGCTCCGCGTGACCGACGCTTACGGAAATCCGGTTGAATTCGCGCTGATCGATGGCTCCTTGCAGAAATACTGGGATCATATGTTCCTCCGTCTGCTTGTCAGAGTGAAGCTACCGGCGTTCGGATACACTACTCTCGTCGTAAAAGAAGCCGAAGTTGAGAAATTCCCGTTCTACTACGGCGGCACGCGGAACGTGCTTTCGTATGAGGATCGTTATGTTCTTGAAAACGAGAATATCCGTGTCGAGTTTGACCGCGAGACGATGAGCATCATATCCCTCATCGACAAATCGGACGGCTCCGAGAAGCTGAGCGGTGAGTTTGCCGGACTGGTTCAGATTGACACCCAGCTTGAGGGAAGCAGCGCGTGGATGATCGGCAAATATCACGCCGTGAAGCCGGTCACGAATATCAGAAGAGTTGACAGATTCGGTTTCGGATCGCTCCGTGCCGGATATCGCTTTGACGCGCAGGTGCTCGGGTCGACGGTGAACTGTGAGGTTTCGCTTGACAAAGGCGCGAAGGCGGTTTCATATCACGTTTCGGTTGACTGGAACGAGAGAGCCGGAAGATTCGCTCCCCTGCTCGCGCTTAAACTCCCGGTCGGATATGCGGTGAGCGAATATCTCCGCGACGTTCCGATGGGCGTGGTGGTGAGAAAGGGTGAAAATCACGATATTCCGGCGCAGAGCTATGTCGCCGCGCTCGGATGCGATTCGCCGCTTTATCTTATGACCGACTCGAAGTACGGCTACAGATGCTTTGACAACTCAATGATCGCGACGCTCATCAACACGGCGCACTATCCGGATTTCGACCCCGAGCGCGGAAAGCATGAGATCGGGATAAAGATCGGCGTCGGCTCCCCGGATCCGAGGAAAATGGCGGACATATCGGAAAGGTACGCGCATCCGCTCCGCTATGTGTCGACGAATCCGCATCAGGGAATTCTTCCGGCGAGCGGAAGTCTCATGGAGTCCTCGACCGGAACGGCAAAGGTCACGTCGGTGACGCTTACGAAGGAAGGAAAGCTGCTTATAAGGCTGAGTGAGCTTTGCGGAGAGACGGCGGATGTGAAGCTCGGTTTCACGAAAGCAATCGCGTCGGCGCGGCTTGTTGATCTTCTCGGGAAGAAAGTCGGGGACGTTCAGGTCTCGGGCGGAGAAGCCTCGTTTGAGGTGAAGCCGTATTCGATCGCGGCGGCGGAGATAGAGTTCTGACTGCTCATGAGGGGAATTCCGGCTGGCTTATGGGATGATATGGTCGTGAGTTCACGTTCTTGACCGGCTGGCTGTGGATTTTTACACGGATTAAAAATATTTCGGCGTGGAAATCAGGTTCCTCGCTGTGCCGGACTGCCGCTTGCGGCGGTCCGGCCTTTTTATGTGGGGTTATCGGGAGAAAAAGCCTCACCGGCGCGGCCGGTGAGGCAAAATGG
>CAKSVM010000159.1 GCA_934503195.1 uncultured Eubacteriales bacterium
TCCATCTTTTCGAGAAATTCCCGCTTGTGCGTTTTTACTTCTTTTAATTCGTCGTGTATGAACGACAGGCTCATTTGCTTGTTCATGGATTTATTATACCACTTTTTTCACGATTTTTCATGACCCTTGGTTTTGTGCGGTGTTGCCTTAATAAGTCTGGATTCTCCATATTTAAGTCGGTATTGTCCATTTACACATTAAATGCGTGTATGGTATAATAAAAGTGTAAATAATACTCAAAGGAGAATCGATATGAACAAGAGGCATTCAGTTCCATTCGCGCTTTTTTGGCACTTACCCTTACCACGACCTCGCTTTCCTGCGGAGGCGGGGCTGAACTTCCCGAAGACGGCTCGACTCAGGATATCACGGAGACAACCGCCGCGGTCATTGAGGAATATCCCTATTACGAGGGCAACGATCTTGGCGGAAAGACGATCAAGGTTCTCAACATCGCGAAAACGCAGTATGATATGATCTGCTGCATTCAGCCGGACGAGATTCTCGGCGAAACCGTGAACGACGCGATATTCAACCGGAACGCCTATGTGAAGAACAAGCTCAATTTTGAGCTTGAGGAGGAAAACGAGCCGACGCTCTACGAGATGGGTTCAAGGCTCGAAAAGATCGTCATGTCTGACGACGACGAGTATTCAGTGGTCTATATGCCGTCTTATCTCACGACGAGCGGGCTTTCGAACGGGTATTACACCTGTCTTGACGAGCTTGAAAATCTTCATCTGGACGAGAAATGGTGGGATCAGCTTGTTCTGTGCGACACGTCGCTTTTCGGAAAGCACTATCTGGCGTCGAGCGCGGCGCATCTCATGGGGTATGACGGACTCTGGTGTATGTATTTCAACGAGAGTATGATGGACGATCTCGGACTTGAATATCCTTATGAGCTTGTACGCGAGGGAAAATGGACGCTAGATCGGCTCTCGGAGTACTGCGCCGCGGCGGCGAATCTGAACGGGGATGAGTCGTTCAGCAAGACGAACCGGAACTGCGTTTTCGGAATGTCGTCATTTTACAATTCGGTTATGAAGTTCGTCTTCGGAATGGGCGGGAATTACATCGGAAAGGATAAGGACGACGCGCCGGTTTTTGAGGCTGACAGCAGGCACTTTATGGAAGTGTGCGAAAAGCTCGCCGGATTCTTTTCGCGCGACGGCGAATACTGCGCGGCGGATGACGACCGGACGCTGGAATCGGCTTACACGACGCTTTTCCGCGAGCAGAGGGCATTTTTCCTAGGCGGCGAGGTTAAGAACGCGCAGGGCTTCCGCGATCTTGACTGGCAGTTTGGTGTGGTTCCATTCCCTAAGTACGACGAGACGCAGGAGACCTATCGCTCGACTCCGTTACATCAGTGCGCGGTCTTCACGATCCCGGTATCGTCGAAGAACACCGAGGAAGCCGCGTTGGTTTTCGACGCGCTCTCATATGAGTCCGACGCGAAGGTTCTGGATCTCTACTTCGGCGTCATGGTTGAGCAGAAGGGACTTCGCAATCAGGATTCGATTGATATGCTGAATATCATCAAGGAATGCCGTTCCTTTGATATCGGAATCTCCCTTTGGCTCGCCGATAATCTGCGTTCCGCGGTTGAGGCGAAGCTTGCTGCCGGAAGCACCGATATCGCGTCGGTCATTGCCGAAAAGCGGCAGGCAGTCGAGGCGAATATCGAAAAGCTCACTGAAAACCTTTCAAACTGAAAAAAGTCGGCCGCCCGGCCGACTTTTTTCGCGCTTTCTATTGATTTTCCGTGAATTTTATAGTATAATGGTAGGACTAAGCTCACAGGAGATGATCTTAATGAAACTCGTGAAACGGCTTCTCGCGATGGCCTCGAACCATCTTGGGACGATGCTGTTTGCCTGCGTCGGAATTGTCGGCGCGGCTCTTCTGAATCTCGTGACGCCCGCGCTGATGCGGTCGTTCACCGCGTCGATATCCGACATTGACACGCTGACGAAAAAGGCACTGCTTGTCTACGCCGGGGTGCTTCTCGCCGCGTATGTTGTCCGCGCGGTCTGCCGCGGAATCACGCTCGGTGTGGCGCACATCGCGGCGTGGGAATTTGTCGCCGAGCTGACTCTGAAGGTCTACGACAAGTACGAGCAGCTTTCCATGCGCTATTTTCAAGACAAGCAGACCGGAGATCTGATGAGCCGGATGCTCAACGACACGCGTCAGCTTGAGCTTCTGATCGCGCACTCGATTCCGGATCTGACCGGAAATCTTATCGTTGTCATCGGAGTCTGCGTGATGATGTTCACGATCAACGTGAAGCTCGCGCTTATAACGCTTATTCCGGTGCCGTTCCTGATCTTTTTCGGCTGGCTCTATTCGAAGAAGGTCGCGCCGATGTTCCGCGTCAATTCGCGCGTATTCGGCGAGATGAACGGTGTGACGCAGGACAACATCACCGGAATGAAGGAGATTCAGGCTTTCGGCTGCGAGGAGAGCGAGCATGAGAAGATGCGCGAGAACTGCCACTATTACGCCAAGGTGAATATCCGGGCGAATCTGGCGAACGCGGTCTTCACGCCGGGAATCGAGCTTGCGACGTCGATCGGAACGATAATTGTCGTGCTTTTCGGCGGAATGCTGGTGCTTGACGGGCAGATGGCGGTTCCGGACATTGTCGGGTTCATCATGTATCTGAGTCTTTTCTACTCGCCTTTGGCGGTTCTGGCGCGGCTGGTGGAGGATATGCAGGTTGCGGCGGCGAGCTGTCAGCGGGTATTTGACATTCTGGACAGCGAGCCTGAGGTAAGGGAGGATGAGAATCCGGTATCCATTCCGGAGGGCGACGGGCGGATTGATTTTGAGAATGTGACATTCCATTATAATGAGGAGGAGCCGCTGCTTGACGACATAAGCTTCACGGCGAAGCCGGGCGAGATGATCGCGCTGGTCGGTCCGACCGGAGTCGGAAAGACGACGATTGTGTCGCTGATGGAGAGATTCTACGATCCGGTTTCCGGCGCGATAAAGGTTGACGGAGTTGACATAAAGAAAGCGACGCTTTCGTCGCTGAGGTCGAAGATCTCGATGGTGCTTCAGGATGTGTTTCTCTTCAACGGGACGGTGGCAGAGAACATTGCGTACGGACTTTCGGGTGTTGAGGGCGGCGAGTTCCGGCGGATGATAACGAAGCGCGGCTCGCTTGATGTTTCGGGAGTGAGCGACAGGGTGATGAATTTCATCCGTCCGGATCCGGCGCGTGACAGGATCACATCGTCGTCGGTGAAGGAGCTTGACATGGAGAAGATCCGCGAGGCGGCGAAGATCGCGCACGCGGACGAGTTCATAATGGCGATGCCGAACGGTTACGAGACTCTGATCGGCGAGCGCGGAGTCCGGCTCTCGGGCGGGCAGAAGCAGAGGATCGCGATCGCGCGGGCGGTGCTTCGCGGGACGCCGATACTTATACTTGACGAAGCGACGAGCGCGGTTGACAACGAGACCGAGGCCGAGATACAGGCGGCGATTGAGTCTTTGGCGGGCAGCCGGACGATTGTTGTAATTGCGCACAGGCTTTCGACGGTACGCCGGGCGGACAAGATACTTGTACTTGACAAGGGGAAGATTGTCGAGTCGGGGCGGCACGAGGAGCTTATCGCGAAGGGCGGGCTTTACGCGAAGCTTTGCGAAGTAAGGTACGGTTCATGAGATTTTTTCCGGGAAATCAACCGTCCGGAGAATAATTTTTGCGGGTGTCGGATTTTGTCGAAAAATAGTGCGAAAAAAATTTGAATTTTTTTCCAAACACTATTGACAAATGAGAAAATGTGTGATATAATATTGTTGTCGGGTGGAAATGTCAGCCACACGGCAATTGCAAAAACCTTTTACTTTCTTTTCTTTTCCTTTCTTTTTTCTTTCTTAAGCAGGAACGCGGTTTGTCAGACCGCGTTCTTGTTTTTGGCAGGGTGCGACCCCGCACTCGTACGTCAGGGCTAGTTTACGTAAAGTGGGTTAGTTCATGGCTTATCTAACGGTTTTCGGCTATGCCGAAAACCCGTTCGGGCTGCGCCCTCACCTGCCGGCAGGGTGCGGGTTGGCACTTGGGTGTGGTGGCGATGGTTATTATGTTTATGTGGAAGGGATGACCTTCCGTTTTTTATTGGGGTGTTGCTTTTATGGCAGCTCTTTTGCGATTCTGTGGGAATGTAGAAAAAGTATGGCGGCCGAAGGCCGCAGGCGGCACGAAGTGGCGTCGGCCTCGCCTTGCGAGGTCGATTGCGCGCGGAGCGCGCAACCTGCACTCGCGTCCGGGCGGCA
>CAKSVM010000160.1 GCA_934503195.1 uncultured Eubacteriales bacterium
TCCAAGGGCAAAGCAAAGGCAAAGCCCTTGGAAAGGCTTTATTCTCTCAAACCTCGCACAAAAAAGCGTCTGCCGCTTCCGCGGCAGACGCCCGTTTACGTTTATCTGTTCATCCCTTCCGCTCCCCGCGGATAACCTCAACCCCACAGTCGGCCGAAACTTCTCCATCTGACCGTGTGACCACACGTAAATTCCCGCTGGCTTCCACATTCTCAAGCCCAAGGAAGGCGAAATTCTCCGCCTCGATCAACGCACCGGACTCATGCCCCGCTTCGCGTGAAATCCTTACATTCTTCAGCCGGAAATCAACCGGAGCCTCCGCGCTTCCGTGTATGTACATCGGCCGCGAAACTCCCGAAATCTCACAGTTCTCAAATATAATCGACCTCAGCGGATCTCCGTTGCACCAGATGTGTTCGCCGAACGGCATCTTGAATAAGCTCTCCGTGAATTCAAACCGACAGTTCCGTATCACAATGTTCCCCGCCCTGAACGGCAGCTTCCCGAACCGCCCGTCGCAGTAGTAGAGAAACGCGTTCTTCACTCTCCGCGCGCACGTCCTCGAACTGTACATCCGCCGCGACTTCTCCTCGCCTGAAAGCATCCCGCGGAAATCAAACTCCGGCTCGCGTAAATTCACGCAGTCCTCAATGACTACATCCGTCCCCCCGAAACGTATCGAGCTGCACGACGAATTCAGTACGCACCGCCGCATCTCAACATCCCGGCTCCCGAAGCCCGCGAGACAGTCGTCGCCCGTCAGAAACTCGCAGTCCTCAATCCTCACTCTCTCGCAGAGAAATACGTCGATCCCGTCGTGTCCGCCCTGTACCTTCACATTCCGCACGTCAATGTCCTTCGTCCGGAAAATCGCGTGCCCCCAGTTTCCGATGTTCCGTAAAGTGTACCCGCGCAGCGTCACACGCTCAGAATCCCAGATGTCGATTCCGTGCGGCCCGCGATAGCGTTCCTCGCCCGCCGGATCATAACAGTTCATTCCGTTTATATACGAGTTTTCCTCGCCGATCACCCCGATGTCGTGCGCGTCTATCGCCCGGATCATCGCGTTGTTCCAGCGGCTCGTCCGAAGCGCGGAGCGGTTCTTCTCCGGCTCGGCTTCCGGAATTCCCGCGACCGGTTCGAGCCTGTCCTCGCGCCATGCCGTGTAATCGTCCGGATCCACACTCCCTTCGAGAACCGCCCCCGAAAGCAGATGTAAAACCACATTCGACCGCAGTCTCAAACCTCCCGTGCGGAAAATTCCCGCCGGAACGATCACTTCGCCCCCGCCCGAAAGAAAGCACTCGTCGATCGCCTTCTGTATCGCCGCCGTCTGGAGCCTGTCCGAAACCGCCGCGCCGTAATCGGTTATGTTAAAAGTCTTCATTAAAAATATATCCTCCGTTATATTCTCCGCACCTCACCGCCGCCGCTTCCGAGTGCCCCGGTCGTGCCGCGGATTATCAGCTCGCACCGCAGCTTCACCGACTGAAACGGCCGCTCGCCGGGATGCTCGAGCTTGTCGATCAGAAGCCCGACCGCGATCCGCATCATCTCGTCCGAAAAGGTCCGTAAGGTCGTCAGCGGCGTCTGCGCGAAGGCCGAACTCGGAATGTCGTTGATCCCGACAATCGACACGTCGCACGGAACGCTGATCCCGTGCGCCGAAAAGGTGTGCATCGCGCCGAACGCCACCTCGTCATACACCGTCAGATACGCCGTCGGACGGCTCCTCATCTTCAGAAAATAATCCGCCCCCTCGACCCCGATCATCTCAAACCGCTTCGAACTGACGAAAATATCCTTCCGGCTGACCTCAATCCCGCATTTTTTGCAGGCGTCGAGGAAATAATCAAGCTTAATGCTCGTGTTCCGTTCGCCGATGAACCCGATCCGCCGATGCCCGAGCGAAATCAGATGCTCGATCACCGAAAGAACTCCGCCGCGCAGGTCGACGCAGACCGAATCGCAGTTTTCGCCGCCCTTCGAGTCGCAGATCGTCACGATCGGAAGCTTCCTCTTCTGCATATTCCGGATTGAAGTGAGCAGCACAACCGCGTCGGCCAGCTTTTCGCTCTCGATGAGATCGAGCAGTTCAAACGCGCGCGATTCCGTGAATCCGCAGATGTAGATCGACGCCTCGTATCCGCGCCCGCGTAACTCCTCGATCATCGAGGTCGCCGCCGTCGAATAGTAGACGCTGATCACCTCGGGAACGATCACCGCGACCCGCTTTGACGAATGCTCGCGGCGGTAATTCGGACGCACCACGCCGAACCTCTCGGCTTCGCGGCGGATGTAATCGGCTGTCTCGCGGCTGATCTCCGGACTTCCCGAAAGTGCCTTCGACACCGTCGACGGCGAAACGCCGATAAGCCCGGCAAGCTTCTTGTAGGTCACGATTTCACTTCCCTTCGAGCTATTATAACACATCTTCGCGAAAAAATCAATAGAAAATTCACGAAACAATTTCGTAAAACCGCCACCGCTCCGCCCGCCGCCAAAAAGCAAAAGAGAGCCGCGGCGCGAACGCGCCACGGCTCTCAGCAATGAAAAAGATTTTTGCTTCAGCTGGTTTATAGAAATAAGCTTAATAATCGGTGTTCCCGCGTGAAAACGACCTTGAATCAGTTCTTCTTCTTGAAGACCACAGCCGCGGAAGCAGCCATAGCCGCGATCGAAGCGATGATGCCCATGTCGGCGGTCTGAGCTGCCTTGTCGTCCTTCTTCGGCTCTTCCTTCTTAATGACTACCTTGTCGGAAGCGAGGTTGAGCGTATCCTCCGCGCCCTGCGAACCCCAAGCCGCGCCGTTTGTAGCTTCCTTCTCAAGGAAGTCGTTGATCTGAACCGAGATGCCTACCGGAACCTTCTTGAAATCAGCCTTCGGGATAGCAAGCTCAATGGTGTACTGTCCGTCCCCACGAGTGACAGCGTACTTGTACTTCGAGGTGTCGGTGATGTCGCCGTAAACCTTCGTGCCGAAAGCGTCGACCGAGACCTTCTTCTTGTTCGAGCCGTCAAACTTTATCCAGAGCTCGACCGCGTCGGACTGCCAGTTCGACTTGATTCCGCAGTCAACGATCGTCGACTCCTTGACAACCGTGCAGAAATACACATAGTTGTCGTCGTGGAGCGCGTAGGTCTTCGCGACCGCGTCAGACTTGTCCGCGCCGGTTCCCGAACTCCAGATCTTCTTCGACTTGTTCGAGGTCTCGATGACCTGCGACTGGGTGTAAATGTCGTCGAGCTTACCGTCAACGGTAGGAGTTCCGGTGAGAGCCTTGTACTCTGCTGCGTGAGCGGGGATCATGCAAGAAGCGGCGATGATCGCGGAGAGGAATAATACTGCTGATTTTTTCATTTTGGTGACTCCTTTTATGTATAAATTGCCGAACTCTTTGTCCGGTTTACGTTAATATTATATCATAAAGAGTCAAAAGAAACTGTCATATTTTTTATTATTTGCTTCCGTTTCTGGCAATTTTTTTAATTATTCTGGTACAGTTATCAGAAAATGTTACAATCAGCGGATTTTAACAGCTCTTCAGATGTGCGATTTGACGAAAGTTCACACTTCTTCGCCCGAAAAAGACGGGATGAAACTCTCCTTCGCCGCCTCACGTTCCTGAATGAAAGCTCTCTTTATTCCGAGCGAAAGCGCGAAGTCGATCAGCTTGTGGTATTCATAGGTCGTCACCCGGCGCGAAAGCTCCGGGAATTTTCCGCGGTCGAGCCCCGGAGTCGGCGTGTACTGGCTCATAAGACTGTAAAAAATGTCATTTCCGTACTCCGAAAAGAGGTATCCGATCACTTTTTTCGATTCTTCGAGCTGTCCGGGGAGCAGAAGATGCCGGACAATCACGCCGCGAGTCATCATCCCGCGGGAGTCGAATTCACATTCCGGCGAAATTTTCACCATCTCACAAAGCGATTTTTTCGCAAACTCCGGATAATTCACCGCCGCCGAGTACCGCCTTGAAAGCTCTGGTGAAAGATACTTGAAATCGGGCAGAAATATGTCAATCACCCCCGAAAACGACTCAATGATCCCCGGAATTTCATATCCGCTCGTGTTGTACAGAACCGGAATTCCGAGTCCCCGCGCGCGCGCAATTCTCACCGCCTCTATAATTGACGACGAAAACATCGTCGGCGTCACGAGATTTATGTTGTTCGCGCGCTTTTCCTGAAGTTCAAGGAAGATTTCCGC
>CAKSVM010000161.1 GCA_934503195.1 uncultured Eubacteriales bacterium
TGCCCAGTAATTGAAATAGGACTAAAGCGACGCCCATTTGTTGAGGGTGGCTTTAGTCCTATTATAACAGCTTCATCAGCGAAAATATCCACGAGTGTCCAGTCGGGATTTTCGTTTATCATCTTCTGAAAGACCCTTATCTGCGTGGCGTATGATGTCTTCTGGTCGGCGTAGTTCGTCGACACACGGCAGTACGCCGCTACACGCTTTCCGAGCGATTCCTTTTTGATCGGTGATATGAGTTTTGCCCGCGGCATGGTGGCTCCTTTCGGCTTTCTGAATCTGTCGCTGATGTTCTCGCGACACTATTATACATTGACTCTTGCCAATACTCCAGAGAGAATCGGAAGATTTAAGGAAATGTTATCATTTGGCTGTATGGCTTTTCATATTGTGTTCGGCGCAAAAATGTGCGGATACTAAATTTATTCGCTCATTTTTTGTGAGTTCGTCTTGACTATTCGCTGCAAATAGTGTATAATATAGATATACATGAAAGGACGGCGATAACATTGTACCTCAGAAGAAAGATCGACAGCTTTCTTGATAACTGGAAATCAGACCCGGAGCGCAAACCTCTTATAGTCCGTGGCGCGCGCCAGACCGGCAAGACTGAGTCCATCCTGAACTTCGCGAAAAAGAATTATGAGAGCGTCATAGACATAAACTTCGTCAGCGACCCGAAATACAAGATGATCGTCACGGACGGCTACAGCGCGGCGGATATTGTCAGGAATATCTCGCGCATAGACCCATCTAAGCGATTTATACCCGGCAAAACGCTCATTTTCTTCGACGAGATAACTGAGTTCCCGGATATCGCGACATCGCTGAAATTCTTCAGGATTGACGGCAAATACGACGTGATTTGCAGCGGCTCAATGCTCGGCGTGAATTACCGCAGAATCGAACACAACAGCGTCGGTTACAAGACCGACTACACAATGCGCTCGATGGATTTCGAGGAGTTTCTCTGGGCGAAAGGCTATTCAGGCGACACAACCGACGAAATGCTCGGTCACATGAAGGACATGAAGCCGTTCAACGAGCTTGAAATGAATGTCTATCACTCGCTCTTCCTCGACTACTGCATTCTCGGCGGTATGCCGGCTGTGGTCAGCGAATATATAACGAGAGGAACATTCGAAGGCTCGCTTGACACGCAGAGGCAACTCATCGAGGATTACAAGGAGGACATCCGCAAATACGCCGAAGGAGTATACCAGACGCGCATTCTGAATATGTTCAACCGTATAGCCCCGCAGCTCGCCAAGGACAACAAGAAATTCCAGATATCAAAGGTTGAGTCAGGCGCGCGTTTCCGCGATTACCGCGGCTGCGCGGAGTGGCTGGTCGACGCCGGAATCGTGAATATCTGCTATTGTCTTGAGTTCCCCGAGCTTCCGCTGAATGGAAACTATGATCCGGACAAATTCAAGCTGTACTTCGCGGATACAGGGCTTCTTGTCTCGCTGCTCGACGAGGAGGCGGGAGACGATCTTCGCGCCAACCGGAACCTCGGAGTCTACAAAGGCGCGCTTTATGAAAATGTGGTCGGCGAGGCACTTGTAAAATCCGGCTATAACCTGTTCTATTACAAGCGCGAGGATTCAACGCTTGAAGAGGATTTCTTCATCCGCGGCAGAGACGCGCTGATTCCGCTTGAGGTAAAGGCGCGCACCGGAAAATCGAAATCCATGCGGACGCTTATTGAGTCGGATAAGTACCCGGATATAAGCTATGGCTTCAAGCTGAGCTTCAATAATATCGGCTACAGCGATAAGATATATACGTTCCCGTATTTCTGCGCGTTTCTGATGAAGCGGTTCATGGCGGAATTTGAGACGAGGGATAATTGGTGATGGGATTTATCCGGACAACAAGCTTCAGGTAGTACTTCCTCGTTCGCGAATACATCTTCAGAATTTTCACACACACTGTTGATTTCTCAAAAAATCTGTGCTATAATATAATCACCCGGAATAAATCGGAATGAGGTGGCGGAATGATCGACTTTACCAATATCGAAAAATATAAGGAAAACAACCGTATCGAGGCGAAGAAAGCTGTCGGAGGGCTTCCGAGGAGCATATGGGAGACATATTCCGCGTTCGCGAACACCATCGGCGGCGTCATACTGCTCGGTGTCGAGGAACACCCGGACAAATCCCTGCATCCGGTTGAGCTTCCCGATCCTGAGCGGCTTGTACGCGAATTCTGGAATGTTGTCAATAACATAAGCAAAGTCAGCGTCAATATCCTCTCAGACAAGGATGTGACTATCGAGAAAGTCGGCGGCAAGCGGATTGTCGCTATCAATGTCCCGAGAGCGCAGCGTTCTGACAAACCGGTCTATATTGACGGCAATCCGCTGTCCGGAACCTATCGCCGCAATGGTGAGGGCGATTACAGGTGTACCAAGGAAGAAGTCCAGGCGATGCTGCGTGACGCGGCGATAAAGTCGCAGGATATGATCGTGCTTGATGATATGGGGCTTGACGTGTTCGATTACGACAGCGTCAGGCGTTACCGTATCCGTATGAAAACCTGCCGTCCGGGTCACGTCTGGGAAGAACTCGAAGACAATGAGTTTTTATACAAGCTCGGCGCGGTCGGGAGAAGCGGGAATGAGCTGCGTCCGACCGCCGCGGGACTTCTCATGTTCGGATATGAGTATGAGATCGTCAAGGAATTTCCAGCGTATTTCCTTGATTATCAGGAGCGGCTTGACCCATCCACACGATGGACCGACCGCATAGTCTCGACTTCCGGCGACTGGAGCGGAAACGTCTATGACTTCTACTTCCGCGTCTATAATAAAATAGCGCAAGATATAAAGATTCCATTCAGAATGGAAGGCGGAGACCGCATTGATGACACGCCGGTTCATAAGGCTCTGCGAGAGGCTCTCGCGAACTGCCTTATAAACGCGGATTATTACGGTCGGCAGGGACTTGTAATCATCAAAAAACCGGACGAAATAACGTTTTCGAACCCTGGAGGATTCCGTATCGACGTTGAGACCGCGAAAAGCGGCGGCGTCTCAGATCCCCGCAACAGCACGCTCATCAAGATGTTCAACCTGATAGATGTCGGAGAACGCTCGGGCAGTGGCATACCGAATATATTCAGCGTCTGGAATAAGCAGGGTTGGTCCGCTCCGATGATAACCGAGAGCTTTGAGCCTGACCGGATCACTTTATCGCTACACATCGGCGAAAGTAGCGATAAAAAAGTAGCGATAAAAAGTAGCGACAAAAAAGTAGCGACAAAAAGCGGCGGTAAGACATCAAAAACAAAATCGTCAATACAGAAGCAGGCTATAACCGAGTACATTACCGATCATACATCGGCAAAGACATCAGAAATCGCCGCTCTTCTCGGTGTCAAGGATGCCCGCGCACGCAGGCTGATTTTGGAGATGATTGATGAAGGAATTGTCGTTCCGGAAGGTGAAAACAGGAACAGAACTTACAAGCTGAAAGCCTGATACGGCTTATTCCGTGGAACCCACGTTTCGGAGTTCCACGGATTTTTCTGTATTTTGGTAATCACCCAGCCAGCACAATATCCGCGCCGGTGAGCTTCAGGTAATACTTCTTCGCTCTGATATACTCCCGCTCCGTGATGCTGCCATTGTCACGGAGACTCCGGAGTATCGTGACAATCCTTATAAAGTTCGCGTTTTTCGTGGTATTCTCGGCTACCATATTTCACTCCTCAAAATATTCCTTCGGCTTGACCGAATGAAAGAACTCTCTGATTTCATCAAGATTTTCAACTCTCGGATACTTCGATAATACCGCCTGAACCCGCTCGGCATATTTGCTCCTTACCACCCGGGTGTCGAGAACCGAGATAAGCCCGGTATCGGTTTCACACCTGATGAGCCGCCCGACGCCCTGCCGTAGTTTGATTAACATCTCGGGTACGGCGTACTCGTTTATGAACGCGCTGACATTCGCCGACGCCGATTTCTTCTCCTCCATCGCCGCCGATCTGAGCGGGAACGGAAGTCTGACGATAATGACCGACGAGAGCTTGTC
>CAKSVM010000162.1 GCA_934503195.1 uncultured Eubacteriales bacterium
TGTTCGTCTATCGGTTCTCTGACCAATCCGACGAAGGTTGCAGCCACCATCAACACCGTGCAGAAGCGCAGCGGTGAGAATGTCGTTGCCCTGAACACCGTGAAAGCCTATATGGATCACTTATCGGATTCCTTCCTCTTCACCGAATGCAAACGCTGGGATGTTAAGGCAACGCCGCACAATTCACGGCTTACGCCTTAAGCACGCATCTGCTTGCGCCTTTTCACCAGTTGCTACGCAACTGGTTCATACTTCACAAAAAATCTTGACAGGGGCGGTACCCTGCCTGCGATTTTTTGTATCGTCTGACGAAATAATCTGACGACTTGCGGAGCAAGTCGTGCGCATCCTACGCGCTTAGAATTATGCGGTGTCGCCTTAGGGGGAAAGCGAATGAGAGATCCGGCAAAAACAGCGGATGAGATCGTCGATACTTACAGCAGCCGTGACCCGGAGCGGATCGCGCGGCTGTGCGGCGTTCGATGCGGTCGTTGGTCATAGCGCATGAACTCGGGCACCATTTTCTGCACAGAAAGGAAGCCGCGGAGGTCGGCGGCTTCAAGGAATTCGAGGTCGAACCATAAATCAGGGCGGCTGAACGTTTGCCGCTGAAAGAACGGTTGGAGCGAGAACTCTCAAAGCCGCTGCTGACCTCGGGTGAGGTTCGCCCGACAGATCTCGTTCCGGTCATCGCGCCGGATAAATCACGGATTCCGACCGTATTCCCAATGGTCTGGGGCTTTCAGTTGCCGAATTCGAAAGTACCGATCATCAACGCGCGGGTCGGAACTGCGCGTGAGAAGACCGCTTACTACAAACAAAATCAAAATTGCATATCAATAACCTGCGCTATAAAGGAGTGACCAAACAGCATGAAGTACGAGATAACGCATCTTTTCGGAGCCGGACGCGTGACGCTGAAGCCTGATGGGTGGAGTTTCATCGACACCCCGGAGACCTGTCGGATATATTACGTCCATTCGGGTGATGCGGTGTTCCTGCGTGGCGTAGAGCGTATACCATTGACGGCGGGGCATATGTACTTCATTCCTCCGCGTCTGCCATTCCAGGCTGAGCAGGACATAGATTCACCTATGGATCACACGTTCTTTGACTTCAGTATGCGCCCTCAGGTTGTATCAGATGAGATAATCGCGCTTGACAGTGATAGTTTCCCCGAACTCATAATACCTATCGCCGCGGCGGAGAAGACCGGATACTCGACCCCTGAGTCGTTGTATCACGCCGCGCACAGAGAAAAGAAAAAGACGACAGGCAATGTAAAAAACTCTTCTGACGATGCGTTATAAGCGGAAAGACACGTCCGCGGCGTATTCTTGCAAATTTGAGTCATTTCCGATAGTCAGCTTATAGAGCTTGTCGTAAACATCCACGGTGCGCTCGGTCATGAAGTTGAGGATCGGCTTCCCGTTGTTGTCGTATTTTATCCGCTCAAGCCCACAGGATATAGGGAATCCGACCGGAGCAAGCCATCTTGTCGTCATGAATGAATAGTAATCATCGTCGATCGATATCTTGTCATCACCGTTAAGGTCCTGATTCTGCCCGACACAGAGCGATAGGAGAGTATCGAGAGTCCATGTTCCGTCGAGCACGCTCTCATATGGATATTCGATTCCTTTGTCGTCGAAGACCTTCTTGTTGAACAACAACGCTGTTGTGTTTCCGAGGGTCAGGTAGCTTATGTCGCCGTTCAGGAGATAGACCTTGCTGTGGAACGAGAGTTCACGCAATCCACCTTGGTTCCACCATTCCCGGTCAAGATTGTCCTTTACGTAATCGACGGTCCGCCAGTCGAGAAAATAACCGTTTTTGGCGTAGGTCGCCCCGCGCGATATGTAGGTCTGATAGAGATCATACGCGTCCTCTCCGGCGTTCGTGTTCTTGACCAGCATTTCGTTGTATTCAGCGTCCGGGAGATTTTCGACTTTGATCTTTACTCCGAGCTTTTCCTCAGCGAGCTGGTTGCGCTTGAAGACCGCGTCGTTGAGGGCGTCTCCGTTCATTTCCTCATTATTATCGCTATTATACCAGAATGTGAAGCGATAGTCAATGCTCAAAACCGTCGTAAACTATGCTCAGAACCGACATATGAAAACATCATTAGTACACGTGCTTATGATCTCAAGCGATTCAGGGAGAATTATCGAGTAAATCGGTACGTCGTCGTCTGAGATAAGCTTCAACGGTTCTTCGGACTCTCTACAGCCAATCAGCAAAAACGTTGTCGCGACGGTTATATCAACCAGAAGACTTTTCTCATAACGACTCAAGGAATCCGATAATCCGGTCAGCAAGTATCTTGTGTCCGGCGTCGTTCGGGTGGATTTGGTCGGGCACGAACTTCTGCTGGATAATCGGTAGGTTCGGCTGGAGTCCCGACATAGCGTAGAGGTCAAGTATCGGCAGGCTGTAGTATTCAGCCGCGCTTCTGATCGCCTCGACGTATGCCTTCAGCTCGGGATTCGAGGCTCCACGGGCGTTGTCCTCGCCTCTACGGTGGAGGGGAGTCATTATGACGACGACCTTGCCGGGGTACTTCTCGATGAGGCTGGTGCAAAGCACATTCAGCGCGCCGCGGAAGGTGTCGGGTGTCTTGTCATCGAAGCTCCCGAAGGGCGCGTCGCCGTGACCGAAGTCGTTCGTTCCGCCGAAAACTACGATAATGTCGGCGTCGGCGTCCATCTCAGCGACTCGCGAACAGAAGTCGAGATCCCAGCGCGGATCGGCTGAGGGCTTCTGCTGGCGGGCGATTCTGGTTCCGCCGATTCCGTAGTTGCGGCAGACCGCGCCTGTGTCGGCGGCGATGAGATCGGAGAAGAAATGACCCTTTCCACTCGTTCCGCAGCCCTCAGTTATGCTATCGCCTAAAAAGTTTACTCAGGTATCCGACAGGGGTTACGACAAGAGACATACGGCAAAGATACCATCCACGCGATCAGCATCATACGTTTGTCCCCGTAACGAGAACCGGGTCAACTGAACATCGTCTTCACGAGTTCATACGCGAACATCCAGTGCATATCCCGCGTCGGGTGATTCGCCTCGTTTGACAGAAGCCGGTTGGTGTCGACTCCGTTTTCGGCCATCGCCTTCCACAGTGCGTTGCAGTCGCAGACCGGGACGCCGCAGTCAGCCGCCGCCTTTCTCGCGCGTTCAAGGTACTTGTCGAGCCATCCGGCACGCTCGTTTTCGCTGATTCCGCGTCGGCAGTTCTCGAGCACCTTGTCGTCGCACCTGTAATCCGGGTCGTTTATCCGCAGGTTCGGCGTCAGGAGGATCGCCTCAGCACCCGATTCCTTCACATTCGCGAAGATCGCCCGCAGGGACTCATCATATTTTTCGATTCCGCTTTCGCCGCGCCCGGCGTCGTTCAGTCCGTAGCAGACGACCACAAGGTCGGGATTGTAGCTCAGTACGTCGCGCTCGAGTCTCGCGAGTCCGCCCCATGACGTGTCGCCGCTTATCCCGGCGTTTATCACGTTCAGCGGAACCGATGGATAGAGAGCCGCGAAGATCGACTTCACTTTTTCGGCATAGGCCTCGGCCGGATAGAACGTCGTTTCCACGCGTCCTTTATCGTTGTAGATCTCAAAGCAGCCCTGAGTCACGCTGTCGCCGAGAAAAGCCACGCAGGGCTGCCTTCTCCCGCCGATACAAGACTGCTTCTCTCGGATTTTTTCGATTATTTTCATATGAACATTTCCTCCATTCCCAAATCACACATGAAGATCACCACGAAGGTGTAGCAGAGGTGGAAGAGCGAGGTGTTCCACTTCTTCTCCTTACCCCACGCTTCAAACGTGGTGGTCGCGCTTTCCCTGAGCATATTCAGCCATCTGCCGTCGTTATTTAAGGCAATACCGCATAATTCTAAGCGCGTAGGATGCGCACGACTTGCTCCGCAAGTCGTCAGATTATTTCGT
>CAKSVM010000163.1 GCA_934503195.1 uncultured Eubacteriales bacterium
GTGGAAACAAGCTTGTGAAGGGGAAAAAGGAGAACAAGACTTTTTTCTGCACATCGGCGAGATATTCCCCCGATTCTGACTGCGCGAAAATTCGCTGTGACGAGGAGAAAATGAAAAACATCGTCCTTCGCGCGATAAAACAGCAGTGCATGATGATGGAATCGGATATAAGGCTGATCCGCAGTGCGGCGAAAAAACGTCGTAGCGAAGCCGACACGCTGAAAGGCGAGCTGAGATCGACCGAGCGGCTTCTTGAGAGCATCCGGGACGAGAAAATGAAGCTCTACGAGGATTTCGCGAGCGGCAGATTTACGAAGGAAGAATATCTCGCGAAAAAGGATATATAAAAAGAAAAGGAGCGATCGACGGCAGAGCAGATCACTTTGCTGGAGGAAAAGCTCAGATCGGCATTGTCCGGACAGGTTCAGGAGCGGAACATAAGCGAAGCTTGTGGAATGATCGATATGCTGAGCGGCGTCACTGAGCTCGACGACGAGCTGATGGAGAAGCTCATAAAAAGGATCATCGTTTTCGGAGACGATTCGATAAGTATCGTCTGGAATTTCAGAAACTCGCTTGAAGAGAAGCCCTGCACGATAGTAGGAAAATTCTGAAAAACGCCGATTTTTTGATTGCTTTTTGCACGAAAAAATGCAAACTTGTCTGAGCGCTTTTCAGCGTATTCCCAGTGTTGTCCCAATAATTCCTCACCCATGTGAAGCGCACCGTGCAGACGCTTATCTCCTCGCCGGGCTCGATCTCGTAGCCGTGGACGTCGGTCGGGCGGATAAGGAACATCATCCCGCGTGAGAGCTCAAAGCGCATGCCGTTTATGACATTCGCGGCGCTGCCCGGGATCACGAACTCGAGCTCATAGAAATCATGGTAGTGCAGGCGGGGCTTCCATACCCCGCCCTTCTTGTCAAAGAAGTCTATCGAGAAGTGTTCGTTTCCCTGCGCGATGTGCATTATTTCGCCGATGAGCTCGATATTGTAACGATCTTCAAGTTTCCTTCGCATCTTCATCACCTGTAACTATTATACGCCATTCAGATAGTCAAGTCAAGCATAATTTCTTGATAATTTCAACGATTGATTGACAGTGAAAAAGCCGGCGGAGAACACATATCGGCACGATAATCAATTTAGGGTTCTGAACATAGCCCCGGACTCAAAGTCATTTTGAACGGGGAGTAGAGCCGTACACTGCCTTATAACATCTGTACGCCGTCCGCATACTCTGGAATCCTGCTCTCTCGACCGCTTCCTCGAGGCTCACGTCCTTGTCGTTCAACAGACGCCTGAACTCATTTACCCGAAGCGTGTTTATGTAGTCGATTATGCTTATCCCCATCACGTCGCGAAATTGCAGCGACAGAGCCTGCGACGAACAAAGCAGCTCCCTTGAGATGTCCGAGAGCCTGAGCTTCCCGTGGTAGCGCCGATCTATGAGCTCGACGGCACGGGCGGTCAGGTCGGTCATCGAGTGCCGCGGCACAAGCCCAGTACTTCCGATGACCATTCCGGTCAGCGCCGAGATAATGAGCCGCAGCTCGGTCGCCCACGCCTCGCTGTATTTCTCGAACAGCCCTGATTCGCTGGCCTGAACGGCGATGTCCATAAGCGCGAGCATACCATGACTGTCCCTTATCGAGATGTCTGAAAAGGTTTTGTCGGCGAGGAGCGAGTTCCACTCGACCGCGAGATCCCGCGGCAGCTGCACGCAGTAGTATTTTCCGGGACACAACGATTGGATCGAGTGCGGCGACATGCTCCCGGCGATCATTATCTCTCCCTCTCCGATCGTCCGTTTTCGTCCGTCGACCATCACGTCAAGGCAGCCCACGGCGACTCCGACGAACTCGAGCGCGTTGTGAAAGTGAGGCGGCACTCTTTCCTCTTTCTGAATCCATGCTATTGAGTATGTATGTTTATCGTTGTGCGCCTCGTAATAACTCTCCATGTCTGACTCCTGTCCTTTTATAGAATTTGGCAGAAATGCGTTATGATTTGCCATTTACATTATAACACAGTTATGGTAAAATATCAAGTAAATAATAACAGAAAGGAACTGCCCTTTATGAAAAAAAGACTATTATCCCTGGCTCTCCTGCTCGCTCTGATACTTCCGACCGCCTGCGGTGAAACGGATGGCGAGACAAAAACAAACGACACTACCGACTCCCAGACCACGACCGCGCCCGTCGAGGAGGAATATGTCTTCCCGCGCTGGGACGGCAAGGAATTCCGCGTGCTTAACGCCGACGATATCTACTCGATGCACGCGAAGATCGATCCCGGTGTATCAAACGGCGACATGCTCAACGACGCCGAGTACAACCGCTGCCGCGCACTTGAGGACAAGACCGGCGTCAAATTCGTCGAAACGAACAAGGGCGTCGATGACGAGGTCATCGCCGAGGCTCAGAAAGCAATCTTAGCCGGCGACGACACCTACGACGTGATCTTCGTTCCGGCGCGTAACCTGAACACTCTCTCCTCCGAGGGCTATCTCAACAACCTGCTTGACCTCGACGGGCTGAAGCTCGACCGCGAATGGTGGCTGTCCAGCTACAACGACCCGAGTGTCGTGAACGGCAAGCTCTGGTCGGCGGCAAGCTACGCTCAGCTCATGATAATCGACTCGGTCTGGTCCGTCTACTACAACGAGACGATCGGCGAGAAGCTCGGACTCGATCTGCCGTACCAGCTCGTCCGGGACGGAAAGTGGACGCTCGACACGATCGGTACTTACATGAAATCCGCCGCTTCGCTGAACGGAGACGACTCGTTCACCTGGAACACCGACGGGCACTGTGTCTACGGCATCGCGATAGACCATCCTCAGCACATCGTCACCTGCGCGGGCGAGCGCACCATTGAGTCGAAGGACGGCAAGCTCGTATTCACCGCCGGAACTTCCCGCTATTACTCGGTGATCAGCAAGATCGTCAATGTGTTCACCGAAAACGACGGCGCGGCGCAGTACAAGCGGGCTTCGGTCGGCGACGACGATCCGGGGCATTATGTCTACACCTTCGAGCACGAGCGTTCGCTCATGATGATCGCCGAGGTCTCGAAGACCAACCGTATGCGCGACAAGGATTATTCCTTCGGTCTGCTCCCGCTGCCGAAGTACGACGAAAATCAGGAGAACTACATCGGCAAGCCCTTCTACGGCACTCCCTGCCTCTCGATTCCTGTGACTGTCTCCGATCCTGGCAAGGTCGCCGAGATCTCGGACGCTCTGGCATATCTCAGCTATAAGGACGTATGGGGCGTCTTCCGCAAGGTGACTCTCGAGCAGAAGAACCTCCGCAACGAGGATTCGATTGAGATGCTCGACATACTGATAAACTCGATCGTGCCTGATCTGCCGACGATCTACAATGTCGGAAGTGATCTTGAGGTCGCGGTAAAGAACGTCATGATGGATGGCAGCGACTCGGTCGCGTCGGTCGTGGCATCTTATGAAGACGCTATCAAGACGAAGCTCGACGAACTGAACAAGTAAGTGCGGCGGTCCGACCCACAAAAAAACGTGTAAACGAATAACTCAACCGGACGCGTCAGGATTCCGTGACGCGACAAAATAAGGCAGCGCCGAGACTCAGCCCCGGCGCTGTCTTTTTTTCTTTCTTCGTTTTTACAGAGTTTTCAGAAATCCGACAAGTCTGTCGGCTATGATCCTGTGCCCGTCGTCGTTCGGGTGAAGACCGTCTGGCATGAACCTTTCGGACCCTGTCAACCTGATTGTGTAAACATATCAAAAACTAAATCATAAATCCCATCCCATGCCCCAAAGGAAGTCGA
>CAKSVM010000164.1 GCA_934503195.1 uncultured Eubacteriales bacterium
GTTCCGGCGCGCCGGAACACGCGAAGCGCGGCGTTTGCCGCGCTTCGCGCCCCTTCTGGGACTTTTGTAAGATAAAAAATCCATATACCAGCGAACCCCCTTCTCAGCGCGGCAGCACCGTTTGGTACTGTCCGCGTGACAGATCGGTTTTGTGCTGTCCGCCGGAAAATCCTCTTGACCGAGGACTTTTTTTATGCTATAATTTTGACATAACCGAAAAATCAGCGAATAAAGGAGATTTTCAATGAATCTTGAAAAAACCAAAAAACTCATCGACGACGGCGTCGGCGACAGACGCTTTGACTCGTTCGCGCTTCTTGTGAAAAAGGACGGTGAGAAGCGGATTCTCACCGCGCCGGGAACCGATTCCGACACCTATTTCGATATCGCCAGCATGGGTAAGGTTCTCGTCACCGCGACGCTCATACTCCGCGCGGTCGGTGAAGGGAAGCTTTCGCTCTCCGACACGCTTGATAAATTCTTCAGAGTCCCTGACGACCGGAAGAACATCACGGTCGGACAGCTCTTAACCCACACCTCTGGCATAATCCGCGTCAACATCCCGCAGTGGGTCGCCGACGCCGGAAAGGACGCTATCGCCGATTTCATCATCGATAATCCGCTCGCCTACACTCCGGGGACGAAATATGTCTACTCCTGCAACGCCTACATCCTGCTCGGCTTCATCGCCGAAAAGGTTCTTGGGGACACGCTTGACAAGCTCTACGAAAAATACATAAAATCCCCGCTCGGACTCACCCGGAGCCGCTTCAACATCGCGCTCGACGAGCCGAACGCCGCGCTTTCCTGCAAACGCCGAGACGTCGGATTCTACCGCGTCGATGACGAAAACGTCTATTCGATGCGCGGCGTCGCCGGGAACGGCGCGGAATTCTGGACGCTTTCGGACGTCGACCGCTATCTTGAAGCGGTCGAGGCGAAGAGTGACAAGCTCTACGCGCCGTATCTCTATGATCTCGCCGAGAAGAATCACACGCCGGGCGATAATTTCGCCGAGAGCCGCGGACTCGGCTGGCTCTATGTCGATTCCAAATACCATCAGACCGGACGTCTATTCCCCGAAGGCAGCTTCGGCCACTGCGGACACACCGGATGCTCGATGTTTGTGAGCCGCGCGGAAAATCTCCACGTTATCATACTCTCGAACGCGACGAGATTCCTCAATATGAAAAACGATTTCCGGGGCTACAATTACGGCGAGATAATGAAGATGCGCGAGGAATTCCACAACGCGATCGCCGACGATCTCGGAATCTGAGATGCTGCCTTTCCACAGACTGTGAATTTCTGAAACTGTCAGCAGAGTCCGCGCTTTACGAACTCGGTCGGCGTCAGTCCGGTGCGCTCGCGGAAGAAGCGCGTGAAGTAATTCGCGCTGACGAATCCGACCGCCGCGGCGGTGTCGTTCACGCTCCTTCCCTCGGACAGAAGGAGCTTAGCGCGTTCAAGCTTTAAGCGATTTATGTATCTCAGAGGAGGGACGCCGAAGGCCTTTGAAAAGATGTGTCTGAAATATTCGGGCTTCATCCCCGAAATCGCCGCGAGATCGTCGATGTCGATATACTCGTCGGTAAAATGCTCTTCGATATATTCGACGCAGGCCGACATATGCCTGTCCGATTCCCCCGGACGCTCGCTTTTTTCGATATCGTTCTTCACGGCCGAGAGAAATTTGTAGAAGGCCGCCATCATGAGAAGTCTGTCACCGGCCGGGGTTTTATAGAGATTCACGAATTTTGAGAAGGCCTCGTAGACCTTTTCGGGATTCGAAAGACGGATCACGGCCGGGCGGTCGAAAAGCCTTACCGGTGAGTCGAAAAATACATACGCACCGTATCCCGGCTCGACGATCTCGCGACGGTATCTTATGTCGCTGCGCGTCGCTTTTGGGAGGCAGAAGAGCGTTCCGGCGCGGAAATCCAATTCGTGGTCGCCGTAGATAACCTCGGTGCACCCGGTCATTTTGAGTCCGAACTGGTGTTTGTCGGTCTCGGCGTTTCCATCGAAGATTTCACCCTTTTTCGAATGCGCGTAGGACGCGTGAATCACCGAAAGCCGCGTCCAGCCGTCGGAGGAAAACAGTTCTGTCATACAAAATCTCTCCTTTCAGTTAATATTATAGCATACTTTCGCTGATCTGTAAAGTAAGAAGATATCCGTTTTGTGCTTATCACGAAAATTTATTCATCGGAGGAAAACATGAAAAAGAATCTATTCGCGCTCTGTCTTGCAATTTCGCTTCTCCTCTCGTCCTGTGGCGGCACGCCTTCGGATGCGCCGGAGACCACTCCGAGCGGCACGGCGTCGGAATCCGAAACCGAAAAGCCGCGCGACAGCCTGCCTTCCGACCTTGATTTCGGCGGCCGGACGGTGACTCTCTTCGTCGACCGCGATATGTCGATTGTTGAATATTTCGCCGACGAGACAGGAGACGTTGTCGACGACGCGGTCTATAAACGCAATCTCGCCGTTCAGGAAAGACTCGGGGTCAAATTTGATTTCATCGAGTCGGACGGACTTTGGGACGGACGCGAGATCTATCAGGAATCAGTCAGCAAGAGCGTTCTCACCGGGGACGGCAAATATGGCATCACGGCCGGACAGCTTAATCGGCGC
Organism: uncultured Eubacteriales bacterium; assembly: GCA_934503195.1. Taxonomy (GTDB): domain Bacteria; phylum Bacillota; class Clostridia; order Oscillospirales; family CAG-272; genus Flemingiibacterium. The sequence goes on from CAKSVM010000164.1 coordinate 2,638, forward strand.
GCTGAGCGTCAATAGATAACTCTACATGGCGTCGGGCGACATTTAGACCAATACGATCGGAACCTCCTTCGCGGTGCTTTTCAACAAGGATCTCCTTGAAACCTACAAGCTTGAAGACCCATACGCGCTTGTCGATTCGGGAAAATGGACGTTCGACAAGCTCTTCTCGATGATGAAGGACATTTACTCCGATCTTGACGGCGACGGAAAGAAATCCTCTGGGGATTTCTTCGGAGTCGGAATGGGTCAGACCTATATCGACAACGCCTACTACTCTTGCGAACTCTGCGTTGTCGAGCAGGACAAAAAATGGGACAGAAGCTTTCGGCTAATTTCTCGGGAGAAAAGGCGGTAGCGTTCATCGAAAAGTTCACGACTGCCTTCCACCACACCGACTCCTGCGTACAGGCCGTTGCCACCGATATGAATACCGCGTTCAAGAACAAACAGCTGATCTTCCTTCTGAACAGTCTGACCGCGGCGTCAACGACTCTTCGCGACGCGGATTTCCGGTACGGAGTCCTTCAGTCGCCCAAGTGGGACGAGGCGCAGGAAAATTACATCACGACGGCTTCATACACCGGGTCGATGTACGCGATCCCGCGTGACGCGAAAGATCCGGACATTTCTTCGGCCGTGATCGAGGCACTCGCGTCCGAGGGCTATTACAGAGTCGCACCCGAGTTCTTCGAGACGGCTCTGAAAGTGAAATATTCGTCGGACGACGATTCGGCGCGGATGTACGATATCATCAAGGGTTCGGTAATGTACGATTTCGGGCGCGTCTATTCAATGGCCGGGCTTGACGGAATTCCGGGTCTCATGCGCTCGATGGCCGCGAACGACAACACGAACTGGGCGTCCGAGGTCGCTTCGAAAAAGGCGGTTCTGGAGGGAAATGCTCGCCGCGCTTGTCGAAAAGCTCGGATAGGCGAGTTTGATAAGGGGCAGGGACTGCCGCGTTTGCGGCAGTCCCTTTGTGGTTCTGCGGTGAGGAGAAAATGCGCGGCGATTCCGCGCTTTTTGGTTCTGGATTGGCTGTGAGGGCTTTGTGGTTCTGTGGTGATGGGAAAAGTACGGTGATTCTATGTTCATAGGTTCGGGCTTGGCCGCAAGGGCTTTAGGGTTCTGTGTTGATGGAAAAAGTACGGTGATTCCGTGTTCATAGG
>CAKSVM010000165.1 GCA_934503195.1 uncultured Eubacteriales bacterium
GTTCCTCCCTCTCCATTCCCCCGCATACCGCGTAATCCACCCGAAAATTCAATCAGAAGCCGAACTTCCCCGCTATCGCCTTACCGTATGTTCATAAGACAGATCGAGAGCAGCCCGCAGACCGTTCCCGCCCACTGCCGACGCGAAAGCTTGTCCCTGAAAAGCGTCACCCCGATGAAGGTCATCGCCAGCGACTGAATTCCCGAGCTGACCGGGAAGAAGAAAACTCCGTCAATTTTCGAAAGCCCGATCATGTAAAGCCGCTGGTAAACACAGATTATAAGCCCTATACCCAGCGCGAAGGGCGTCACGTGCTTTATGTCGAACCTCCGCCCTTCCGGCTTCCTGAAAAATCCTACCGCCGCGAACGACAGAATCGTGGCCGCGAGATAGATTACCACTAAAAGCGAAGCCGACGTGTCGCCTTTCTCGGTCACCGCGTGGAACTTGCTGTAGGTCTTCTGCAAAACCGCCCCCGCGCCGTTCGATACCGTCGCCACAAGCGTGATGATCAGCCACTTCAGACTCGTCTGACTCACACTCTTCTTCTCGAAGGTCGTCAGGACCAGCGAAACCGCGAGGAAAATCATTCCGATCACCTGAAAAACGCTGACCGATTCGTTAAATAAAATCACACTCGAAATCGTCGAGATCATGATCGAAAAGCCAGTGATCATCACAGTCAGCGAAACCGGTCCGATCGTCAACGCGATCGAATATGTGCACTGGAAAATCACGGACGCCGCCCCCACAAGCGCGCCGAAAATGAAGGTCTCGCGCGTGTAAAGAACCGGATGGAAAATAATCACCAGAAATAGCAGCACCGACGTGAAAAACAGCGCGTTGTAAAAAACGCTGTCCCGCGTCCCGTGAAGATACTTCCGGCAGACGTCGCCCTGAAGCGTCACCTTGGCGCACGCGAAGGCCACCAGCATTACGATAAACAGAAACTGTAACGGATAACTCAAATTCTTACCTCTGAATATATTTCAAAAAATCCGTAAAGGCGCAGGATCATTCCCGCGCCTTCCGCTTTATATCACTGCTTCATGACACTCTGCTTCTCAATCACAAAGTGCGCGAAGAGGATCGCTCCGATGATGAACAGAACCGAAATCGCCGAAAGCACCTGCTGTCCGTAAACCGTGACGCCGAAGATCTGATTTCCCGCGTCGTTCACCGCGCCAAGAATCGCGCTTCCGACCAGCGACGCCGAAAATCCCACAACGCCGCCGATGCTGCTCTTGATCGCCGACGCCTGAACGAAATACTCCGCGTCGACATAGCTGTAGATTATGTTGTTGAAATTCTGCACCGTCCCCGCGCTGCTCACCGCGTAGAGGATTGTGTAGACCACGATACACCACCTTGCCGCCGGCGACGCGAAGATGTTGAACGCGAATCCAACCGCCGCGATGCCGAGCGCGAGCTCGATTCCCTTGACAAACGACTTCTTGTCCGAGAACCGCCCGATCGGCTTTGACATGAAGAATCTGCACGCGTTTCCGATGGTGTTGATGACCTGCACGGTTCCGACGGTCATCATGAGATCCTTCGTCTTGTAAATTCCGAGAAAACCGATCGTCATTCCCTTGCCGAATTCCCAGAGACAGACCATCAGCACGACATTCACGAAATTTTTGTTTCCGAACGTCTTCTTCAGTACATCCCGGAACGCCGGCGAGGAATTCTTCCCGCTTTCCTTAGGCGCGATCAGCAAAAGACAGCCGAAATTGCAGAAGCTGACGATAAGTCCCGCCGAGGCGATGAAGAGAAATCCGCCGCTCAGATTTCCGGCTTCCTCAAACCTTGTGACGATGTGTCCCACCGCGAGGGTGAAGCACATTCCCGAGATCAGCGACGCCATCTCCTTCCCCGCCGAAAAATCCCCGCGCTTTGACGGGTCGACAAAGGAATTTCCCCATTTGTAGATTATCGACGTCACGCTGTAGTTGCAGAAGTAGGCCGCGAGGATGCAGATCATAACCAGCACCGTTTTAATTGTCTTAGGAACCGGAATGAATGGGATCAAATAGAGTGCGGCGAAAAGCAGTGAGCTTACCGTGTTGAAGATCGTCGCCGTGCGCTTTGTGTTTGTCATCCTCCTGACAAGGATAATCGACGTCAGCTGGAATAAGAACGATACCGTGATGAAGGACGAAATGATTCCGATAAGCCCGTCCGAAAGCCCGATCACCGAAAGCAGCTTCGCCAGATACGCGTCGCTGACTAAAAGCGCGATGAAATATTCAAAAGCGCACTGCGCGCTGTAGGCCGTCCGCGAGCGTCTGTACTCGGGCGAGTCGAATTTGCTGTCGGTCTGTTTTAATGTGTTCAAGGTGAGTTTTTCCTCCGCTAAATGAATACTGTAAATTATACCACACTTTCCGGGAAAAATCAATACCTCTCGCGAAATTCGAAATTGTTTCGTAATATTGCGGAAAAAACCATTGACAAATCGCCGCCGATGTGTTATAATATCCTGTAAAAACTGATCTTGGAGAATGAATATGCCAGAAAAATCCGGAAAGAAAATCTCTGAACTCTTCCTGACCTTCTTGAAAATCGGCGCGTTCACCTTCGGCGGCGGCTACGCGATGATCCCGCTGATCCAGAAGGAGACGGTCGAAACCAGAAAATGGATCACCGACGACGATATCCTCGAGGTCGTGGCGATCGCCGAGTCGACGCCCGGACCGATCGCCGTGAATTCAGCGACGTTTGTCGGATACCGGGTCGCCGGAGTCCCGGGCGCGCTGGCGGCGACGTGCGGAGTCGTTCTGCCGTCGTTCGTCGTGATTTCGCTGATCTCACTCGTGCTCGCGGAATTCGAACATCTTAAGGCCGTGAAATACGCGTTTTTCGGTATCCGCGCGGGGGTTCTCGCGCTGCTCGTCAAGGCGGTCGCCTCGATGATAAAGAAGAGCGAAAAGAAACCGCTTCCGATCATAATCTCGCTCCTCGCCTTCATTTTCGCGGGAATTCTCGGCGCGAACGTGATTCTTGTCCTCGCGGCGTCGGCCGCGGCCGGACTCGCGAACTCGATTTACGAGGCGAAGAAAGGCGGCGCGAAATGATCCTTTTACGACTTTTTCTGACATTCCTGAAGATCGGCGCGTTCACCTTCGGCGGCGGCTACGCGATGCTGCCGCTGATCGAGGCCGAGGTCATAGCGCACGGCTGGCTCTCGGAGGAGGAGCTTGTGAACTTCATCGCGGTGAGCGAATCGACTCCGGGTCCCTTCGCTATCAACATTTCTACATACGTCGGGATGGAGACAGCGGGACTTCCCGGCGCGTTCTGCGCGACGCTCGGCGTAGTGCTTCCCTCATTCGTGATAATTCTTATTGTGGCGAGAATCTACGAATCCTTCCGGAGGAATAAAATCGTCATCGGGTGTATGTCGGGACTCAAGCCCGCGGTTGTGGGGCTGATCGGCGCGGCGATGCTCTCGGTCGGGTCGACGGTCTTTTTCAGCGGGAAATTCAGACTCTCGGCGTTCGCGGGTACGTCGTTCTGGGTGTCGCTCGTGATATTCGGCGCGATGGTGATTCTGTCGTTCAGAAAGGCGCATCCGATCCTGATCATCGCGATCTCGGCGGCCGCCGGGATAATCTGCGGTCTCGCCGGGATAATCCGGGTCTGAACGGTACGTGAGCGTTGGCGGCGTGCTCCCGCGCGCGATACCGCATTTCCGGATTTTCACATTCCACCCCGCGCGCGGAACGTAAGCTCTGCTCCGCGCGGGATTGTTCTCACAAATTCCATCGCAAATCCCCGCGCGTGTCC
>CAKSVM010000166.1 GCA_934503195.1 uncultured Eubacteriales bacterium
AGTCCGCCGCGCTCGAAGCAGACGTATGTACCTTCCTTGAACTTCTGCGAGTTGACGATGTCGAGCGTCTGCCACGCATTCGCCGGGGATTTTCCGTCGTTGAAGTCGCTTCCGCTTGGCGAGACGTAATATACGGTCGCCCCGGCAGGGATTTCCATATTTTTCGACGCGCGGATCTCGGCGATACGCTTATCGGTCTGGTCGCGCCATTCCTTGAGCTTTTCGGCGGGGAGAATTTTTACGTTATCCATTTCGATTGTCTTCCTTTCGTCCGGCGAAATGTCGTCGGAGGTTCTTTTTTCAAGGCACTCGTCAAAGAGCGAAAGCGCCTCGTTTATGTCGAGTCCGCTCGGATTGACCAGAATGTTCAGATTCTTTCCGTCATACTTCACGACGGCGTCAAAGAGCGATACCGACTCGTCCGTGCCGATTATGATCTGGTGCCCGTCAGACGTCGGTCTGAGTCCGGTCTGAGTGAAAATCTTTGCCGACATTTCGTCAGCGTATACGGCGTAGGCCGGGTTGTTTCCGGTCGTTACGACCTTGTATTCCGAGAGCGGAGTTCCGCCGAGCTTCACGTTTTCAAGCGGATAATTTCCGACATAGTGATAGCCGCCCTCGGGGAGATAGACCTTGCCGTTCGAAAGGCAGTTCTCCGCGAACCAGTCGACGGCCGCCTGAACCGCTTCCCCGCTTCCGCCGTTGATCACGAGGCGGTCGTTTACAAAGGTGATCGAGAAGTCGTCATGCTTGTAGTTTCCCTCGGATTCGGGACGGTTGGTCGCGCCGACGAGGATTTCCTTCGTCCCGGTCGGAGCCTCCGCTCCGCGTCCGACCCAGTCGGTCGTCAGCTTTGGTTTTATTCCGGTGGCTTCCTCAAGAGCCTTGACGAGCGAGGTCGAGGCCTTTATCGTCGTCTCCCCCGTGTTGTCTGGGCGGACGATCTCATACGACTGCCAGTCGCTGAACTCGACGAGATGCAGATCCTCGCCGCCGGGAGTCTTTCCCGAACATCCGTAGAGCGAGGCCGAGAATAACGCCGCCGCGATAAACAGAGCGATTACACGTTTATAATTCATTGGGTTTACCTCCTTTTATTGTCATTATTATATCACAAAGAAGAAAAATTGTACAGTACTTTCGCAAAATTCGTCGTCCGATTTCGGCAAATATATTAAAACTGACAGTCAGCGGGCGTCCGCTAAGTAAAAAAAGCAATTTTCAAAAATTCCCCGCGGATATTCTCCACGGGGACTCAGGACAGAGGTCAGTTTATTCCTCGATCCAGAAGGTGTCGTTTGTCGACTTATCGCCGAGGTAATCCGGGATCGCGGGTCCGAACTTCCGCTTTGTCACGTCCTCGGTCGCCGAGACGATTCCGAACAGGTCGCCGATACGCGCCGCGAAATTGTTTCCGCTCAGAGTCGGCATCGAGTCGCTTCCGTCGGGGTTTGTCAGTTCGGAGCTGATTTCGATCAGCACGTTCGTCGTGTCGACAAAGAGGTTGTTGTTTATGTGATAGTCAGTCGCGCGGTTGCGTACTTTTCCGCCGCTCCAGCTCTTGATGTGCGCCGCGGTTCCCTTGTCGGGACGCTGTTCACAGAATCCAGTGCCCGCGTACCACATCAGGTTGTCCTCAATAATAAAGTGCTCCATACGGCTCGGGTTTTCGGGGTGGTTCAGGATCGTGAGGAAATACTCGATGCTGTAGTTGCAGTTTTCGATGACGTTGCGCGCGTAGTACAAATTCTTCTGATTCTTCACGGCACCCGCCTCAAGATCCTTGTCGGAGAATCTGTACTGCTGCGTGATTCCGGCGTCGTATACCTGATATATGTAGTTGTCGGTGACCGTGAAGGTGTCGCAGCCGCCGTAGATCTCGACCGCGTTGCCGAATCTCGTCGCGTGGGTTGTCACCTTGACTCCGCCTTGAATCGAGCCGCCGATCCAGCCGAACTCGCAGTTCTGAACCGTCAGCTTGTTGACCGTTCCCGCGCCGACTCCGTGCGAGCCGGCATACTTGACGCGCAGATTGTCGATCGTCACTCCGTCGCCCTTTACCGAAACGCAGTTATTGCTCGAATTGAACTCGATCGAATCGAAGCGTTCGCCCGGATTTCGCTCGCTGTAGAGGTAGAGATCATAGGTTCCCTTGTAGTCGTGGTAGAAATGAAGATCGTATTTAAGATCGTGGTAATCCTTGTAGGGTTCACCCGTCGTGTTGTTGTAGGTCTTTCCGTCGGCTTCGGTGCGGATTATGCACTTGATCGCGTGCGCCTCGCCCTCGTTGAAGACAACCGTTCCGGCGTCGTCCTTGGTGAGCTTAATCTTCCAGACATTCTCGGCGTCGGTCTTTTCCCAGAGAGACGGATCGGCTCCGTTGAAGGGTGAGCGGTAGAAGGTCGGCTTTTCGCCCTCGCCGTAGGCCGTGTATGTCACTCCGGCCTGTGCCTGAAGCTGTCCGCGCCAGAGTCCGCCGCGCTCGAAGCAGACGTATGTACCTTCCTTGAACTTCTGCGAGTTGACGATGTCGAGCGTCTGCCACGCGTTTTCGGGAGTCTTTCCGTCGTTGAAGTCATTTCCGTCTGGCGAGACGTAATAAACCGTCGCCCCGGCCGGGATTTCCATATTTTTCGAGGCGCGGATCTCGGCGATTCTCGCGTCGGTTTTTTCGCGCCACTCGTTCAGCTTCTTTGCCGGGAGAATTTTTACGTTGTCCATTTCGATTGTCTTCCTTTCGTCCGGCGAAATGTCGTCGTAGGTTCTTTTTTCAAGGATTTCGTCGAAGAGCGATATTGCCTCGGAAATATCCGGTCCGTTCGGATTCACCGAGAGTCTCAGGTTCGTTCCGTCGTACTTCACCTCGGCGTCGAAGAGCGGAACCGACTCGTCCGTGCCGATTATGATCCTGTGTTCGTCAGATGTCGGGGAAAGTCCGGTCAGCGCGAAGATTCTCGCCGCGAGCTCGTCGGCGGTCTCAGCCGGAATCCCTTCCGCGTCCACGCTGAACTCCGAGAGCGGAATTCCGCCGAGCCTCACGTTTCCGAGCGGGTAGCTTCCGACGAATCTGTAGCCGTTTTCCGGGAGATAAATCTTCCCGTCCGAAAGGCAGTTTTCCGAAAACCAGTCGACGGCCGCCTGAACCGCCTCGCCGCTTCCGCCGTTTATCACGAGCCGATCGCCGGTAAACTCAATCGTGAAGTCGTCGTGTCTGAAATCCCCTTTTGACTCGGGGCGGTTGGTCGCGCCGATCAGGATCTCCTTCGTCCCGGCCGGAGCCGATTCGCCGCGCTTCACCCAGTCGGTCGAGAGCTTCGGCTTTATTCCGGTCGCCTCCTCAATCGCCTTTGATAGCGTTGTCGCGGCCTTTACCGTCGTCTCTCCGGTGTTGTCGGGTCGGATCAGCGTGTATTCCTGCCAGTCGGCGAACTCGATAAACTTCGGCTCAGCGTCGTTTTTTTCCGAGCATCCGAAAATCGCGGTCGTCAGAACCGCCGCCGCGATTATAAGTCCGATTGCGTGTTTCAGGTTCATTTTCCCCTCCGTAAAAAAATCTCCGCGGATTTTCTGTCCGCGGAGAAGCAATGAAAAAGTGTGAAATCAGCC
>CAKSVM010000167.1 GCA_934503195.1 uncultured Eubacteriales bacterium
CGTCCGGAGCTTTACGCGCCTTCAGGATAACCGGTTTTACTCTCGCGGAACTCCCGGTTTTTGCCAGCGCGGACTTCAGGAGAAAATCTTCCCGGCCGGATTCTTTCCGCCGCGAGTGCCTTCCTCGAAGATCATCGGAAGGCGGTCGGCGAAGATGTGCGACTGGTCGTCGAACTGGAGGAGCATCGGAGTCGTGATCCGGTTTTCGTAGTTCGGAAACTCGATCAGCGTCACGCCAGTGTAGGTCATGTCGAAGCTAGCCCAGAAAATGTGCGGCGGAATCGAAAGAAGATGCGAAATCCAAGTCAGTCCGAAGCCCTGATGGCAGAATACGCCGACCGAGAGATAGTTCGGCTTCGTGATCCTGTAGACGCAGCCGTCGCGCTCGTAACCAAGCTCCGAAAGCAGCTTGTCCGAGCCGTCCGCGATGATCCGGAGCCGCTTTTCGACCTTTTCGGACTCAAATTCGGGATTCGATTTTTTCCAGTCGGACGTTAAGTTTATCGTCGAATTGTTCTTGTAGTCGGTGCGCTGTCTCGCGAAGCACCAGCGTGTCGTGCCGTCGGGATTCCGGACGCTCATGTCATTATAGGCGTCGCCCTCGCTGCACCAGTCGAGGATCGTGAGATCCTTGCGCAAAATCTCGCAGGTCGGCTTCGCGGTCTCTCTGGCGCGTCCCATCGGACTCGAATAGATGAGGTCGAGCTTATCCTGCGCGAAGCGGCGCGAAACCGCCTCGGCCTGACGCTTTCCGAACGGGGTCAGGCAGTCGTTTACGTAATCGGGGTGTCCGTGGCGGATTATATAGAGTTTCATGGGATTCTTCCTTTTTTGTTTTTATTATATCATATTTTTGCAGTGAAGTCAAGAATAATTCTTGACAGACGCGAAAAAAAGTAGTATAATGTCAGATGAAATCTTATTAACAAAGAAGGAACACAATGAACAATCGACCTCACAATCGAAGAACCACCACCTCGCAAGGTAAAGTCGGCGTCGGAAAGGGCGAACGGCTCGGCGGCGGGAACCGCTCGGGCGGGTCCGGCGGAAACGGAAACAGCGGGTGCGCGATCGCCGCGCTTCTCGGCGTATTCGCGCTCCTTCCAAAAAAGGCGCGCAGAGTCGTTTTACTCATCCTCGCGGTCGCGGCGGTGCTGTATTTCGGCTACTCCTGCCTGATGGACGATTCGGATCCGTCCGACTCGATCTGGGATGAGACCGCTGACACTCATGATCCCTACGCCGAGACCGAGCCGCGCGACACACTGATCGGCCTCGGAACGACGTCCGACACGACGATTCAGACTCCGACAACCTCCGCGCCGTCGGTTTCCGACGGCAAGTCGCGCGAACGCTACACGAAGCTCGTCGGAAACGGAGACGACACCGTCACGGTCATGGTCTACCTCTGCGGAACCGATCTTGAGTCCGAGTATGGGATGGGGACGTCTGATCTCAGTGAAATGCTCTCGGCGAACCTCTTGGACAAGGTCAACGTCATCGTCCAGACCGGAGGCGCGTCGAAGTGGAAGAATAACGTCGTTTCAAGCTCTAAGCTCCAGCGGTACCAGCTCGTCGGCGGCAAACTGAAGCTCCTCGACGAGCTTACGTCGAAGTCGATGACAAGCTCCGACACACTTTCATCCTTCATTAAATTCTGCGGCGAGGAATTCCCGGCGAACCGGAATTTCCTGATTCTCTGGGATCACGGCGGCGGAACACTCTCGGGCTACGGCTACGACGAGAAATTCGAGTCCTCCGGTTCGATGACGCTCGACAAACTGAACGACGCGCTCTCAGACGCGGGGCGGAAGTTCGATTTCATCGGCTTTGACGCCTGCCTGATGGCGACCTTCGAGACGGCGGTCGTCGCGAATGATTACGCCGACTATCTCGTCGCGTCCGAGGAGCTTGAGCCCGGAACCGGATGGTACTACACCGGATGGCTCGATCTGATCTCTAAGAACACGTCGACTCCGACGGTTGACATAGCGAAGAAGCTGATCGACGATTACGTCGCTTCGAACCGCTCGACCGGATCGAAAGTCACGCTCTCGGTGATAGACCTCGCCGAGCTTTCGGTCAGCGTCCCGACAGCCTTCAACAAATTCTCGAAGGCGACGACCGAGCTGATCTCGTCCGACGACTACAAGGTCGTCTCGAACGCGCGCGCGGCGACGAGAAGATTCTCGGCGAAGTCGAAGATCAATCAGATCGACCTCATCGACTTCTGCGAAAGACTCGGAACGGCCGAGGCGAAATCGCTCGCGAAGGCTCTTTCGTCATGTGTCAAATACAACGGCACGAATATAAGCGGCGCGAACGGCGTCAGCATCTATTTCCCCTACGAATCAACGCGCGACATGAACAGCGCGGTCAGAATCTACGAGGAACTCGGAATCGACCCCGAGTACACCGACTGCATCAGATCATTCGCTAGCCTCGGCGCGGCGGGTCAGGTCGCGAACTCGTCGTACGGCTCGGATTCCGGATCGTCGGGAAGCATTCTCGGAAGCCTGCTCGAGGCCTTCCTCTCGGACGGCGGCGAGTCGACCGGAAGCGGACTCGGAATCGGATCGCTGCTCGGCGCGCTCTCGGGCGGGTCGGGTTCGGACGTGTCGGGGATTCTCGACGCCTTCACCGATCGTTCGATGCCCGAAGAACTCGGCTGGGTCGACACGAAGCTGATAAAGAACCGCGCTTCTGCGATCGCGAAGGCCTCGCTCCCGGCCGGGCTTAAGCCGGGCAAGGACGGGATTCTGAAGCTCAGCGAGGACGAGTGGAGCCTTGTCAACGCGATCGAGCTTAACCTCCTGATCGACGACGGGGAAGGCTACATCGACCTCGGACTCGACAACACGTTTGATTACACGGATTCTGGCGATCTCATCTGCGGCTGGGACGGAACGTGGCTGACGGTGAACGGTCAGGTCTGCGCGTACTACCGGACGGGCGAGACTGTGAAATCGGACGGAACCTACGTGACCTACGGAAAGATTCCCGCGCTTGTGAACGGCGCGCGCGCCGAGCTGAACGTTGTCTTCGACGAGTCGCTTCCCGACGACGAGTACGGTCAGATCGTCTCGGCGGTCTATGTTTACGATACTGAGACGTCGACCGAAGGCAAGAGCTTTGAGCTTAAGGCGGGCGACGTGATCCAGCCGATCTGCGGATATTATTCGTACGACGGCGATTATATCGCGGACTACACGCTCGGAAAGTCGTTCCGGCTCGGGGACGACGGTTTCAGGCTCACGAACATGGAGCTTGACGTGAAGGGTTCGGTCGCGGCGTACAGGCTGACCGACATTTACGGCGGGTATCACTGGGTGAAGTGAGGAAGAGGCTGTCGCACTCAGCGCATAAAATGCTAAAATCCGAATAAATATGCAAAAATGACCGGGAAAATCAAAAAATTCCCGGTCATTTTTCCTTTGTAATACAGAAATTGCTTAACGCGACAGCCTCTTGGTTTTGCGGTGACGTGATATTTACGATGGCGCGGGATAACGCTAAAAGGTGCGGCTGGCGGGAGTCCGTGAAACGGACTCCCGCCGCAGGCGGCGCGAAGCGGCGTCGACCTCGCC
>CAKSVM010000168.1 GCA_934503195.1 uncultured Eubacteriales bacterium
GGCCGCGGCCGCCCCAGCGGCCGCGCACCACAAAATACTCCAGAAAGGAAGACGAATATGCAGGAAATGACAATGGAACAGGTTCTCTCGAATATCCTTAAGCTCGAATCCGAGGCCAAGGAAATCGTCAAGACCCAGACCGACCGCCGCGACGCCCTGCCCTCTGAGGTCGGCCGTAAGCTCACAGAAATGCGCGCCGGCTACCTCGAAAAAGCCGCCCGCCGCGTCGACGAGATCCGCGCCGAGGAAAAATCCCGCCTCGACTCGGAACTCGCTATGGTCAGAGCCGATCACGAAAAACAGATGAACCGACTCTCCGACGTCGCCGAAAGCGAATCCGAAAACTTCGCTGACGAAATCTTCCGCCGCGTCGTCGGAATCGTCCCTGACTCACCTTCGGCGAAACTGAATTCCGCGGGTCGCAGATCATGACCGGCCGCGAGGCTCTTACGGCTAAATGCCGTACAATGAAAGGCCGGCTTCTCTCAAAGGATCAGTATCTCGCCCTCGCCGCCAGACAGTCGCTCCCCGACGCCGTCGCGTTCCTCGCCTCGACCGAAGGCTACTCGAAAATCTTCGCTGACGTCGACCCGAACCGCGTCCACCGCGCGAGACTCGAACAGCTCCTTGAACGCAATATAGTCGACGCTTACTCGAAGCTCTATACCTTCACCTCCGGCTCCGAACGCGAATTCTTCGGCCTTCTCATCGAGGAGTTCACGATAACCTGCCTTCTCGACGCCATCCGCGCCACCGAATACGACGACTCGATGGACTTCTATCACGTCCCGAATTTCATCCGCGAACACTCAGCAATCGACTTCTCCCGGATCTTCCGCACCGACTCGCGCGATGAAATCCTCGCCGCCCTCTCCGGAACCGAATACCACGAGACGCTCGAGGGCATGATAGACGGCTCGTTCGAGGATATCGAGTCGGCTCTCTTACGCGCCTACTACAAAAAGCTCGTGAAAAAGACCGGAAAGCTCTTCTCGGGCGTCGAACAGAAGGAAATCCTCGGGGCGATCCACGCGAAGATCGACATCATCAACATCTCGATTATCCTCAGAACCCGCCGCTTCCGCGCGCTCGACGAGGGACGCGAAAACGTCCGCCTCGACGTCACCGAGGTCTTTCCGAGACTCATACCGATCTTCGGAAAGTTCCGCGAGTCCGATATCAAGGATCTCTGCGCCGCCGATCTCACCGTCGACCAGACAATGGCCGGATACCTCACGCGTATGCGCCGCTCGCCCGACGAACTCGACGAGAAAACCTCGACCGGAGAATACGGAACCCGCCTGATCTACGCGAACTCGAAAAAGCTCTCGCGCGGCTCAACTCTCGCCTGCGCGCTCGGATTCCTGACCCTCCTTCGCGTTGAGTGCGACAATCTCATCTATATTCTGGAGGCGATCCGCTACGGCATCCCCGCCGAAAGGATCGTTCCGAAGATCATTGTATAAAATTTGAAGGCACCGCCGCCACCCGCGCCCGCCAGAGTGATGAAAGTGATCACACGCGGCACGGTTCCCGGCGTCGCCTAAAGAAAGGAAAGAAAATCATGGCAGTTGTAAAACTTGATCTTGTGAACGTCAGCGGAGCCGAAAACGACTTTGCCGACACGATCTTCCGCTGTATCGCGGAGCCGGAGTTCCACATGGACGACGCGGGCGAGCTGCCTGTGCCGGGTAACGGACACGGCCGATCGGTATCCGAACAATCGGGATCGTCACAGATCGCGGAACTCCTCACAAAACTCCGCAAGCTCGCGAAGGATCTCGGAACCGATTTCATGAAGCTCCCGGACGACGGCGTAAAGCCCGCCGCCGCGTCGGATGAACTGATCGACAGCGTCTCGGAAAAGCTCGCCGCGCTTGAGGAGAGCTTCGGAAAGCTCGACGCCGAGAGGAATTCCCTCACCGAAATTCTCCGCGAAGACGAGCAGATCAAAAGTCAGTTGACCCACCTCCAGAGCGCGAACGTCGACCTTGACAAGGTCTTCGCCTGCGAATTCTTCAGATTCCGCTTCGGATATATGCCGCGCGAGAGCTATGACAACCTCTCGACCTACACGGCGGACATCGAGGATATGTTCTTCTACGCCTCCTCGATCGAAAAGCGCGAGGTCTGGGGACTCTACGTAACTCCTCACACCAAGGCCGCGCGGATCGACGCTCTGTTCGAGTCGCTCCACTTCGAGCGCGTCCGGATCTCGGAGCGCGCGCACGGAACGCCCGGAAAGGCGATCGACGAGCTTGATATCGATATCGAAAAATCGAGGACGAGACTCACCGAGATAGGCGGCGCGCTTAAAAAGCTCTCGGACGAGCTTCGCAAGCTCTCGCCAGAATACTCGACGCTCGAAAAGCTCGACCTCGCCGAAAAGCTCAGAAAGAAAGCGATCTTCACGCGCGACGGCTTCACGCTCTCGGGTTACATTCCGAAAAACCGCGCGGAAAATTTCAAGGCTGAGCTTGAAAAATCGCCGTCGGTCAAATGTACGCTCGAAAAGGCAAAGGCCTCAAACGGCGTCATGCCGCCGACAAAATTAAAGAATCCCGGATTTTTAGGCGGATTCGAGGATTTCGTCAGAATGTACGGACTTCCGTCGTATGACGAGATCGATCCCACGCCGATCGTCGCCTTAACCTACTTCCTCTTCTTCGGAATGATGTTCGGCGACGTCGGACAGGGGGCGGTGATAATCCTCGTCGGGGCACTCATGTGGTTCATAAAGAAAATGTCGCTCGGAAAGGTGCTGATGTGCGTCGGCGTTTCGAGCATCGGCTTCGGTTTCTTCTACGGCTCGGTCTTCGGCATGGAGGATCTTATCCACGGCTTCAACCCGAACGAGAACATCAACACGGTGCTTTTCGCCGCGGTCGGAATCGGAGTCGTAATGATAATCGCCGTCATGGCCGTCAATATCATAAACGGAATCAGGCAGAAGAACACCGAAAAGATCTTCTTCTCGCAGAACGGACTCCCCGGACTCCTTCTCTACGTCGGCGCGGTCGTGCTGGTTCTCGGTATGCTCGGATACGTAAAGTTCGTGATGCCGACCGGAGTTCTCGTCGGACTGATCGTCGTGATGCTGCTTGTGATCTTCCTTCGCGAGCCTTTAACAAAGCTCGTCGAGGGGCGCGGCGACGTCGTACCCGAATCGAAGCTCGACTTCATCCTCGAAAACTTCTTCGAGCTCTTCGAGGTTGTGCTTTCGTACCTCACGAACACGATCTCGTTCATACGAATCGGCGCGTTCGCCCTTTCGCACGTCGGAATGATGAGCGTCGTCTTCTTACTCGCCGAGACGGCCGACGGCTACAATCCGGTGATCCTGATAATCGGAAACCTCTTCGTCATCGGCTTTGAGGGCATGATCGTCTGCATTCAGGTGCTGCGACTCGAATTCTACGAGCTTTTCGGACGCTTCTTCGAGGGCAACGGACGCCCGTTCGAGCCGGTCGGCGGGAAGAAAT
>CAKSVM010000169.1 GCA_934503195.1 uncultured Eubacteriales bacterium
CTGTAAGCCCCCCGCAAGCGGGGGGCGCGCTTCCCCGCCGAACCCTTCACCCGGAAAATCGTTAGCTTAAAAACTACCGTAAATTCATAAAAAAATAAACCGCCGGACACCACTTTACCCCTTTTGTGTGGTATAATATTTCTATCGAAATTACAGATAGGAAATGAAAAATGCTCGAACTGAAAAATATCATCAAGGACTACCTTGCCGGTGAAAATACCGTCCGCGCGCTTAAGGGAATCGACCTACAGTTCCGCTCGAATGAGTTCGTCTCGATTCTCGGTCCCTCCGGATGCGGTAAAACCACTATGCTGAATATCATCGGCGGCCTTGACCAGTACACAAGCGGCGACCTCGTCATAAACGGCATCTCCACTAAGGACTTCAAGGATCGTGACTGGGATTCCTACCGCAACCACTCGATCGGCTTCGTCTTCCAGTCCTATAACCTCATCTCGCACCAGACCGTCCTCCAGAACGTCGAACTCGCGCTCAGCCTTTCCGGCGTCCCCAAGGCTGAACGCAGAAAACGCGCCGCCGAAGCCCTCGAAAAGGTCGGCCTCGGAAATCAGCTTCATAAAAAGCCGAGCGAAATGTCCGGCGGCCAGATGCAGAGAGTCGCGATCGCACGCGCGATTGTCAACGATCCCGACATAATCCTCGCCGACGAGCCCACCGGCGCGCTTGACAGCGAGACGAGCGTTCAGGTCATGGATATCTTAAAGGAGATCGCCGCCGACCGTCTCGTCATCATGGTCACGCATAACCCTGACCTCGCCGAGAAGTATTCCACGCGTATCGTCCGGATGCTCGACGGAACGATAATCGCCGACTCGGATCCGCTCCGTGAAACCGAACTCGCCGAGGAGCGTAAGGCCGAGGACGAGAACGCGAAAAAGCTCTTCGAAAAGAAGCCTTCCCTTTCGCCGATAACCTCCTTCGGTCTCTCACTCAAAAACCTCTTCACCAAAAAGGGACGCACCGCACTCACCGCCTTCGCCGGAAGCATCGGAATCATCGGCATCGCGCTGATCGCCGCGGTCTCTCAGGGAACGACGAACTACATCGACGCCGTTCAGGAGGACACGCTGTCGTCCTATCCGCTGACTCTCGAATCGAATCACGTCGACCTCTCGTCGCTGATGCAGACCTTCATCGACTCGGCAAAGTCGACCGACGAGCACGAAAAGGACGCCGTCTATCAGAAGCCCGCGCTCTATGAGATGGTCAACGCGATGAGCAATATAGACGCGCGTAAGAACGACCTCGCCGCTTTCAAAAAGCACATCGAAAAGCAGCTTTCGGACAGCGAGTCCGACCTTTCAAAGGCTCTCTCGGGCGTCAGATACTCCTACGACCTAAACCTTCTCGCCTACACGAAGAGTGTCGACGGCAAGATAATCCGCTCTGATATGCAGGAGCTGATGACCGAGGTCATGATAAAATATCTCGGCTCCCAGATGAGCGCGTACGCGCAGAACAGCTCGCAGATGAGCAGTATGTCGTCAATGCTCGGCATGGGCTACTCGGGAACGTGGCAGGAGATCCTCCCCGGACTCGACGGCGAGCTGATAAACCCGATCGTCAAAAAGCAGTACGACATGGTCGACGGCCGCTGGCCGGAGAGCTATGACGAGGTTGTCGTCGTCCTTGACAAGAATAACGAGATCGCCGACATGACGCTCTACGCGCTCGGACTCAAATCCGAGGACGATATCAACAAGATCGCCGAGGCGGCGGTTGACCACGAGTCGATCGCGTACGGCGTCGAGAAGTGGAGCTACGAGGACGTCATGAACACCGAGTACAAGGTGATTCTGAATCCCGACTGCTTCAGAAAGGACGAGTCGACCGGAAATTATTCGGATCTGCGCGAGACGTCGGCCGGACTCAAATATCTCTACGACAACGCGCTGAACCTTAAGGTCGTCGGAGTCATCCGCCCGAACGAGGACGCGGTCTCGTCTATGCTGACCGGATCGATCTGCTACACCTCGGCTCTGACCGAACACGTCATTGAGAACTCGAAGAATTCCGACGCGATCAAGGCGCAGATTGACAATCCGGCGATCGACATCTTCACCGGACTCGAATTCAGGGACGACGACAAAACCGAAGCCGGAAAGGCCGAGACCTTCAGAAATCATCTGAAGTCGCTCGACGAGGCCGGAAAAGCCGGAATGTACAAAAAAATCATGAGCGTTCCGTCCGACGAGGTGCTGAACGCGCAGGTTTCGGCGGTGATCGGCCCGATGAGCCGCGCGGACATGGAAGCGGCGATTGTCAACGCGATGACGGCGCAGACCGGAATGAGCGCGGACACGATTTCGTCCTACGTTTCGGCGATGAGCGACGAGGAGCTTTCGGGATACATTTCGGAGTCGGTCGCGGAGCAGGTCAAGGCGCAGTACGCGGCGGGAGTCGAGGCGAAGCTCGCCGAGGTTCCGGAATCGCAGCTTTCGGCGATGCTCGACGCGATGGAGCTTTCGGACGCGGAATGCGCGAAGTACTGCGACGAGCTCATCGAGTTCTCTGACTCGACATACGACGAAAACATGAAGAAGCTCGGCTACATCGAGCTTGACGACCCGTCGTCGATCAATCTCTACGCGGCGGGCTTTGAGGACAAGGACACGATAATCGACGTGATCGCCGCTTACAACGACGGTGTTGACGAGATCGAAAAGATCACGTACACCGACTATGTGGGAATCATGATGTCGTCGGTGACGACGATAATCAACGCGATCACGTACGTTCTTATCGCTTTCGTGGCGGTTTCGCTGATCGTTTCGTCGATAATGATCGGAGTCATCACGCTGATTTCGGTTCAGGAGCGGACGAAGGAGATCGGAATCCTGCGCGCAATCGGCGCGTCGAAGGCGAACGTCTCGGGAATGTTCAACGCGGAGACGGTGATAATCGGCTTCACGTCAGGACTTCTCGGAGTGCTGATCACGTATCTGCTCTGCATCCCGATCAACCTGATCCTGCATCATCTGACCGGAATCAACAATCTGAGCGCGTACCTGCCCCCCACGGCGGCGGTGATACTGGTCACGATAAGCGTGCTTCTGACGCTGGTGGCCGGAATCATCCCGTCAAGATCGGCGGCGAAGAAAGATCCGGTCGTCGCGCTCCGGAGCGAGTGATCCTGTCGGATCCGGATTCCGGCTTGTTCCTGATGATATAGCAAAAAAATAACGTCCTTTCCAAGGGCGTTATTTTTTTGTCAGGAAGAGTGCGGGGTTCGCGGCGAACGCACTTTCCGGCTCGCGCGGCGACATTTTGGGCGCCGCTATTATCTATCCACGCGCGGGAATTTTATGAGCGTCCGCGCGGTATTGCTTGTGCAATTCTGGAAAACTTCCCCGCGCAGGTTCGCTTGGGGCGCGAAGCGCGCAAAGCCGCGCTTCGCGTGTCCCGGCACAGCCGGGAC
>CAKSVM010000170.1 GCA_934503195.1 uncultured Eubacteriales bacterium
TGCTCGTGGGTTTGCTGCTCCAAGTCAACCAGCCGAATGACTTCGTACTCGTCCAGCGTCAGCAGGATCGGCTCGGTATCCTCGCACCCGTTGGGGCAGAAGGTATCGACTTGTGGTACGCCACAAATCCGACGGCACCGTGGCGGTCTTGGCATGGACACGCTCCCTTTGTTTCCGGTATATACCTATTATAACACACCGGGCAGAAAAAAGCAATATTCTTTTCAAAAACCGCTGCAATTTCCGTCCTCATATAGATGCTGGCTGATATTCGGAGTCGAAAGCTACATGTGAGCCATGTTCGTATTCTCAGATTATCTACATTAGAAAACCGGAAGGCCACAAGCGGATAACCGCAAACTCCTGAATGGAGTTCTCTGGATCATGCACACAGGAGCTCCATGGCGTGATCTTCCGGATTACTATGGTCCGTGGCAAACGGTGTACAAACGGTTTTCGCAGTGGGAGAAAGACGAAAAACTCAAGCAGTTGTTTGAAAGTGTCCGCGAGAATCCGGATATGCGGGATCTGTGTATCGATGGAACTTATATAAAAGCGCATCGGTCAAGTGCCGGTGCAAAAAAGGGGCTCCGGGATATGATGATCATCAGCATATCGGAATCAGCCGTGGAGGAAGATCCACCAAAATCCACGCGGTAGTGGATTATAGCGGACCCCAACTCCAAACCACAACTCAAAAAAAGCATCGTGAAAATGGAATTTGATGAAATTCGAGAAAGCCGGAGGATCAGAAAGTGGAAAGCGGGGTTTGGGGAGGAAACCGAAACATCAAGGGGGCTTTCTCGTAGGCTCTTTAAGCCACTTGGGGTGTCGGTCTCCTCCCCAAGAGCTCAGGTTACGCTGAAACTCCGAATGATAATCCGTACACCTGATCCGGTGTCAGATAACCAAGGCTCTGATGCGGTCGGATCGAATTATACTCCTCGACATAGTCACGGATCGCGCCGCGAAGCTCCTTCGGAGACGTATAGTCGTTTATGTAAATAAGCTCATTTTTCAGACTCCTGAACCAACGCTCAATCATTATGTTGTCCGCCCATCTGGATTTGCCATCCATACTCTGCCGGATTCCATACTGACGAAGGAGATTCTTGTACTCACCACTCGTAAACTGAACCGTCTTCATGAATGCGTCCATGACTGACTGAGAAGGAACCGGAGCCTACGCGTATGTTGATGTCGAAATGCAATACCGCCGCTGACTGATGATGATAAACCGCCTGATCGCGTTCCGGCTCATCATGCGTGAAACGCGCCGTCAGCGGTTTTTTCGATCTCAAAATCAGTTTTATTTCAGCACCGCGCGTATTGACGCGAACTGAAGCCACTTCGGAAGGATATTCATGAGTCTGAGCAGCGGATTGCGGTTGACACTGTACGCGAACGCCGGGGTTCTCTTTGAGAGTATCGAGAGCGTCAGGTCGGCGATTCTTTCTGGCTCGATACTCTTCGCCTCGACGCTGTCGACTATCCTTCTGAAGTGCTCGGCGTTGCATTTGTAGAGCTTTGTTTTCCCGCAGAAAGCGTCGAGCGAGTCGGTAGAGACACCGAGCATATTCGTCCTGACTGCGCCGGCGCGTATGACCGAGACATTTATGCCGAGAAGCTGCAACTCCATCCGGAGCGAATACGCGTATTTGTCAAGCGCGCTCTTCGTCACAGCGTAAAGCCCGGTGAAAGGCAGCGGGTCGAGCGGCGCGAGTTCGCTTGTCGTCATGATAATCCGGCTGCCGTCACCGAGCATAGTGAAGAAAATTTTGTTGACATGAAACGCGCCGAAGACGTTCACCCTGAACATCCGCTCAAATCCGGCGTCGGGTATCTCAACAAGCGAATCAAGCGTGTAGATGCCCGCGTAGTGTATAATCGCGAAAAGCCGATCGGTCAAGCCGCGCACAATATCAAAGGCGCGCTGAAGGCTATCGGGATCGGTGACATCGGCTTCGATCGGAATGATGTTCTCCACCGCTTCACCAACCTTTCTGTCGAGCGCGAAGACAATGAACCCGCGCTTTGCGAGAGCTTTCACCGCGGCACTTCCCATTCCACCGTAAGTGCCGGTCACAAGTACATAACGCGTCATATCAGCACTCCCGCGCAGTGGTCGATCTCGTGCTGGATAATCTGCGCCGTGAAACCGATGTATGTCTTTATCTTAGGCTTCATCGCGAGATCGACGTACTTTACCTTGATCTTCTTATAGCGCGTGCATTTTCTGGGGTCGCCGAGGAGCGACAGACAGCCCTCCTCGGTCTCGTAAGGCTCAGATCGCGAAATAAGCTCGGGGTTTAGCATAAGCGTGTATTCCACGTTTTTTCCGCTGTCGTCGACAAAGGCGATGATGCGCTTTCTGACGCCGATCATATTCGCCGCCATGCCAACACAGGTTTCGCGGTGAGCTTTCAGCGTGTCAAGCAGATCGTTTGCCGTCTGAATATCTGAAATGTCAGCGTCGGAAGACTTTCCGGCGAGGAAGAGTGGATCGTGAATGAGGTCTTTTACCATAATTAATCTCTTTCTAAAGCAGCTTGGCTCACGCCCAACTGCTTTTATTTTTCGCTGAACACAGGGAAAAAGCCGAATTCGCCGGGTGAGGCATTGCAGATTTCAAACGACATTCCGCCTGAACTCACTTGGGGAAACGCCTGTTCTCTCCTTGAATACCCGGCTAAGATAGAATTCGTTCGCGAATCCGCATCGTGCCGCGATCTCACGGAGAGTCAGCCGTTCATTTGTCAACAGCTTCTTTACCGCGTTTATCCGCAAATCGGCGATGTAATCCATAGGAGTCTGACTAGTATAGACTCTGAACTCGCGGATGAGCACCGATTTCGAATAGCCTGAGACGCGGCAGAGCTCGTCGAGCGTCAGCTTTTTCTGATAAGACCTCCCCAGATATTCGAGCAGCGGACTGAATGGTATCTCATCCTCCCTTTGCTTGGGTATCTCGGGCACACTGTACATGAGCGCGATCTGATACCATATGTCAAAAAGTATCACGCGGCGGTAATCCGAGTCGGGCAATACGTTTTTCAGAAGCTCCGCGTCTTCTGTTATCCTGTCGGTCAGCTTCATTACCGGAACACCGAGCGGCGGCTTTTTCATTCCGGAGTTGACATCGACCACCATAAGTCCGATGTCAAGTGTCGTCAGCGCGGTCTTGTCTAAGTTATAATAAGCCGGAACCACCAACAGTTCGCTGGCGTTCAGCTCATGTTCACCGCCCTGCTCTGATCCAGTACAATAAAAGTTGACAACGAGTCTCCAATGAGATATAATAAAAATACCACCACTCAAAAGGAGAAGA
>CAKSVM010000171.1 GCA_934503195.1 uncultured Eubacteriales bacterium
TCGTACCGTGTTCCCTGCCTTTGAAAACATTGATTTTACTGACTTTTTCATGTTTTCTTATTAGGAGGCGGGGAAACGGCACCCCTTTTTTATGTCGTGCCGGAAATCGCCTTTCCGGCACCGCTTATCGCCTGATTTTTTCGAGATTATTCTCAGCTATCCGCTCCACAAAAGAAACCTTCCGACGCCTTTTTATCCGCTCGTCGAACCTGCTTGTGAGCGCGATGAAAATCAGATAAACATATGGCATACCGAGATTCGTCTCCATCAGCGAGTTCACGACGAGCGTGCGGAGCTTGTCGCCGAGCGACTCAAATCCCGCGCTCCGGATTCCGCCGAGCAGAAGTCCCGCTTCCCAGCCGAACTGGACGAGAATCCCGATCGCGAGAATCCATGGGATGTTTATCTTGCAAAGTTTCTCTTTCCGCGTGAGATTCCAGATTATCGCGATAAGATACCCGGCGAACATGATCGCCGCCATGTATCCGTGGTAGGATCCGGTCGTGCGCTCGATTATAATCGGAGTTCCATGCGAGAAGGTGTCGGTGATGAACGGACAGCAGAACCACCAGCAGAGGATCAGAAGCGACCACTCAAAGAGATTTTCGTCCTTTGAGATCCAGAGCCAGATCCACGTGAAATTCGTAAAGCCGTAGCTCATCGACATCCATAAAAGCACCCAGAAAAGACTGTGGCCTTCCGAAATGCTCCGAGTTGCGAGCAGAAGATTGAAAATCCCGTAGTCAACGAGCATATAGACGATTCCCATCACAAATCCGACGGTGAGCGTCATGTATTTCTTTTTAATGAATAAAAGTATCGCGAAAACACACAGAAACGCGATATCAAGCCATATGTAAAGCGGCTGAAACTGCCTTCTTGCGATTATCTCGGTCATTTTGACTCTCCTTTAAGTGTGTCGTCGGCGACGAGCGCGGAGCCGATTATCATAACGGCGAGCGCGAGGAAATACTGTAATCCCAGTCTCTCGCGCAGCATCACGGCTGACAGGAAGGTTCCGACAAACGGCGCGATCGCGTAATACGCGCTCGTCTTCGCCGCGCCGAGATCCTTCTGTGCCGAGACGTAGAAGGTTATGCTCAGTCCGTACGCGACGAATCCAAGGATTAGTGCCATCAAAGCATATCCGGCCGACGGGAAGCTCTCACCGATTATAAGCGCGATCGCGACCGAGCCGCTCCCGGAGAAAATCCCCTTTATCATGACGATCATCGGCGCGTTTTTGTCAGAGATCTTCCGAGTGCAGTTGTTTTCGAGTCCCCAGCAGGAGGCTGCCGCGAGGATCAGAAGCGAGCCGTACGAAAACGAAAAGCTTGTCAAATCCTCAAACGAAAGCATCGCGCCGCCGAGCGTTATGAGTCCGATCGCGCCCCAGAGTCTCGCGGTGACCTTTTCGCCGAAGAAGATTCTCGCGATAAGAGTCGTCGCGACAATCTCGAAGTTGTTCAGGAGCGAGGCGTTGGCGGCCGAGGCGGTCGAGAGTCCGAGCATCAGGAGTATCGGAGCGGCAATGTCAAGGACGACCATCGCGATGGTGTAGGGAAGATCGGCTCTTCCGAGCTTTTCCTCAGGCGGGACGGAGTGGCGTTTCGCAAGATAGATGATCCCCATCCCGACTCCCGCGCCGACATAGAGAAGCCCGGCGAGCATTGTTGAGCCGACAGATCTGAGTAAAATCTTTGAAAACGGCATATTCAGCGCGTAGAAAACCGCCGCCAGCGCGGCGAATAGAATCGGACGGAAGCCGGATTTTTTCATATGTTCACTCTGCCTGCCAGATAACTTTTGACGGCGTATCGGGAAGGCGTACTCCAAAGATTCAAGATAAGAACATTATACCACAGATTTCGGGAGAATTCAAGTGATTTGCGAAAAAAAGAACGCGTCGGGACGCCATGAGCCGGCGTCCCGACGTTTTTTCTTATTTCACTATATCCTCGGCTCTGACCTCGCGCCCGGTCGACGCCGAGCGGTAGAAGCACTCGATGATCTTTGAGACCTCGAGATTCTGCGCTTCCTTTATCAGATATTCCTCCTCGCCCGCGATCGTGTTTACGATGTTACGGTACATATAGCGATGCTGTTCGAAGGGAACGCCCTTGTACTTTCCGTTGTCAAACCACTTCATCGCGGTCTCGCCCTGAAAGCGTCCGACGTTCTTGTAAAGCATTCCGTTTTCGACATTCAGTCCGCCCTTGTCGCCGCAGATCGAGAGTCCGAGATTCGTTGTCGGCTGGTTTAACGCCCAGGAGAACTTGAAATTGACGTTCATTCCGTTGTCAAGCCGCATGAAGCCGTGCGAGAAATCCTCGACGTCAAACTCATGCCAGTCGTAGGGACGCGGATCGAAGGTTCCGCTGTAGGCTCCGCTCTCGGCGATTGACAGATGAATATCCTCTCCCTTGTTCGCGATCTTCGTCACCGCCGCACCGGATACAGAGACGACCTTCGGATCGCCGCAGAGCCAGAGCAGCGAGTCGATGAGATGAACTCCGAGGTCGCAGAACGGACCGCCGTAGTTGTGCTTTTTCATGTGGAACATTCCCCACGTCGGGATTCCGATCCGGCGGATGAACGAGACGTCGGCGAAATAAACGTCGCCAAGCTCGCCCGAATCTATGAGTTCCTTTGACTTCATCATGTAGTGACGCCATCTCATGCACTGGCAGGGGAAGAGTCTGTGTCCGGTCGCCTTAGCGGTATCCCACATTTCCTTCGCGTCGGCGTAGGTGACGGCGATCGGCTTTTCGCAGGCGACGTCGGCTCCGGCTTTCAGCGCGGCGATCGTCCACTCCTTGTGGTAGACGTTAGGTGTGCAGACGGCGACGAAGTCAGGGTGAAGCTCGTCGAGCATCTTCTGCGGATCGGTGTACCAGACCGGGACGCCGTGGCGTTTCGCGGTAGATTCGGCGGCTTCGGGACGGATATCGGCGACGCCGACGAGCTTTACGAGTCCTTCCGACTCGAGAATATGAAGCGCGGGAAAATGCGCGCTGTTCGCGATCATGCCGCAGCCGATCACGGCGACTCTGAGGGTTTTCATGGAGATTCCTTTCTGAAAATAAATTCTTGTGGATAAGCTGAATAATTTTGATTTTTGCGGAAAATGTTTGAATTTACAGGAGTTTTCCGCGAAAACAGCCTTGAATCAGTGCATTGTCATGTACATAATTAAGGCAATACCGCACAATTCGCGGCTGACGCCTTAAGCACGCATCTGCTTGCGTCTTTTCCGTCATACGTCAC
>CAKSVM010000172.1 GCA_934503195.1 uncultured Eubacteriales bacterium
CTGTCGCTTCGCGACAGCCCACTTGCTTTAATCCCCGGAATCCCGCCCTCGGTTTCCCCGGAATTCAGTTTTCACTTCACCGAATAATCTTTCTTGAACCCGTGCGCCCCGAAAACCTGCCAGTCGCCGACTCCGAGCCGCTCGATGATCGCGTTCCGCTCGGCCGCGCAGAGCTTCGGATCGGTGTCGACTGAGGTCATCAGCACCGGCGCGTAACGATTGTACGCCGCCTGCTCGGGCGTCAGCCCGTGAACGTTTATGTAAACATCCCCCGTGAACGCGATGTGACGCTTGTAGTCGATCAGCACGATTTCGCCCGGCAGATGCCCGCCGCGCCCCTCGTATACCTCAAAATGCAGCTCGCCGAAGTCGAAGAAACCGATCTGTATCAGCGGCTCCGAAAACTCCCCCGGATCGCGCCACGCCTGAATCAGCTTCGACGGCTCGGGCGGACGGTAGTCCGTGAAAATCTTGCAGATCGTGATGTACGGCTTGTGAAGCGGATTTTCCTCGCGGAAACCGTTCTTCCCCTCGTACTCGTTCGTAAGACACCGTACAGTCTTCCCGCTCGCGATGATCTCGTCGAAAATCGGCAGAAGCCCGCAGTGATCAACGTCGGCGTGCGTCACGAGAATCCGCTTTTTCATCGTGTCAAAGTCCGGCCGAAGCTTCCGGAAAATCGCGGCCATCTCCTCGCGGTAGCAGGCGTAGCCGCTGTCAACGAAAAGATATTCCCCGCGGCTCTTAATAATCGCCGTGTTGCTCCCGCAGGGCGGCTCGATGAGGGTAATCTCGGTGTCGTCGGTGATCCTGTGCGCCGTGATCCGCGGCAGAAACGCCTTTCCGCGCGAAACCGCCAGAAGTTCCGCGAACTTGCTGATGCTGTCAAACGTCCGGTAGGGCGAAAGTCCCTGCTCGTCAAGCGTCTGCATCGCGAGATTGACGCAGACCAGAAGCTCTTCCCGGCTCCTTTCGGAAAGTCCGGTCATCTTCGCCAGCCCGTCGACATACGCGCTGTAGAAAATGCTGTTGTCGTAGACCTTCTCCGAGTGATTGTAGTCGATCACCCGCACCGCGCAGAGCTTTTCGGCCTCGCGGAGAAAATCCTTGATCCGATCCGGGTCGTCGACGTAAAGCCCCATCTTGAAGAGCTGATAGTCGGTTCCGTTCTCCTGCGAGCTTAAGTACGAGATGTTGAATTTGAAGCGGTCGATGAGCTCCAGCACCTCGGTCACGCTGCCGGGAATGTCGCGGAGCCTGAACTCGATTAAGACGACGCTCGACTTTTCGCGGTCGCTCTGAAGATAGCCGATCTTTTCAAGCTCGGCGTCGGCCGCGGTGAGCTGCGCCTCGGTTCCTTCGGCGTCGATGAAGAGTGTGTGCGAGTCGACGGCCTTGTTGTAGCTGACTCTGGTGATGTTGATTCCGAGAGCCGAAAAGCATCTGCTGGCTCTGAGGAACGCGCCGATGTGGTCGGGCATTGAGGTTACATAGGTTTTTTTCATGATTTTGAAAATCGCTTTCCGGGCGTCACCGCCCGGAAAAATGTAATTATCGGTTGTAAAGCCGCTTCGTCTCGTACTTCGGCTCGCAGGTGAGGTTGACTCCGAGCTGCTTGAAGGTGTTGACGTCGCGCTCGGACAGAATCACGGTCGAATGCGCGTCGCAGCCGCGGAGCTTGTCGAGCTGGTCGATCGCGAGCTCGGCCTCGGGCGAGTTGATCGCGCAGATCGAGAGGGCGATCAGAAGCTCGTCGATGTGGAGACGCGGATTCTGATTTCCGAGGTGATCGACCTTGAGATGCGAGATCGGCTCGATGATCGTGTGCGAGATCAGCGCGTGTTCATCGGGGATCCCGGCGAGAGTTTTCAGCGAGTTGAGGAGAAGCGCGGACGACGCGCCGAGAAGCGCGGAGGTCTTTCCGGTGACAATCGACCCGTCCGGAAGCTCAATCGCGGCGGCCGGGGCCTCGGTCTGAGCCTCCTTTTCAAGCGCGGCCGAGATGACCGGACGGTATTCGGGCGAAATTCCGGCCTGCTTCATGAGAAGCTCAATCTTGTAGACAAGCTCGGGACTCTCCTTGCCCTTCTTGACGTCGCAGAGAGCGGTGTAGTAGCGGCGGATGATCTCCTTTCTCGAGGCGTCGCAGACGGCCTCGTCGTCGAAGATGCAGTTTCCGGCCATGTTGACGCCCATGTCGGTCGGCGACTTGTAGGGCGAGACGCCGAGGATCTGTTCAAGCATCGCGTTGAGGACCGGGAAGATTTCAACGTCGCGGTTGTAGTTGACGGTTGTGACTCCGTAGGCGTCGAGGTGGAAGGGGTCGATCATGTTGACGTCGCCGAGATCGGCGGTCGCGGCCTCGTAGGCGATGTTGACCGGATGCTTCAACGGAATGTTCCAGATCGGGAAGGTCTCGAACTTCGCGTATCCGGCCTTGACACCGCGTTTGTTCTCGTGGTAGAGCTGCGAGAGGCAGGTGGCCATCTTACCGCTTCCGGGGCCAGGCGCGGTGACGATGACAAGCTCGCGCGAGGTTTCGATGTAATCATTCTTTCCGTAGCCCTCGTCGCTGACGATGTGCGCGACGTCCGAGGGATAGCCCTCGATCGGGTAGTGGCGGTAGACCCTGACGCCGAGCTCCTCAAGCTTTTTCTGGAAGGCGACAGCGGCCGGCTGCTGCTCGAAGCGTGTGAGCACGACGCTTCCGACGTAGAGTCCGATATCGCGGAAGGCGTCGATGAGGCGAAGCACATCGAGGTTGTAGGTGATTCCGAGGTCGCCGCGAACCTTGTTCTTCTCGATATCGAAGGCGTTGATCGCGATGACGATCTCGGCCTTGTCCTTCAGCTGTAGGAGCATCTGGAGCTTGCTGTCGGGCTTGAAGCCGGGCAGGACGCGCGAGGCATGGTAGTCGTCGAAGAGCTTGCCGCCGAATTCGAGGTAGAGTTTCCCGCCG
The DNA here is from genome assembly GCA_934503195.1 of uncultured Eubacteriales bacterium. Taxonomy (GTDB): domain Bacteria; phylum Bacillota; class Clostridia; order Oscillospirales; family CAG-272; genus Flemingiibacterium. The sequence goes on from CAKSVM010000172.1 coordinate 2,960, forward strand.
AACTTCGCGATGCGCTCGCGGATATGTTCGGACTGCGTTTTCAGATATTTTTCGTTGTCAAATCCTGTTCTCAAAACCGTTCTCCTTGTTATTTCCGAATTTTATTCCCGATTTTATATTATATCATAGTTTTCGGGATTTTGCAAGAGAAAAAATCATATTTCTCAGATTTCGGCGGAATTGACCGAAAATGGGCAAAAAGATTCTTTCATGTCATCCGGATGGGGCTTACAAGGTGAAGATCTCCCCCGCGCGGCGGCGGATTTCCGGATTTTTCCGGACTTCACGCGCGCCCGGAC
>CAKSVM010000173.1 GCA_934503195.1 uncultured Eubacteriales bacterium
GGAGAATCAGAATGAAAATTTACAATATAAAGGACTTCGGCGCGGCCGCCGACAGAAAGACTCTCGCGACAAAGGCGATTCAGGACGCGATCGACGAGGCCGCGAAAAACGGCGGCGGAAAGGTCGTCATCGAGGGCGGCGAATATCTCTCGGCGCGGATTGATTTAAGATCAAACGTCGAGCTTCACATCGACGCCGACGCGACGCTCAAAGCGACGACCGACGGCGAGGAATTCAAAGAAATCGAGAGCGATTTCTGGGTCACCGAAATGGCTCCGAGACGCAACCGGAAGTGCTTCATCTACGCTGAAAACTGCCAGAACATCGCGCTCACCGGACGCGGAAAGATCGACTGTCAGGGGCGTTTTGCCGTCGCGCCGGACGAAAAACCGGGGCTCTGGGCGTACAGGCGCGCCGTCTTCAACCTCCCCGCGCGGATGATCTTCTTCATCGGCTGCAAGGACGTTCTCTGCGAGGACGTGCTGCTCTACGAGCCTTGCTCGGGCTGGGGATACTGGATCTGCGACTGCGACCGCGTGACAATGCGCGGACTCCGGATCGACTCGAACCGCAATTACCCGAACGCCGACGGAATCCACATAAACTCCAGCCGCGACGTGACAGTCTCGGACTGCGACATCACGGCCGGGGACGACGCGATCGTCGTGCGCGCCTACAACGGCGTCCTGCGTAATCCGAAGGCCTGCGAGCGGATCGCGGTGACAAACTGCAATCTCTCAAGCTTCACGAGCTGCATCAGAATCGCGTGGATCGGCGACGGCACGATCCGCGACTGCGTTTTCTCGAATCTCACCTTCACGAACTCGAACACCGGAATCGGAATGACGATCCCCGGGAATCCCGACGGGAACCCTTCCCGCTTCACCGACGACGGCGGCGAGGCGACGCTTATCGAAAATCTCTCCTTCAATAATATCGCGATAAACACGACCTTCAACCAGCCGATCATGATCTCGGTAGCCGAGGGGAACAAAATAAACGCGATAAGGAACATCCGCTTCTCGGACATCACGTCCTATTCGGGAAAATTCCCTTCGATCAACATGAAAAAGGGCGTCTTCGCCGATCACGTGACCTTTTCGGGCTGTTCGTTCACGCTCCGCGAGTTCGACGCGATTGACGGCTTCGTCCCGAGATCGTCGAACATTGTCGCCGACCCGAAGGCCGGGGAAACCCCGGTTTTTAACGGCGTTAAGGATCTCCGTCTCACCGACACGACCTTCTCGGCCGGATAAATACGTATAAAACGCGAAAATGCCCCCGGACGGGGGCGTTTTCGGCTGTCAGATCCGGTGATGTCGCAATATAGTTTTGAAAGGAATCAATGCTTTCTCTTTATCGAGACGTACGCGACGGCCGCGCTCATCGTGAGCGAGACAAACGCGAGCGAGACGCCGTCAAATGTCTGAGCCGACTTGTCGGGAGTCTTCGGGACGACGATAGCGTCGCCGAGGGTGAGAACCGCGAACTTGGTAGCGTCCTTGCCGTTTCCGCATCCGGTCGACCATTCGATCTGAGCGGTGTTGGAGGAATCCTTACCGACGCAGAGGCAGAGGTTCATTCTGACCTTTTCGCCCTTCTTGAAGGAGTCGATTCCGAACGACTTCGCGGGGATCGCGATCTCGTAGGTGGTCACGCCGTTTTCGGTGACGACGACGAAATCCTTGCCCTCGAGGTTCGGCGACCAAGCGGCCTTGTAGGCGTCAGCCCACGCGTTGAACATGAGCTTGTCGGTCTTCGAGTTGCGCGCGAAGCCGTACTCGGAGCGGGTAGCCGCGACCGACTCGTCGCCCTTCGCGCAGGAGACCTGAATGCAGTGCTGCTGCCAGAGGTTTGAGGCGGTGTCAGCCGTCTGAACGAAATCGGGAGTCTCGGCGACGACCGCGACATACATCTTGTCGGCCGAGTAAGCCGCGTAGATCTTGACGCTTCTCTTTGCGAGCGAGTCGACGTCGGCACCGCTGAAGCGCATATCGTCAGCGGTGTATTTGATTTCGGAATATTCGTACTTACCGATCTTGCCGTCGAGCTTGGGGGTCTCGGTCGAGACGCCTGAGACGGTGACCGCGACCTTCGCGGCGTTCGCGCCGATCTTTTCGGCGGCCGCTGACGGAATCGCGAGCGCGGCGATCATGAGAATTGCGAGCGCTGTGGTCAGAATGCGTTTCATAATGGTTCTCCTCTATGATTTATTTCAGGAATCATCCTGTGAATTTATTGTAACATATTGTGAATACTTTGTCAAGAGGATATTGAAAATTTTGGATACATGCACAGCTTGCCGCGTCCGTGTTTGTGCATTCCGACGGAAAATCAGAGCATCGACTCGCGTCTGTAGCGTCCGGGCGGGACTCCGACGCTCTTTTTGAAGCTCGCCGAGAAGTAATATTCGTTCTCGAACCCGCATTCCGAGGCGATCGCGGCGAGCGTCAGGTCGGTCATGACAAGAAGCTCCCTTGCCCGGTTTATCCGCGCTGACGCGAGATATCCGCCCGGAGTCACGCCGAACGCCTTACGGAATCTCCGAAGGAAAGCGACCGGGGAAAGTCCGATTCCGCGCGAAATCTCCGCGATTGTCACTTTTTCACAAAGCCGCCCGTCAAGCGTCGATTTCGCTTTCTCCATAAGCCGGTCGCGTACGCCCGGACGCCTTTCACTGAGAGTCAGCGCGTACCAGACGTCAAGCAGGAAATGCGCTTCGGCGTCTGTGAAATTCATTATAAGCGTGTTCGACGGAAAGCGCGAGAGATCCTCGATAATCCGGGCTTTACCGGCCGGGTCAACAAGTCCGTCGGGATAATCCTCGTCGGTTTTCAGACGCAGAACGTGAAGCTTCATCGGCCCGAGCGCGCGTCTTTCAAATCTCACTCCCGGCTTGCAGATCACGGCCTGTCCGGCCTTCGCGGTTCCGGAGACCTCGCCGAGCTTAAACTCAAAGCTCCCCTTTTCAAGATAAAACACCACGACGCAGTCGAAAAGCTCCGACTCGAAATCAAACCTCTCCTTATTCTCAAACCCGGCGTAAAGCAGAATCCCGGTCATGTCGTCCTCCGTGAAATAAATTATAAAAAGATTATAGCATATCATATTTACTTTGTCAAGCGGAAGTGGTAGAATTAAGGCAATACCGCATAATTCTAAGCGCGTAGGATGCGCACGACTTGCTCCGCAAGTCGTCAGATTATTTCGTCA
>CAKSVM010000174.1 GCA_934503195.1 uncultured Eubacteriales bacterium
GCTTTGCCGCCCGGACGCGAGCCGTTCCGGTGCGCCGCGGCGCGCCGGAACACGCGAAGCGCGGCGTTTGCCGCGCTTCGCGCCTCCCAGCTTCGGAGTCTGCGGTGAAGTAAGAATCTTCGCGTTTTATTCGCTGATGTGTTATGGGATTTTACAGACGCGGAGATCGGCGTTTTCAGGTCACTTCTTCGAGAGTAAAGTCGAGACGTCCTTCATCGCCGTTCCGATGATGCCGAGGGTTCCGGTGATGTCCTTCTTGATGCTGTGCTTCTTCTTTGATTTTGGAGCCGAGACCATTCCGACCGCGCTGCCGAAAACCGCTCCGGCGATCGCCGCCTTGGTCACGCTCATTGCTTTGTCTGTCATTTTTGAAAATCTCCTTTCGGTTGATTTCGGGATTATTATATCACCCTATAGTTGATTTTATTCCTGAGAATTTCACGCTGCACAAAGAAATAATGAGAAACCGCCGATAAAATGCCATATTACCTATTGACTTTTCACTGAAAATGGTATATAATATATAGCATCACATTAAATTTTATCCACCGTCGGTAGATTTTTCAAGCCGACCGTGAGGAAGGAAGATATCATGGAAAGAGTTTATAATTTCTCCGCGGGTCCTTCGATGCTCCCGCTTCCCGTACTTGAAAAGGCGGCCGCTGAGCTGGTGAACTACGGCGACACCGGAATGTCCGTCATGGAGATGAGCCACCGCTCGCCCGCTTATGACGCGATCATCAAGAAGACAGAGGCCGATTTCCGCAAGGTAATGAATATTCCTGACAACTACAAGGTGCTGTTCCTTCAGGGCGGCGCGTCGACTCAGTTCGCGGCGGTTCCGCTCAACCTGATGAAGACCGGAAAGGCTGACTACATCCTCTCGGGTCAGTTCTCGACAAAGGCTTACAAGGAAGCTCTCAAATACGGCGACGCCAAGGCGGTTGCTTCCTCGAAGGACGACAACTTCGCGTTCATCCCCGAAACTACCCGCGAGTCCTTCAGACCCGACGCGGATTACGTCCACATCTGCTTCAACAACACGATCTACGGCACGAAGTACAACTACATTCCCGACACCGGAGACATTCCGCTCGTCGCCGATATGTCGTCCTGCATTATGTCCGAGCCGATCGACGTGACGAAATTCGGCGTAATCTACGCCGGAGCTCAGAAGAATATGGCTCCCGCCGGACTGACTGTCGTCATCGTCCGCGAGGATCTCCTCGGAAACGCGCGCCCCGAAACTCCGTCGATGCTCGACTGGAAGCTGATGGCCGACAACGATTCGATGTACAACACTCCGCCCTGCTACGCGATCTACATGGCCGGACTCGTCTATGAGTGGGTTCTCTCGATCGGCGGACTCGAGAAGATGAAGGAAATGAATCAGAAGAAGGCAAAGCTTCTCTATGATTACCTCGATTCTCAGAATTATTACATCGCCCCGGTCAGAAAGGACTGCCGCTCGATGATGAACGCTACCTTCGTCACCGGAGTCGAGGAGCTTGACAAGAAGTTCCCGAAGGAAGCCGAGAAGAACGGCCTCATGAACCTTAAGGGTCACCGCTCTGTCGGCGGCATGAGAGCCTCGATCTACAATGCGATGCCTTACGAGGGCGTCGAAAAGCTCGTCGCCTTCATGAAGAAGTTTGCCGAGGAGAATCCGAAGGCTTGACTGAATCCGGTGAATTGCCGTCATGGCAGGAACCCAATCTGATATTAACAGGAGAACCACTAATGAAAGAAATAAAGCTTCTTAACAAGATCGCAAAATGCGGTACTGATATATTCGACGAAAACTACACCGTCGCGGACAATTTTGACGATCCCGACGCGATAATGGTTCGCTCGGCCGTGATGCACGACATGGAGTTCGGCAAGAGCCTCAAGGCGATCGCCAGAGCCGGCGCGGGGGTCAACAACATTCCGCTCGACAGATGCGCCGAAGAGGGAATTGTCGTCTTCAACACGCCCGGAGCGAACGCCAACGGCGTCAAGGAGCTTGCGCTCTGCGGTATGTTCCTTGCTTGCCGTGATGTTGTCGGCGGAATCAACTGGGTTCAGACCGTGAAGGACGATCCGAATGTCGCAAAGCTCATCGAAAAGGAAAAATCCCGCTTCGCCGGAATCGAGATCAAGGGTAAGACGCTCGGAATCATCGGACTCGGAGCGATCGGCGGCCCGCTCGCTACCGCGGCGGTTCACCTCGGAATGGATGTTCTCGGATGCGACCCATACATCTCGGTCGAGGCCGCGTGGAACATCTCGCGTTCGGTCAAGAAGGTCGAGACCCGCGAGGAGATCTTCAAGAACGCCGATATCATCTCGATCCACACGCCCCTCATCGACAATCCAGACCCGAAGGTCGCGACGAAGTACATGATCAACAAGGATACTCTCGCGATGATGAAGGACGGAGTCATAATCCTCAACTTCGCGCGCGACGCGCTTGTCAACGACGATGATATCGAGGCCGCGCTCAAATCGGGCAAAGTCAGACGCTATGTCACTGATTTCCCGAACGCCCGCACCGCCGGAATGGAAGGCGTCATCGCGATTCCGCACCTCGGCGCGTCGACCGAGGAGAGCGAGGACAACTGTGCCGTGATGGCCGCGAAGGAGCTTCGCGAATATCTCGAACGCGGAAATATCGTCCACTCGGTCAACTTCCCCGACGTCTCAATGCCGCATAACGGCGACGCGCGCATCTGTGTGCTCCACAGAAACATTCCGAATCTGCTCTCGCAGATCACATCGGCGGTTTCGGCGCGGAACATCAATATCGAGAACCTCGCAAACCGTTCGAAGAAGGATTACGCGTACACGATCGTTGAGATCACTGGAGAGATTCCGGCCGACCTCGTTGAGGCAATCGGAGCGATTGACGGCGTTATCAGAGTCAACGTGATAAAATAAACCGATTTCATGAAAAAAATCAAGCTGGATATTGCGGTAACGGATTCCGAAGCGCACAGCGGGCGGAGCGCAGGCTTTCGCTGATGGTTGTGCGCCTCAGGCTTTAAGTCTGCCTTAATCGCCTGTGGGGCGCTAAGCGCGGCAAACGCCGCGCTTCGCGTGTTCCGTCGCGCCGCGGCGCGACGGAACGGCTC
>CAKSVM010000175.1 GCA_934503195.1 uncultured Eubacteriales bacterium
GGTGAAGGAGTAGCCGCATAGCGGCAACTCCTGAATCCCTCCTGACAAAAACGTGATGACCGAATCCGCACAACCTATCCCTGACGCCAGCGTGCAGGGACTCTCCCTGCCTCTGACGTAAGAGTGCAGGACCGCGCCCTGCTTAGAACAGAGGTGAAAGGATCCTTAAGATGCTCATCGTGAGCCAGTGGCGGCGTTTGATCTTTTTGTACTTCTCGCGCGTGATCTCCTCGGAGACCCGCATCGTTTCGAGAAAATCGCGCTTAACGTCAAGCACCGCCGGACTGTCGTATAAAAGCGCGGCACACTCGAAATGCAGATAGAGACTACGGTAGTCGAAGTTTATCGACCCGACGACCGCGATCGAATCGTCGCTAACACAGATCTTCTGATGAATGAACCCCGGCGTGTATTCGTAAATCTTCACCCCGCTGTCAATAAGCTCGCCGTAGAACGAGCGCGTCGCCGTGAAAACATACTTCTTGTCGGGAATGTGCGGCGTGATGATCCGGACGTCGATTCCTGACTTCGCCGCGAAGCATAACGCCGTCACAAGCTCGTTGTCGGGGATCAGATACGGAGTCGTTATATAAATGTAGTCCTTCGCTTTGTTGATTAAATTAAAATACACAAGCTCGCCGACGCACTCACCGTCAAGCGGCGTGTCGGCGTAGGGCTGGCAGTAGCCCTCGCCCGCGACGCGGAAGCCCTTCGGATCGGGCGGCGCGATGAATTTCCGGATGTCGGAATCGATCGGCTTTGAGATGTACCACGTCTCAAGGAACATCATCGTGAAGCTCTTCACGGCGTCGCCCTTGACCATCACCGCCGAATCCTTCCAGTGTCCGTACTTGTCGTAGACGTTGATGTACTCGTCCGCGAGATTGACTCCGCCCGTGAAGGCGACAAGCCCGTCGATCACAACGATCTTCCGGTGGTCGCGGTTGTTCTGGATGATGGTCGCAAGCGGCATGAACTGGTTGAAAATCATGACCTTCATCCCAAGAGTTTCGAGAATCCTGTCGTAATTCTTCGGCAGGGTCGACATACACCCCATGCCGTCCCAGATTATGCGCACCTCAACTCCCTCGCGGACCTTCGCGATCAGGATTTTCAGAATCATGTCCCACATGATACCTTCCTGAATGATGAAAAATTCAAGGAAGATGAACTTTTTCGCGTTCTGAAGCTCGCGGAGGAGATGCTCGAATTTTGCCTCTCCGCTCGGGAGGTAGACCGAATATGTGTTGTCGTAGATCGGGAATCCGGCCTTGTTCGCGAGATAGGAGGCGTGCGCGGCCTTGGTGCGCGACTGTTTCCGGAGCGAATCGGTGATCCGCTTGTCCTGAACCATGAAGGGCGCGACGGCGGCGTGCGCGGCGGCGGCCTTTTTCTTGAATTTATGCGTCGAAGATTGGAGCGACGCGGCGATATACATGAGTCCGCCGAATAGCGGGAAAGCGAGAATCATAATCGACCACGTCAGCTTGTACGCGGGATTCTGACGTCGGTTGACGACGAAGATGACGACCAGCAGGCTTATGACGCTGAGCGTGACATTGATCCAGATTGTCGACGTGCCGAGGACGGCCAGCGTGACGCCGAAGAGGATTATCTGGAGCGCAGCGAAGAAAGCGGTGATGATGAGCCGTCCGGTGAAGCTTTTGAGATATTTTCTGCGGTATTTTGTTTTCAGGGCGGCCTCAGCTCCTTTCCTCCGGCACATGATTTTCCAACATAATATTATATCATGTTCCGGCGTATAAATCAACGTACAAATTGTAACGAAATGCCATGATGTTAAAAAATATGAAAATTTTGCAAAAGCTGTTGACATCCGGCCGAAAATGTGTTATAACATAGATGAGGCAATTATTGCCCCGATATTTATAAATGTATTCTTTACATAAGTGAGGTAAAACACCATGTCTGAAAAGATCAAAGTAACGGTCTGGAACGAAGGCCGCCACGAAAAGACCAACGCCGCCGCTAAGGCTATGTATCCGATGGGAATCCACGGAACTGTCAAGGAATTCCTTGACAAGGACGCTGAGCTCGAAGTCCGCGCCGTCACGCTCGACGATCCGGATCAGGGACTTCCGGATTCGCTCCTCAACGACACCGACGTTCTCATGTGGTGGGGTCACATGGCTCATCACGAAGTGAACGACGCGCTTGTCGAGAAGATCAAGAACCGCGTTTACAACGAGGGCATGGGTTTCATCGCCATGCACTCCGCACATATGTCGAAGCCCTTCCGCGCGATTGTCGGCACCTCCGGCCAGCTTTCGTGGGGCGACGATCAGCGTGAGATCGTCTGGAATCTCCTTCCGCAGCACGAGATCGCGCGCGGAATCCCCGAGTACTTCGATCTCGGCACCGAGGAAATGTACGGTGAGCCTTTCCGCATTCCTCAGCCCGACGAGCTGATCTTCACGAGCTGGTATCAGGGCGGAAACATCTTCCGCAGCGGCTGCACCTTCTATCGCGGCATCGGCAAGATCTTCTACTTCCAGCCCGGCCACGAGACCTGCGCGTCCTTCCACAACCCGAACGTTCAGAAGATCTTAACGAACGCCGTTCACTGGGCGGCTCCGAAGGATCTCGTGATCGCGCGTCCGACGACCTGCCCGCACCGTTACAACGCGCTCGTCGAGCTTGACGAAAAAGGCGGCATCGTCTCCCGCTAAGGCCGGGAGCCCCGGCGGGCATAGTCAGGGGTTCTGCCTGCTGATCGGTTAGTTCTACCTTATCAGCGGGTGCCGCGCGGCTCCGCCGCGGGCACGACTGCGGAAGTTCTCTGTGCCGGGCGGCGGTTGTTCGCTGACGGTTTTTGCCTGCGGGATCCACCCCCCTCCGTACGCCTCCCCCCACGTACCGTGGGGAGAGGCTCGCGGCCGACGGCCGCGTCCGCGCTTCGCGCGGCATGGTTGTCTGCACTAAGCGGCGGCATACCCCTGTCGTTCATCCCGGCACCCCCCTCCGGCCGCGTCGCGGCCGCCGCCCCCGACGGGGG
>CAKSVM010000176.1 GCA_934503195.1 uncultured Eubacteriales bacterium
GCTGTATGCTCCCCGCGCCGTCTTCGCAAAATCTTTCGACCATAATGAAAATTGTCGAAGGCGAATTCCCCGACGGCTCGGTCGGCGCGAAAGACGTGATCGAGGCCTACCGCTGCCCGATGACGCACATCGGCGGCGCGCCGGATTATTATCGCGGGATGAGCATGGGGCTGCGGATGAAGCTCGCCGAACTTGGCGATTACCAGCTGATTTCGCAGATCGTTTTCCCGCTTTGGAGCCTCCGGACGATACTTATGATCCCGAAAGAGGATGCTTTTGACGAATATTTTACGGTGGAACACGCGATTCTTGTGGGATATCACACGAATCCGCTTGATGGCGAGGATCTTCCGAACGATCGGTTCATGGCGGTTTCGGACCGTTACAACGAGCTTTTCACCGAGGAACAGGAGCAAATCGACGCGGCGAAAGCGATTCTGAATCTGAATCCGGACGAAAACCGCGGTATGCGCGGGCTTGGACTGAACATGGATTTTTTCAAGAATCTGGAAAATTATGTCAGCAATATGGATGACGAAAAGCTCAGTGAGATCATGAATCTGATGGAAAATCGCGAGGAAAATCAGCGGAAAATTGATGATTTCTTCAGGAACGAAATTTACAATAAGCTCGGAAGTCCGCTGACGTCGATCCCGGAGGATCCCGACGATAGGAAAGAGAACAAAATCGATTGCCTCGCCGACTTCGTTGACAGCGAAGGCCCTGAAGATTTGCAAAATGACGAAGACAATAGTGACAACGCGGAGAAAGGAGAACAATAAGTTGGCAAAATATGAACGTCAGATAAACGCGCGTCCGGTTGAGCTGATCCGGACGCTCAGCGCGAGCCTTGGAAAGGCCGGGCGGACGCTGATCGACTCGTCGTCGTATGAAGTCGGCGGCGTGTCGGCGCATCTTGAGGTGTGGGATCAGCTGTCGGTTTTGGTGATCGGGACGGGCGGAAGCTCGACCGTGACGGCGATTTCGTCCGACGAGGCCGACACGACGCTCGTCGAAAGGACGCTCGACAAACTGTGAGTAATAATTTTCCGCGCGCTGACGTATAATCGGAGCGTGTGAACCGTGAAAGCGAGAAAGGACGACTTATAATAATGAAGATTTTGTTAAAAAACGCGCTTGTACTGACCGAAAACGGCGGCTTCGTCAAGGGCGGAAATGTAGTGGTTAATGATAAGTTCATAGTCTCGATAAATGCTGAACCGCCAATTGGTGATTTTGACCGCGTAATCGACTGTGAGAACAAACTGCTGATGCCGGGATTCTACAACACGCATTGTCACGCGGCGATGACTCTTTTCCGCGGAATCGGCGAGGATCTGCCGCTCCAGCGGTGGCTTGAGGAGAAAATTTACCCGGCGGAGGATCGTCTGACGCCAGAAAGCGTGCGGATCGGATCGCTTCTGGCTGCGGCCGAAATGATCCGCGGCGGCTGCGTTTCCTTCTCGGATATGTACTTTTTCTCGGACGAAACGGCGAAAGTCGTCCTCGAAACCGGGATGAAAGCGAACATTTCGCGGTGTCTTGTCTCTTTTTCGGACGACGCGACAATTGTCGGCGACTCGCGATTCGAGGAAGCGTCGCGGCTGTTCGACGACTTCAACGGCGCGGGCGAGGGAAGAGTGATAATCGACGCGGCTGTTCACGCGGAGTACACAAATAAGGCAAAATATTGTCGCGAAGTCGCCGAGTCAGCGCACCTCCGTGGTCAAAATATACAAGTACACGTTTCCGAAACGAAGCGCGAGCACGAGGAGTGCATGGCGCGCAATTCCGGAATGACGCCTGTGGAATTTCTGTTAAATAATGGTATTCTCGCGCCGACGCAGACCTCGACGGCGACCGCAGCACACTGCGTCTGGGTCACTGAACATGACATGGAGCTTCTTTCGGAGAACAAAGTGACGGTCGCGCACAATCCGGTCAGCAATCTGAAGCTGGCGTCGGGCGTCGCGAACGTCCCAAAACTGCTCGAAAAGGGCGTGAATGTCGGCCTCGGAACCGACGGGGCAGCTTCAAACAACAAATTGTCGATGCTCCGCGAGCTTCAGACGGCCGCGCTGATTCATAAGGGCGTGAACTATCGCGCCGACATAATTCCGACGCCGAAGTTTATTGAGATGGCGACGGCAAACGGCGCGCGCGCGCAGGGAAGACCCGACTGCGGAGTCATCGCGCCGGGCAAAAAAGCCGATCTGATTCTGATTGATCTCGACGAATTGTCGAACATTCCAAGCTACGATCCCTACTCGACAGTCGCTTTTTCGACGGATAACCGCGATGTTTGTCTGACAATGTGCGACGGAAAGATTCTTTTCGAAAACGGCGAATTCACAACGATCGACGTCGAAAAGCTCCGTCACGACGCGAAGGAAACGATCGCGCACTACTTCGACTGAGATTCATGCAATTTGTCGATAATGACGAATAAATACGACGTGTAAATCGAATTTCGGACATAATAAAGTTACAAATGAAAGCCAATCCACGATCTAACATATGCCAGAGGAGGCAATAAATGTCAAAGGAAACGCCGACAAAAGGCGTGATCTTCCTGACGGCTTCGACCGTGATTGTGAAATTTGCGGGACTTTTGTTCAAAATCCCGCTGACCGCGCTCCTCGGCGAGAGCGGGATGGGATATTTTAATTCGGCTTACACACTATTCACATGGTTCTACATGGTTTCGACGGCGGGGCTTCCGGTCGCGGCGGCGATGATGATCTCGGACGCGCGCGCTCATGGCAACACCGCACAAATCAAGCGCGTGCGAAACGTGTCAATTGTATTATTTGCCATTCTCGGCATCGTCGGATGCGGGATGATGACGGTCGGCGCGGGATTTTTCGCGTCGCTGATGCGGGTCGAAAAGTCGAAGCTTTCAATGCTTGCGATCGCGCCGACGCTGATTTTCATCTGCCAATCAGCCGCGCTGCGCGGGTATTTTCAGGGAATCGGTGAGCTG
>CAKSVM010000177.1 GCA_934503195.1 uncultured Eubacteriales bacterium
GTCGACGGCGAGCTTCAGAACTGGCTCCTCATGTTCAAGAACGAGACCCATAACCACCCGACCGAGATCGAACCCTTCGGCGGCGCGGCGACCTGCCTTGGCGGCGCTATCCGCGACCCGCTCTCGGGACGCGCGTATGTCTATCAGGCGATGAGAGTCACCGGATGCGCCGATCCCAGAACTCCCGTTTCCGAGACGATCCCCGGAAAGCTCCCGCAGTCGAAGATCACTCACGGCGCGTCGTCGGGCTATTCGTCCTACGGAAACCAGATCGGACTCGCGACCGGAGCGGTTTATGAGATCTATCATCCGAACTACGTCGCCAAGCACCTTGAAATCGGCGCGGTCGTCGGCGCGGCTCCCGAAAAGAATGTTGTCCGCGAATGCCCGGTTCCGGGAGATATCGTGATTCTCCTCGGCGGACGCACCGGACGCGACGGCTGCGGCGGCGCGACCGGATCCTCGAAGGCGCACACTACCTCGTCGCTGACCACCTGCGGAGCCGAGGTTCAGAAGGGTAATCCGCCCGAGGAGCGCAAGATTCAGCGTCTCTTCAGAAATCCCGAGGTCACCCGTCTTATAAGAAGATGCAACGACTTCGGCGCGGGCGGAGTCTCTGTCGCGATCGGCGAGCTTGCCGACGGACTTTCTATTGACCTTTCGAAGGTTCCGAAGAAGTACGAAGGCCTTGACGGAACCGAACTCGCGATCTCAGAGTCGCAGGAGCGCATGGCGGTCGTCGTTTCGAAGGACGACGCCGCAAAGTTCTGCGATTACGCGGCGAAGGAGAATCTCGAGGCGACGATCGTCGCGGTCGTCACCGAGGAGCCGAGACTTAAGATGAACTGGAACGGAAAGTTCATCATCGACCTCTCGCGTGAGTTCCTCAACTCGAATGGCGCGGAAAAGCACACCAAGATCGAGACCGAAAAGGTCAGCACCGACGGAATCCTCGACGGATTCTACGCAAAGCTCGGCGAGCTTCCGACAAAGGACGCTCTCGATAAGCTCATAACCGACCTCAACATCTGCTCCGAGCGCGGACTCGTCGAGAAATTCGACAGCTCGATCGGCGCGGGAACCGTCGTCATGCCTTACGGCGGAAAATATCAGATCACCCAGCCGCAGTATATGGCGGCGAAGATCCCGGTTCTCTCGGGCGAAACCGACACCTGCTCGGTCATGTCCTACGGATACGACCCATTCCTCTCGGAAAAGAGCCCCTATCACGGCGCGGCTTACGCGGTCGTCGAGTCGGCGGCAAAGCTCGTCGCGGCCGGAGTTGACTACAAGACGTCGTATCTTACCTTCCAGGAGTATTTCGAGAAGACGAGAAACGATCCGAAGCGCTGGGGCAAGCCGATGGCGGCTCTGCTCGGCGCGCTGAAGGCGCAGTGCGAGCTTGGAATCGCGGCGATCGGCGGCAAGGACTCGATGTCTGGAAGCTTCGAGAAGATCGACGTCCCGCCGACGCTCGTTTCCTTCGCGATCGCGGCTTTCGACGCCAAGAAGATAATCACGCCGGAATTCAAGGCGGCCGGAGATTACGTCTGCCTCGTCGAGCCTGAGTACACGGCCGACGGACTTCCGGATTACGAGAGCCTGCGCGCGACCTTCGACAAGGTTCATGAGTTCATCGAATCGGGCAAGGCGAAGGCGGTCTACGCGGTCGATCTCGGCGGCGTCGCCGAGGGAATCGCCAAGATGGCGATGGGCAACCGGATCGGATTCGCCGGAGATATCGACAAGAAGACTCTCCTGACGCTCAAGTACGGCGCGTTCATAATCGAGTCGGCCGAGGCGATCGGAACTGTTCTCGGAAAGACGACCGACGACGGCAGGGTCACGATTTCCGGCACCTCGCTTGGAATCGAAAATCTCCAGAACGAGTGGGAATCGACGCTCGAAAAGGTCTTCCCGACGGTAGTTACGGACGTTAAGAATGAGCAGATCGAAAAGTTCAGCTTTACCGGGCGTCCGACGGTCTCCCCGGCGGTCAAGACCGCGAAGCCGCGTGTGGTGATTCCGGTCTTCCCGGGAACGAACTGCGAGTACGACACGATGCGCCGCTTTGAAAAGGCTGGCGCGAAGGCCGACATATTCGTTCTGAGGAACCTCTCGGCATCGGCTCTGACCGACGCGGTCGACGAGTTCGTGAAGCTCATAAATAACGCTCAGATCTTCATGCTCCCGGGCGGATTCTCGGGCGGCGACGAGCCGGACGGCTCGGGCAAGTTCATCACGGCGGTTCTGAGAAACCCGAAGGTCAGGGAGGCCGTGACCGACCTTCTCGAAAACCGCGACGGACTCGCGCTCGGCATCTGCAACGGATTCCAGGCTCTTGTTAAGTCCGGACTTCTCCCGTTCGGCAGGATTATGGACGAGATGACGCCCGACTGCCCGACGCTGACCTTCAACACGATCGGCCGTCACCAGTCGATGATGGTCCGCACGAGAATCGCGTCGGTCAAGTCCCCGTGGCTTGCCGGAGTGAATGTCGGCGACATTCACTCGATTCCGATCTCGCACGGAGAGGGACGCTTCTACTTAAGCGAGGACGCCGTAAAGAAGCTCGCGGCAAACGGTCAGATCGCGACCCAGTACGTCGATCTCGACGGCAATCCGACGATGGATATCAGATACAACCCGAACGGCTCGGTCGCGGCGATCGAGGGAATCCTCAGCCCCGACGGACGCATCCTCGGCAAGATGGGTCACAGCGAGCGAATCGGCCGCAATGTTGCCGTCAATATCGAGGGCGACAAGGATCAGAAGCTCTTTGAGTCGGGCGTCGCTTACTTCGGCTGAGCCGGCAGCTGTTTCGGGCATCAGGTGAAGGTTTCCGGAAAGCCCAGCTAAGCGGAAAGAAAGTAGTCTGTATCGGGCGGCGGCTTACCTCTGCCGTTCGTTCCGGGAGAAGCGGGCGGCGAG
>CAKSVM010000178.1 GCA_934503195.1 uncultured Eubacteriales bacterium
CCGTTTGAGCGGCACACCACATGAATACTTACCGTTCATCACTGCCGCGACGAGCGACGGAGTCGCTATACTGTTCCTGAGAAGATCACACGGACGATGTTGTCTTCTTTCTTAGCCGCGTATACAGCCACATGATGTTCAACGACCTCATGTATGGCGGGCTGGTATTCAAGACGCTTATGGATAAGCTGAATAAATGAGGTTTTCACGCGAAAAAGGCTTGAATTTGTGGGCTTTTTCGCGTGAGAACAACCTTAAATCAGCGTTTTCTTAGATACGCATTCCGGAGCTCGCGCGGATGGTAGGAATGTCCGAGGCGTATTTCTACGTGAAATTCCGCGAGTACATGAAAATGACGCCGATTGAGTACAAGAATCAGGCGGCGGTCGCGTTCGCAAAGGAGGTGCTCGTCTATAATCCGTCGATGCCGATCGAAGAGGTCAGCGAGGCGGCTGGGTTTGAGTCGAGCATATACTTCCGGCGTGTCTTCAGAACTCTGACCGGCATGTCGCCGAAGGAGTACAGAAAAAACGAGCGCGGAGACCTGTGACAAGTCCCCGCGCTCACGCGCTTTATTTCGGATCGCGTTCTGATACTCCGGCACTGAAAGAGTCTGAGCTTTATTGGAGAGTCATCATCTTTCCGGCAGTCAGAGCGACCTCCTTGCCGCGCCACTTCAGTACGCCGCCCTCGCGGTCGGTGAAGACGCTGAGCTTTCCGCCCTCGAGCGTCACCTCGACTCTCCGTCCGTTCACCGGAACGACCGCGCGGAAGTCGCCCATGACGTCAGACGGACTGACCTCGAAGGTTTCGTATCCCGGCGAGGTCGGCTTGACGCCCGCAAGATAGCATCCGACGAAATAGAGCGTTCCCGCGCCCCAGGCGTGGCAGAGGCTCTTGTCATACGGGTCGCCGTACATCGCGTAATGTTCTTCGCCCTTCATGTCGGGGTCGAACTCCTCCCAGATCGTCGTCGCGCCGAGGTCGATCATGCCGCCGTAGTAGGCTTTCATTCTCTCGAACGCCTCGCGCGTCCTGCCGTTCTGGCAGAGTATCTCGTACTCGAAGAACTTGTAGAATGGCGTCGTCAGCTTCGGTATATTGTCGTTCTCGATGACCGAGGCTATTATCCCGGCTGTGCGCTTTTCGTCGGCATAGCCCAGTACCACCGCGAGGCAGTTCTGGTGGCGTCTGACCTGCTTTGACGGCTTTCCATCGGCGAATGTCGAGACGTAGGCGTGCTGATCCTTGTCCCAGTAGAGCTCAATCTTTTCGACAATGGCTTTGTATTTGTAGCCGAAGTTCATCTCGTCGCTCTTTTCGCCGAGCAACCCGGCGAATTCGGTCATGTACCTGAGTGCCGCGCCAAGGAGCATCTGAGCACAGCAGTTAAAGCCGTTCTTCTCGATGTCGTGCCAGTCGATGAATAGCCACGCTCCGAAGTTCGCGAGGAGTCCGTCCTCAAGCATGCCGAGATAGTATGTGAGAATCTCCTTTGCGTAGCCGTAGTTCCTTTTAATGAAATCCAGGTCGCCGGTGTGCAGATAGTAGTCGTGCAGCATCATGAACCAGTAGAAGGTGTACTCGAGTATTCCGCCGACGACGCGGTTGTCGTACTCGCCGCGCAGGAGTATCAGCGTCCGGCGGACGATGTCTGGGTCGCCGAACGAGTAGTAGTTCATCTTCGCGGTTATGTACGCGTCGCCCGCCCACGGCCATCGGTCGCGCTTTATGCCGTCCAAGAAGAACATCGGCGAGCAGAGATCGAGCGTGTATTTTGAGACGTCCCAGACCTTTTTGAGCCGCTCATCGGGCGACTCAAAGACCGAAATATCCTCGCGGTCGGGGCGGACATAGAAGGCTCTCAGCGGAAAATCCGCGCCGCCGGTAAAGCGGACGAATCGGCAGGCTCTCGCGCGGAGAATCTGCTTTCCGGGCTTTGCGGAGTCGATAATCACACAGCGGTCGCTCATCGTCTCGCCGAGGCTCTCGCCGTAGAATATTTTCAGCTCGCTCTCAGGCGCTATTTCGAGCTTTACAAAGGTCTCACGTCCGAAGTCGACGATCCTTTCGTCTCCGGCGACCCTGTCAGAGACCGGTTTTATCTCCTCGCAGGGGAACTCAAAGCCGCCCGGAAGCTCATCCGATGTGAGCAGCGGTGAAGTGCCGACCGGCTCGTATTGCCCGTCGTACATGTCGGCAATCCAGCTCTCGTCGGTGAATATCAAATCGCCGTCGATTTTAAGCGCGCACATTCCGTCGGTGCCGCCGACAACAACCATCAGCTTGTGCTGACCCGCGCCGACGCTGAACTCCTCCGCGCCGTTCTGGCGGACATAGTCGATATAGACGCACGCGCCGCCCTCAGACTTCACCCTGAAGGTCGTTGGCCCAGCCAGGTCGTAGTTCTTATTGAACCTGACCGAGAGCACCGGGCGGGGGATCGGGTAGAACGCCGGGACGGACTTGCCGCGCTCCTCGCGCGAGAGCAGGTACTTTGCGCCCTGGCAGAACTCGAAGTCGCGGTACCTGAATATCCATTTTCCTTTAGTCATGGGTTTTCTCCTTTTGAAAGTTTTTGTCAGCCTGACCCGCGTAAAAGGCGGGGGAGTTTACCGGACAGGTCGGATTCCTGAGCGGCGTTTCTTACTATTATTATAGCAGATAAAGCGCAGGCTGTCAAGAGTTTTTGTTTAAGAATACACTGAATAATTCGGGTTTTCGCAGAAAAAGTCTTGGATTTATGGGCTTTTTTCTGCGAAAACAACCTTAAGGAAACGCTGAACAATAGCCCATATCCGGCGTCTACGGTCATTCACCCATAGTTTACCACGTCAACAATAGCAATAACTCCGAAAAAGGGCAAAATGTGATGATTCCGCGCTATTCTATGCTCATTTCGACCCATTCAG
>CAKSVM010000179.1 GCA_934503195.1 uncultured Eubacteriales bacterium
GGTTGTTTTCGCAGAAAAAAGCCCATAAATCCAAGACTTTTTTCTGCGAAAACCCGAATTATTCAGTGTATTCCTAAGACCTTTGACATGGCCGACGCCGACAAGCTCGGAATCATCCTCGAGGCGATGAGCTATTACGGCTACGAGAATATCATCCCGGTCTACAAGGAGATCGCGCTCAAGACCAAGACCGCCCGCGACAACGAGTCGGCCGATATGCTTGATATCATCTTCGACACGATCTACTTTGACTTCGGAACGAATATAATGTACGACGCGGTTTTCGTATCGACCTTCTTAAATGACATTTTTAACAGCAAGTCAAGCACCGCCGTCGTTTCATCAATGGAAAAAGCGCGCGAGAAGATCACGCAGTATATGATCGATATCTTCGCGATGGCTGAGGAAATGGAATAAAATTTTCACAAGGAGAAAAACAACATGAGAGAATTCACAGGCTACAAACGCGGAATGGGACTCGGAGGCTGGCTCACGAACTACAAGCGCATCGGCCAGCTCCCGAAGGAGAGACGCATGGACGTCACTATCGGAGATTTCGAGCACTTCGATAACTACATAACGAGAGCCGACGTCGAGAATCTCGCGTCGTTCGGAATCGACCACGTACGACTCGCCTTCGACCAGATCGTGCTGGAGGAGTTTGACAACCCGTATCACTACCGCGAAAACGTCTTTTGCCACATCGACGACTTCCTCGGCTGGGCGAAGGAATGCGGTCTGAACGTCATCCTGAACCTCCACAAGGCGGTCGGATGCTACTGCGACTGCGGCGACATGAAGAAGCTCCTCGACGAGCCTGAGTATCAGGATCGCTTCGTCGCGCTCTGGCTTGAGTTTGAGCGCAGATATCACGACAAAGGACGCGAGATCGTCTTCGAGCTGATGAACGAGGTCACGTCGTCCGACTCGCTCAAGTGGAACGAACTCTACAAGCGGACAATCGCTGAGATCCGTAAGCTCAACCACGATCGCCTTATCATGATCGGAAGCGCGTCGTGGAATAGCGTTGACAAGCTTAAGGAGCTTGAAGTCCTTGACGATCCGAACGTTGTCTACACCTTCCACTTCTACGATCCCTTCGAGTTTACGCATCAGCGCGGCGTACTCCAGCCGAATAACCACTACTACAACCGCGAAATGCCGTATCCGGGCGATATTGAGCGTTACCGCGACTACATGGAGGTCATCCACGGAATCAAGAACGCCTATTCGAAGTACGACGAGATGGGGAAGAAGTTCATCTGGGATAAGCTCAGCCCCGCGCTCGACTTCATGAAGGCGCATCCCGACGCGATCCTGACGCTCGGCGAGTTCGGAACGATCCGCTCCTGCCCGGTGAAGTGGCGCGAAAACTGGTGCCGCGACGTCATCGCTTTTTGCGACGCGAACGGGATTCCGTTCACGATCTGGAACTACCTCTCGACGCCCTACGACGGCAACCGCTTCAGTCTTGTCGACGATGATTACCGTCATCCGGTGAGCGGCGAGATATTTAATCTGATACGGATAAAGTAAAAAAGAGAAACCCGCCGCGAACGCGGCGGGTTTGCGTAAAAAATCCCCGGCCGTGCCGGGGATTTTCTGTCATAATGGCAATTTGCGCAGATAAGCGCGCGGGAGTTAGAGGCGGTCAGCGCGGATCATTCTTCGCTTTCGGTACCGTCGACCGGGACGTCTATGTACCGATTCTGACGGAATACACGGAAGACCGCGGGTTCAGTGTCTGAGTAATTCTCGCGGAGTTCGTCGACGCTGACGATTTCTGTGCCGTTGACGGCGACGATGATATCGCCCGCGAAGAAGTTTTCATACTTTTTGGCGGTTGAGTTGATCATCTTGACCATGACTCCGCGCGGGATTCGATAGCGGACCGACTGATCGGAGCTTACGGCAACGAGGGTTATGTCGTCAAGTTGAGCGGCGGCGCGTGAGAATCCGGTACGCTCGGGATATTCATCGAGTTCCTCAGTGCCGGGGAAGTAGAGCAGACGGTTTTCCTGAATGAAATCGTAAGCGGCGATTCCGGCGGCCGACGCCGTAACGCCGACGAAGAGGAAGACCGCGAGGTAAAGAAGAAAGGTCGAGGCGCGATTCTTACGGTTTTTGGTGTATTCATAGTCGAGGCGGTTTGAAAGGCCGCCATAACAGGGTTCGTCGTTATTTTCGTTTTGTTTTTCCTTCCCGCGCATCTCGTCCGCGCGGGTCAGATTGAAAATGCCGAACATAGTTCCTCCTTAAAGAACACAAGGAAAACACTGATTTAAGGCTGCTTTCGCGGAAAAAGCGCACAAATCCAAGCCTTTTTCTCGGAAAGCCCGAATTATTCAGTGCTTTCCGAGAAAAAGCATCCACGGCCGTTTTTTTACGCAGCCAGAAAGGAAAAGAGAAAGGACGCTCTGGAAAGCGGTTCCGGTGTGCGTATTCAATTTCCGAACTAAAAATCGTTTATCGAGCCTGTTCCCGCCCGAACATATCAGTACATACATTATACCAGAGAAATGTTAATAAAGCCAGCAATATTTTTGTTGAAAAGTTAATCTTCTGCGAATAAATCCGTACGCATATGTAAAAAATCATATACTGGCTATCTCATATAGGTATATCGGCGGGTGAGTCAATACTGGCGGATGACAGGGGAGGTTTATGCAGGCGGGTCGGTGCGCGGGAATCGCGCCGAGGTGGAGCTTTTGCGGATTCCCCAGAGGGGCGCGAAGCGCGGCCTCGGCCGCGCTTCGCGTGTTCCGGTGCGCCGCGGCGCGCCGGAACGGCTCGCGTCCGGGCGGCGAAGCCGCCCGGACGCGAGTGCAGGTTGCGCGCTCACGCGCGCAATCGACCTCGCAG
>CAKSVM010000180.1 GCA_934503195.1 uncultured Eubacteriales bacterium
ACGCGTCCGCGGCTCACCCGCACGATATAATATCACTCGCCCCCGCGAGGATTGTCTCTCACACTCCGCGCGGGCTTTTTTCCAAATCCAACACTTCGCTTCGCGCGACTACGTGCGCACGTCGTGCGGCGAAGGTACCCGACGCGTCCGCGGTTGATGAGGCAGCCGCGGCTCTTCCTCACCCCCGCTCGTCCCCCTTCCCGCGCTGGCTAGCCGCCCGCCCGGCCGGTGTCACGCCCAGCACCCGCCGGTAAACCGTCGAAAAATAACACTGCGACGAAAACCCCAGATAGTCGCTTATGTACGATAGACTCTTCCCCTCCGCGATCAGACGCTGCGCCTCGCTGATCTTCAGCTCCATGAAGTACCCCATCACACCCTTGCCCGTCGTCGTAGCGAATACCTTCTTAAGCACCGTGGGACTGACGTGAAGCCGCCCCGCAAACTCAGAAATGCTCATCTTTTCCGAAACACTCCGCCGCATAAGCTCCACCGCGTCGGTGTACAGCTCCGCTCGCCGCGACTCGGTTCCCGCTAATTTTCCGCTCCCGTCGAGCGATAACAGCACCTCTAAAAGCTTCTTCGGATTTATAAGATCGGTCTCGTGTCCCGCGCATTCAGATCTCGTCAGCTCGAACGGCATTTTCCGGAATTCGCTGACCATCAGCCCCGCCGCGCCGAATTCTTCCTCGCTCAGACTCCGCGCCATGAAATCCGGATACTCGGTCTCGTCCGACAAAAACTGCGCGACAACCATGTTCGCCCCGCCCGACAGCACGTGATTGTAGTGGAAAATCCACGGTTTTACAACAAATATGTCGCCGCGACGCCCCGTGAACACCCGATCCGCGATCGTGATGCTCATCTCGCCGTCGAGAATCAGATTCACCTCCCAGTCAAAATGCGTGTGTCCCTTGAATTCGTAGTCCGGTCCGAAATGATAATCGTAGAATACCGTAATCCGGTTTATCTCAAACGGCTTTCCCATAATCTCCCCTCCCGTGCCGGAATTTGCGTCCGATTTTATAAAAATCGCGTCCGATATCAAACCTTCCCCCGGCACTTTGTGGTATAATTATATCATATTCCAAAGCGGATTTCAAGTCGTCCGCAAAAAAAAATCATGAAAGTTGGTAAGAAAATGGAAATCTCAATTCTCCCCGGCGAATTCTGGTGGGGCGGCTCGATCGACGACGGAACCGAAATGCCCTTCTCGTCCGAAACCATGAATTTCACCCGCGACTTCCGTAAAGTCGCGTCAAATCAGACTATGCCGCTCTACATTTCGTCAAAGGGACGCTATGTCTGGAGCGAGGAACCCTTCGCCGTCACGATAAACGACGGCAGAATCACGCTTGAAGGCGGCGATTTCGAGCTTGTCGAGGCCGGATCGACCCTGCGCGACGCCTATCTATCAGCGTCAAAAAAGCATTTCACCTTCTCCGGCAAGACCCCGCCGACCGATTTCTTCCGCACCGCGCAGTACAACACATGGATGGAATTCACATACGACCCGACCGAGGAGGGCGTACTCGAATACGCTCAGGCAATCGTCGACAACGGCTTCACGCCCGGAATCCTGATCATCGACGAGGGCTGGCACAAGCCCTACGGCGATTGGACATTCGACCGCGCGAAGTTCCCGCATCCAAAGGAGATGATCGAAAAGCTCCACGCGCTCGGATTCAGGGTCATGCTCTGGGTCGTCCCCTACGTCACGTCGTCGGGCGTCAATTTCATCTCGCGGATCCGAAAGGATCTGAATCCCGAGTCGTATAACCGTTCCTTCATGCGCAACGAATCGGGTCAGCCGATCATCATGAGCTGGTGGAACGGCTATAGCGCGATCCTCGACTTCACGAACCCGGTCGACGTCAAATTCTTAGACGATCAGCTTCAGACCCTGATGCGCGACTACGGAGTCGACGGCTTCAAATTCGACGGCGGAACGCTTCAGGCTTACTCGAACGGTCCGGTAATAAACGGTCAGCACAAAGGAACTGCCGACGGAACCTATTCGCCGATGAGGCAGAACATCGCTTGGAACGATTTCGGCGCGAGATACAAGTATCACGAGTACAAGGACACCTTCAAAGGCGGCGGAAAGCCGGTAATCCAGCGTCTGCGCGACCGCGGACACCGCTGGGACGGCGACGGAATCAACACGATCCTCCCGAATTCGCTCGCGCAGGGGCTGATCGGCCACCCCTTCATCTGCCCCGACATGATCGGCGGCGGCGAGTGGTCGTACAACAAAATACCCGGCTTCCACGTCGACGAGGAATTGTTCATCCGCATGGCGCAGGTGTCGGTTTTCTTCCCGATGATGCAATTCTCGTGGGCACCTTGGCGCGTGCTTTCGAAGGAAAGCCTTGAAATCGTGCGAGCGGCGGCGAAGCTCCACGGCGAGTTCGCGGACTACATCATTTCCGAGGTCGAAAAGTCGGCGAAGACCGGCGAGCCGATCCTCCGGAATCTCGAATACGCCTTCCCGCACCACGGATACGAGAGAATAACCGACGAATTCCTCTGCGGCGACGAAATTCTGGTCTGCCCGGTCGTCACGAAGGGGACGTTTGAAAAGGAAATCGTCATCCCCGAGGGCAGATGGCAGTCGCCCGACGGCGTGATTTTCGGGGAGGGGCGGCATATCGTGAAGACGCCGCTCGACCGGATCACTTATTTCAGACGCGTCTGAGGACGCGGAACCAAGATTTTCGTCGGTGCGCGGATTTTCAGTTTTACATATGCCCTCGAAAGGGGCGCGAAGCGCGGCTGAAGCCGCGCTTCGCGTGTTCCGGCGCGCCGCGGCGCGCCGGA
>CAKSVM010000181.1 GCA_934503195.1 uncultured Eubacteriales bacterium
CCCGTATGGTGAACCACACGCACCTCAAACGTGCGCGTCTGCCAATTCCGCCACTCTCGCATATCGTCGACTCTCAAGCTGACGTGAATATTATACCACAACGCGGAGGGTTTGTCAAGGGGTTTATGTGATTTTGAGCGTTTTTGGAGGATTTTACTTTAATTTTAATCTTTTTGCGGATTTTTAATATTCTTTGCACAAAATAGGATTTATTAAGGAAACCCCTTGAAATCGCCGTCTGATTGTGATATAATAGATTCGCGGTTCAGAATTTCTGTACATTAAAGTTCAGTTTGCAAGAGATCAAAGAAGGGGTGTATTTATGATGGAAAACGAAAATCAGGCGGCAAAACGCTTCTACTGGCTGAGACTCAAGGACGATTTTTTCAGCGACATCGGCGTGATCGCGCTTCGAAAGCTCCCGGCAGGCGACACGAATTGTGTGATTTATCTCAAACTATTGTTACTTTCGCTCAAAACCGACGGCGTGATCGAGTTCTCGGGATTCTTTCCGACAATCGAAGAAGAACTCGCGAATCTCATTGGTGAGACAGTTAAACGAGTGAAAATCTGCGTCGGCGCGCTGATAAATTTCGGTTTAGCTGTGAAATTAGGTGACGGAAGCATAAAAATTCTCGCGTACGAAAATTTAGTCGGAAGCGAGTCTCAGTCGGCGAAAAAAATGCGCGAACTTCGCGAGCGTCGGAAAGTTCAGGAATCATCGACAAAAATCGCTCCGGATGATCAGCCGGAATCAGAAGTTTGCAATACAAACGAGTCACAATGTGACCACGATGTTACAAATAGTGACCGCACTGTTACAAAAAGTGACACAGAGAAAGAGATAGAGATAGAGATAGAGCCAGAGAAAAGAGAGAAGAGCGAGAGGAAGCCGGCCGCGGCGAGCCGCTTCGCGCGCCCGACACTCGACGATGTGAAGACATATTGTCTTGAAAGAAAGAACCGCGTCGACCCCGAAAAATGGCTCGATTATTACACGGCAAACGGATTCATGGTCGGCCGATCGCCGATGAAGGACTGGAAAGCGGCCGTTCGACAATGGGAGAGAAATGGCTACGACACCCCGCGCGCGCCGAATCCCGGAATCAAAATCGACCACGTCTCGCCGGGAAATTACGGCGGCGGCTGGTAAAAATCCGTATAATCGCACAAACCATTCAGATGCCAAGGAGAAATATTTATGCCAATTGTCGCTTCCGGAGCTGATTACAATCCCGAAGAATCGCCATACGAACGCGGGCGGAGACTCGTCATCTGTAAAATGCGGCAGAATTCGGGAATGGGCGAACGCTATAAAAACTGCCGCCTGAGCGATTTCAATCCCTTTCCGACGCAGACCGGCGCGTTCCGCGCAGCGGGTGAATTCTGCGAAAATTACATTTCGGGCAAAAATCGCGGCGAGGGACTGCTCTTCGCGGGGAACTGCGGCAGTGGGAAAACGATGCTCGCGGCGTCGCTTGCCGGGGAGATTCTGGAGCGGGGAAAGCTCGACGAAACGCGGGTCGGGATGGCCGCGATGTATGGGATCGACGTTTGCGGCAATGGGCCGGACATTGTGAGATTCGTCAATATTGTCGACTTTCTGGAGCGGATTCGATGCTCTTTCGACAAATCCGAAGCCGGATCAGCGCGTTCGATACTTGAAGAATACGAGAAAATTCCACTGCTTTTCATCGATGATCTGGGAGCGGAGCGGCCGACGGGCTGGGCAGGGGAGCGGCTTTACGAGCTGATAAACTACCGCTACATGGAAGTACTGCCAATAATTGTCACGACGAACTGCAACGCCGACGAGCTTCGCGAGCGGCTGGGCGACCGATTATTCGACCGCGTGAAATCGATGTGCCGCTATGTCCCGCTGACCGTCCGCGAATCGCTCAGAAAATCCTGCGGAAACTGAACCTTAGTCGTAAAAACAAAACGGATGTTCAGCGTAAACTGAACATCCGGCCTGTCCGATTTTGATATCAGAAGCGGTTGAGCGTCTCAGTGAGCATTCCGAGAGCCTGTTCGAAATTGACACCGTAAGTGCGGCGATCGGGATCGGCGGCGGTTTTTTCCATCGCCGCGAGGGTGAAATCGGTCGCGAGCTTCAGCGCGTCAGGGTAATCGAGTCCGCGCGCGAGTCCCGCGGTCGCGGCCGACGCGAAAATATCGCCGGTTCCATGATAACTCTGCGGAAGCTTTTTGTTGAAATAGCACGAATACTGTTTCGTTACGGAATCGTAAAGGTAATAACCGATCTTTGAGTCTTCGAGCGAAATTCCGGTCAGCGCGGCGCGTTTCGCGCCGAGGTCGGTGAGCTTTTTGAGAAGTGCGCGGATTTTTTCCTCGTTGGGCACGGGGTCATAATCGTCGCCGAGCATGAACGCGGCCTCGGTGAGGTTCGGGACGATGAGGTCGGCTTTTTTGCAGAGTTCCGCCATTTTCTTCGCGAATTCGGGCGTGAATCCGGGGTAAAGCCTGCCATTATCTGCCATAACCGGGTCTATAACCCGAATCTGGGACGAATTCCGGAGCTTATCGAAGAGCTCCGAGACGAGTTCAAGCTGTCTGAACGACCCGAGGTAGCCGGTATAAATCGCGTCAAATCCGATTCCAAGCTCGACAAAAGTGTCGGTAATCGGCTGAATTTCGTCGGTGAGGTCGCGGAAAGTGAACTTCGGGAAGGCCGTGTGCGTCGACAGCACGGCCGTCGGCAGAATCGCCGTCTCGACGCCGCACATCGAGATGATCGGCAGCGCGACGGTCAGCGAGCACCGCCCCA
>CAKSVM010000182.1 GCA_934503195.1 uncultured Eubacteriales bacterium
GTCTTCGAGAACTGCCGCCACGTAAAGTACGGCATGCACGCGGAAAAGGGCGGCATATGGTACTTCAAGGGCGATTTCGAGCTCTGGTACGCGAAGGGCGTCGGACTCGTGAAGCTCTCCCGCCCGCTGAAGACCTCGAACGTCTGGCAGCTCACCGAGTACCGCGGAACCGGTGAGGGATACTTCCCGTTCGGAGACGGTTTCTTCCGCCGCTATGAACCCGAGACGCTCGGCGAGGGGCTGCACGCGTCGGTCGAGTACGAATTCGTAGCCGACGGCGACCAGATGTACATCTTCAAGGACGCGCTCGGAACTCAGGATCGCGCCGACTATGAAAAGGCCGAAAAGGCGAAAAAAGAGGGAAAATAATCGCCGCGGCTGATGTGTGTTTCAACGCGAGTGTGAAGAAATGATGTTGTTTCGCGCTCACGCGAAATTCCGGCTAAGTTTTTTGATGAAATGTCTTGCAATTCTCTGAAATCTGTGCTATAATATATCCGTATGAATATTTTAATATATCCGTACGAATTAATATCGGAGGAAAAGATTATGAGAAACAAGAAAATATCCCTCTTTCTGGCAGTGCTTCTCGCTCTGTCGGCGACCGTCTCCTGCGGCGACTCGGGCAAGCCCGAAGTGACCACAAACGGCGACTCGTCGTCCAAGGAGGAGGAAACCACTGACAACACCGTGACTGACGACCTCGGTGACATCCGCTTTGACGGCGAGGAATTCACCTTCTATCTCGCGTTTCCCGTAAGAACGATGGATGTCGAGGAGGAGACCGGAGATATCGTCGAGGACGCGATATACGAGCGCAACCGCGCCGTTGAGGAACGCCTCGGAATCCACCTGAACTTCGTCAAGAGCGGGCTCGGCTCGGGCGGCGGCGATCAGTCGACCGGAACCCAGCAAATCCGCAACTTCATCATGGCCGGGGACGAGTCGAACGACGTCTACATCCACGTTCAGCACAGCGGAATGCCCGCGCTAATTTCCGAGGGCTGCTTTATCGACTGGAACACGCTTCCGAACATCGATTTCTCAAAGCCCTACTGGTATTCAAACTGCATCCGCGACATAAACTACGGCACGAAGGTCTTCGCGATGACCGGAATGTACAATCTCGAAATTCTGAGATTCTCGAACATTCTCACCTTTAACAAGCGGATCTTCGACGAGCTTCAGCTCGCATACCCCTATCAGGACGTGCTTGACGGAACATGGACGGTTGACAAGTTCATGGATGACATAAAGAAAGGCACGCGCGACCTCGACGGCGACGACGCGATCACCGCCGGAACCGACCAGTTCGGATACTGGGGCTGGGTCTGGGAGCAGGTTCCCGCGCTCTTCATGGGACTCGGCGGAGATCTTGTCACTAAGGACAAGGACAATATGCCGGTTCTCGCGGTCGATACTGAAAAGAATATTGCAATCGTCGACAAGATGAACGAGATCTTCGCGATGGACGGCGCGGCATATGAGCGCACGACCTACGGAACCTTCGACAAGGCCTTCAAGAGCGGACTTCTCATGTTCGATCACAACTCGCTCGCCGACATGACTAACAACTGCCGCGACATGGAGGACGATTTCGGCTTCATTCCGTATCCGAAGCTCGACGAGTCGCAGGAGGGATATAACGCGCGGATCGGCAACTGCGCCGGACTCTCCTACATCCCGACGACGAACACCCGCGGCGAGCTGACCGGAGCGGTTCTCGAAGTTATGTCGGCCGTCTCGTACAACACGGTTGTCCCGGCCTTCTTCGACGTCGCGCTGACGCTCAAGGTCTCGCGCGACACCGAATCCGAGCAGATGATACCGATCATAAACGAAAGCGCGTCCTTCTACGACGAAGCGGCAGGATTCGACGTGATAGGACTCATAACAAGCGGTTCCGCGCTTCCGACCTATTACGCGGGAGTCAAGAATCAGGTCGAGGACAATGTCCAGAAGCAGATAGTCGAGGTTTACAAGTAAGATTTTCGGGGCTGTCGCAAAAGCGGCAGCCCCTTTTACCACTATACCAAAAGCCGCGAACCCGATGAGAATTCCGGGTTCGCGTTTTTTCTGTAAAAAGCCGGAAATTTCTGAGAAAACGCCTGTCAGAGTCTGTTTTTCGCGGGAAAAGAACCTGACGGGTCGCTTTTTCATGTGCTCTCCCGCACGGTGAGCGAAGACGCGACGAAATATTTTCCGGTCCGATGTTCAGAATCGCCGATGTAATCCAGCATTATTTCAAGCGACCTTTCGGCTATTGAGGCGAAGCGGTATGAGATCGTCGTGAGCGACGGAGTGACGAGCGCTGAAATCGGCAGATCATCGAATCCGATTATCGCGATGTTGTCCGGCACACGAAGATGCTTCCGGTTGATATTCCCACGGTGTTTGATTATGTGCATGGTCTCGACCGCGAGAAGATCGTGATAGCAGAATATCCCGAGCCTCATTTCCTCAGGAAGCCCTGAAAACAGCTCCCGCAGTTCGCCGGCAACCATGTTCAGGTCAAAGCCGTCGTCGGTCATTCCGACGGTCAAAACACTGACCCGCTCATCGGCGTATCCAAGCGACGCGAGCTTTTCGCAAAAGCCGCGCACTCTGGGGTCTTCGCCGATGTAGTCCTTCAAGCCGATGTAGGCGAACCGCTCACAGCCAATTCCGCTCAGGTGCTTCGCGGCTTTCGCGCCCGAGCTGTAGTTGTCGACCAGCACCGTGTCGCAGTTCGGAAGCCCGAGGTCACGACCAACCGACACCACCGGGAGCGGATAA
>CAKSVM010000183.1 GCA_934503195.1 uncultured Eubacteriales bacterium
CAGTGTATAAAAGTTTAGGGAAAGAGAGGTGGGGGTCCGGGGCGGGGAGGATAACCTCTTTTCAAAGAGGTTTCCTTCCCCTCTCCCCCCTAACCTCACCGGGACTCCGCAATGTACGTCTCGGCGCGGTTCTGGATGATGGAGACTACGGTTTCGCGGGATTACTGACCTGAGAAGTAGGATTCGGCTTCCTCGGTGATGATCGCCTCGAGCTTGGAGTCGGAACGGATGATCTGGGTCGCGCCCGAGATCATGCTGCGGAGAGCATCGCACTGCTCTTTTGTGAGAACGGTGTTGCGGTTCGTCGGATAGACAGGCTCGACAGGGTCGACTATCGGATCGTCGATGGTGACGTCGCCATCCCCGGTGTTGTCGCCGGTGTTGTCACCGTCGATGACTCCGTCGCCGTCAGCGTCAACTCCGTCGCCCGTTCCGTCGTCGGTCGGAGCGTCGGTCTCGGCCGGAGCCGGATCGACAACCGGATCGCCGTCGATTATCGCGCCGTCCGGAAGCAGTCCCTGCTCCGAAGCGTCCGAATCGTTCGGTGCGGAAACCGCCACCGACGCGACCGTCTCGGTCTCGGCCATAGGCATCGCGATTCCGCCTCCATCGACGATTATGTCGTTGTTGTTTTCCGGAGGAGTCATCGCGATCTCAAGCTGCTTTTCGACCGCCTTCTTCAGAATCGGAATTCCGTCGCCGTAATTGTAGCTGCCCCAGCGGGTCTCGGTCGGCATCTGCTTGTCTTCGCTGATGAAGGACTTCAGAAACTCCCACGAGCCTTCCTTGTGCTTCGACTTTTCGAGGATCGCAAGCTCAAACGACGGCTCGATTCCCGCTCCGTTGCCTTCATCGCTCGGGAAGCCGACAAGCGTCACGTCAGCCTTGAACGTGTAGTTGACAAGACTCTTGTAGCTGTTTACCAGATTGTAGAAGTAGGTCTGGCCCAGAAGCACCCTGTTGTCGGTGAATCTGCTATCGTATTCCTGCCAGAATTCATCGCCGACCTCATTGTAGTCGATGTTCGACCAGAAATCGTCGGTCTCAAGCGAGTTCGCGAATTCAAGAATCGACTTGAAATCCTCGCTGTTAAACTTGCACTCGCCCGTCGCGCGGTCGACGAAATTGTCGCGCGCGAACTGAAGCACGTACGAGAGGAAGTTCGAACGGTTGAACTCGTAGTCGAAAATCTGCATCTCGGGATGCTTCTTCGCGAAATTCATGAACTCCTGAATGTTCCATCTCGTGATTCCGTCGAGATTTTCGGTCTTCGCCGCGAAGGTCATCAGTCTGAATCTCGGAACCAGCGAGTAGAGCTTGCCGTTCGTCTCGCAGGCCTTGAAGATGTTCTCATAGTAGAGCGAGCGGTCGAACGTCGTGTCGGCGTCCATCAGCGCGTAAAGATCGGTGAAAATCTTCTTCGAAACATAGCTCGTGTAAGGAATCGCGTCGGTGATCTGTAAGATGTCCGGGAGCTTTCCGGAGGTCAGATCGGCCGCAAGTCTCGTCGCGCCGGCGTTGTAATCGTCGTCGGTCGCGTAGATCGAGTAGTCACTGACGACAATTCTGTACTTGTCGCTCGATTTGTTGAACTTGATAACGTCCGAGCGGAGATTGTAATCGAGCCTCGGCGTAGCGAGCTTTATGATCTCCTTCGCCGCCACCTGTTCGTCGGGAACGCGGTCGAGAATCATGCAGTACTGCGTGTAATAATCGTCGTCCCACGCCGTCGCGAAGAATTTGTCGGCCGAAAGCGGGATGATCACGTTCATGTTGTTCGCGTTTATGTCCGAGTTGATGAAGTTCAGAATCTCAACCTTGTCCTCCGAGCCGAGATTTCCCGCCCAGATCGCGTTCTGATCGTTGTAGTAGTAGTCGTAGCCGCCGAGTCCCTCGATAAGACTGTAGGACATTCTCGACGGAACCGGATATTCCTTTCCGGTCTTTCCGGTCGTGAGATCCATCTCGACATACGCCGATCCGCCCGTTCCGGTCGTCTCGTCGTACTTGTAGGACGAGAAATAGATCTTATCGCCGAATTTCTTCACCGTGTCGATGCTTTCATAGTCGCCGGTGTCAAAGTCCTTTATCTTTCCGTCGGCGCTGAGAACCTTGATGCCGTTGTAGCTCTGGAGAACCAGCGAGCCGTCGTCGGCCGCGACCATGTTGTTGATGTAGAATTCGTCCCCGGTCTCCTCGTCATTCAGCGACGAGAGGTCGATTGTCTCGTACTCGCCCGAATTCACATCCTTGTAGTGGCGAAGAACCGCCCAGTTCCTGTACTCGTTCTCGGTGTAGGAGTAGCAGCTGAACGTCGCCCAGAGGCTTCCGTCTGCGCCGAACGCGGCGTTGTTGAAGTACATTCCGCTCTGTCCGTCTCCCGGCTCCTCCCGCGCGATCGTAATCTCAGCTCCGGTCGTGCCGTCGAGATTTATCGGCAGGAAGAACTGACGCGACTCGTAGGTCTTGGGATCGTATTCGTTGCAGAGCGCGTACATTATGTCGCCCGCCGCGTAGACCTGACCGAGATTGAAATTGTCGCCGCCCGAATACTTCTCAGGGAGCTTGAGTTCGGTCTCCTTGAAGACGTTCGTGATCTTCGTCTCCTCTTTCTTTCCGCCGCAGGAGGGTAAGCTGCCCGCGACAAGCACAAGGGATAACCCGAGTGCCAAAACTTTCTTGAAATTCATAATATTCCTTTCTCTCCGGGGATTATTTCCCGATTTTTTCGCCCTCGGGCGACGGGATTTCCTTTACCGCCCCGGTATCCGGTT
>CAKSVM010000184.1 GCA_934503195.1 uncultured Eubacteriales bacterium
TATTTATTATGGAAAGAACAATACTTCACGCTGACATGAACAACTTCTTTGCCTCGGTCGAGTGCTTTCTGAACCCGAAGCTCAAGCCTTATCCGGTCGCTGTCTGCGGAAACGTCGAGGAGCGGCACGGCATCGTGCTGGCGAAGAATTACAAAGCGAAAGCCTTCGGTGTTCAGACCGGAGAAGCAATCTGGCAGGCGAAACAGAAATGCCCTGACCTCGTGGTCGTAAATCCTCACTACGAAGAATACATGAAATTTTCAAAAGCGGCGCGGGAGATCTACGGTTACTACACCGATCAGGTCGAGGCGTTCGGTCTTGACGAATGCTGGCTCGATGTTTCCGGCTCGACGATGCTTTTCGGTAATGGTGAGAAGATCGCAAACGAGATACGCGAGCGGATAAAGTTCGAGCTCGGGCTGACCGTCTCAATCGGTGTCTCTTCAACAAAATTTTCGCGAAGCTCGGAAGCGACATGAAGAAGCCCGACGCCGTGACCCGCATTCCGCAAGAGAATTTCCGTGAGATCGTCTGGAATCTCCCGGCGTCGGATATGCTCGGGGTCGGACGCTCTACCGAGAAAAAACTCCGGTCGAACGGAATCAACACTATCGGCGACATAGCGAGACTCCCATGCGACATAATGACCCACAAGCTCGGCAAGTGCGGGACATACATCTGGAAGTTCGCGAACGGACTCGACCAGAGCCGCGTCACGACGGTTGACTATGAAGTTCCGGTCAAGTCGGTCGGGCATGGAACGACGGCTTTGCAGGATCTTGAAAATCCCGCCGAGGTCTGGACGATCATGCTCGCGCTCTGTCAGGAGATCGGACATAAACTCTATACCTACAATAAGAAAGCGACAGGAATCGCGATAGACGTCCGGGACAACGAACTTTTCACGAAGCAATGGCAGTGTACGACGCAGATTTCGACACAGAGTCCGTCGTTCATTGCCGAAACGGCTTTTGAACTGTTCAGCAGGAACTACGCATGGCGGAAACCGATTCGCTCGGTCGCCGTCCGGGCGATAAATCTCGTGCCGCTGAACTACCCGGATCAGCTCAGTTTCTTCATCGATGCGGAGAAAATCGACCGCCGCGAAAGACTTGACAACGCGGTCGAGGATATACGGCGGAGATTCGGGAAGAATATTATCCTCAACGCGTGTCTGCTAAGCAACCCGAAAATGCCGCCTGACTGCCCGTCGAGAACAGTTCTGCCGAACGGCGTGCCGGTTTAATTAAAAGAGAATTCAAACTAAAGAAGGTGATTAAATGTATGAACCAGAATACCGAAAAGTATACGTGGACGTTTTCGCCGTGATGAAACGCGACGGTACAGTTCTTCCGCGGTCATTTGTCTGGGAGGACGGCGAGCGTTACACGATTGACAGAGTGCTTCACATTGTCCCCGCCGCGTCGCTGAAGGTCGGCGGAAGAGGAATCCGTTACACCGTGAAGATCGGAGCTAATGAACGGTATATCTTCCGGGACGAGGACAGATGGTTCGTGGAGGCTCCGGTGGTATGATTCTTTCAAGGCTTGACCTCGAAGCGATCGCCGCGGCGATAACGAAGGATTTCTTTCAGACATACTACGGCGATGAAGTCGACAATCCAAACCGCTTTGTTCTCGCGACACCTATTAACGCGTTCGCGAAAGATTACCTCGGACTCAGCGTCTCATACGCGCCGCTGTCGCCTGACGGGAGTATCTGCGGGCTGACCGCTTATTCAGATACGTCGTATACAATCAGAATTGACCAGCAACCATACGCAATCCAGTTGAAGCGCAATCAGGTAATCCTCGACATGAGTTTCCGCAATTGTGACAATCACAGCAGTCTGTACGGACGGCGCAGGTTCACCTTAGCGCACGAATGCGCGCACCAGATACTCTTCCAGCTCGCGTCGGACGATGAGAAGGAAATATGCACGAACGCATACTCGGAAAGAAACGCTTATCTGCCTTATGAACTCAAAACCCGTGAGGATTGGAACGAATGGCAAGCGAATGTCCTTGGCGCGGCGATACTCTTGCCGCAGACCGAGGTCGACCGCGCAATGTATTTTCTGACAGAGAACAAGCCGTTGGCAAGTTCCGTGGATTCAATAAGCTGCAACGACAAGGCAACATTGAGTATTTTTTGCGGAATGTTCGGCGTGTCGACGCCGACCGCGATCAGGCGGCTTTGCGAGCTTGGATATATGAAATTCAGAAAGGAAGTCACAGCATGAACAGCATACCAATCAGAAACGTCAATCCGACACCTGAACTTATGGCGAAAATCCGACGAGCCAGAGACGCGATTGCCGAGCAGAAACCTCGCGAGGTCAGATGCCCATTTTGCCGACACAGGTTGGCGAAGATTTTCGAGGACACACGAGGTCACCTTGAAACGAAATGCGCCAAATGCGGGAAAGTCGTATTGGTAGACCTCGTAAATACCCGCAAGACCCGCACTACAATTACTTTCTGACATTTAAGTTATGGTTGGGATACCGACATCACTCAGTGAAATGGTCACTGGGACGTAAATCGCTGTTATTAATTTGTGAGCGATTTATATGAAACAATTAAATACTCATAGCAGAGCTGTGGAGCCGCCGTAAGGTGAAGTCATCCTGATGCCGCGTGAGACAGAGATACAATTATGTATCCCTGTTTTAGCGGTATGGCATCGACTTTACCCACGCGGCTCTTTTTTCTTCTCAAAACCTTTCTGCCTCCCGGCGGAAAGG
>CAKSVM010000185.1 GCA_934503195.1 uncultured Eubacteriales bacterium
GGTATTCTCGCCACAGCCAAGCATAGGCTTTCGAACGCTCGCATTGAAGCTACTAACAACAAGATCAAGCTGATCATCAGAAGGGCGTATGGTTTTCGAAATACTGATAATCTCATCTCCACGGTCATGATGTCCTGCTCTGCTGTTAAACCTATACTGCCTGGGCGGACTTGACCCACGATTTCTGACGATGGCTCGGGTTTTTTCATGTTTTTTTCACCTTTCTATTTACAATAATCAAAATCTGTGATATAATTATATCATAAGCCTCAACGAATTTATATCACATTCCCGCGATATTTGGGAATATTTACATAAAATTCTTGCGAAAGGAGAAAAAATGGATTTCAGAACCTTTGAACAACGCAACGAGCTGCCAAGCTCCCATCCGCAGGTCGGAACCTACCTGACAAGCGGATTTCAGATGGCCTGTCCGCACTGGCACCCGCACTATGAGCTGACGATCATACATAAGCCGATCAGCTACGAAATCATGAATAACTCAAACACCATCCGCGGGAACCGCCACGTGATCTCAATACATCGTCCCTACACCGTACATATGGTCCGCACCGGAGACGGCGAGTATCTGCGCAGCATCATCCGCTTTGACAGCCAGTTCATCTCGGGCTTTCCGGCCGGAATCGTCGACCTGTCAAAAATCGCCGAGTCGGATTTCGCCTGCGCCTATCCCAACGACAATGAACTTGAGGAATTCATTGATATGACCCGAAAGATCACATCTTTTCTGAGAGAAAAAAAAGACACCGCGTCGGCAAAGCTCCGCGTCGCCGAGCTTCTGCATCGGATCATCCTGATAATCGACTCGGGACGCGGCGAGCGTTTTTCGGGCGGAATCACCTATATTCAGGAAACCCTCCGGATAATCGGCGAAAATCTCTCCGAGCCGATGACAATCGCCGCGCTCTGCGAAAAATTCGATATCGGCGAGTCAAAATTCTGCGCTGACTTCAAGAGCCACACCGGAAAAACCTACAAAAAATACCTCACCGACCTGCGCATGACTCACGCGCGCGATCTTTTAGCCTCGGGTTCGAGCATAATAAACGCCTCGCTCGAAACGGGTTATTCGAGCGAAGCGCATTTCATCAAGGCTTTTCGTGAGTATTATGGCATGACGCCGTCGGTGATGGCAAGAAATCACTTACCATAACTGTTGAAGTAGTCGATAACCTCAGCGTAGTTCGCGATGATCTTCGACTCGTTCGACGCCCAGTACGACTCAAAATTCGGATTCTTTTCGCGAAGCAGCTTCTCAAAGAGCATTCCGACGCCGTTCGAACCGTTGAAAACGTATCCGAGATCGAAAACGCGGCTTCCTACGATCATGTCAAGCATCTCGACCGACTCCTCGTCGCGCGTTCCCTTCGTCTTCAGCGCGACGTCATAGTAGGCCGGGACAACCTTCTTGTAGCTCTCGGCGCAGAGTGCCTCTGTGATGATTCCGGTCTTCTTTGTGTCCTTGACCGTCACCGGGACGCAGAGCGCGTCGTGTCCGCCGTCGACGATCGTGATGTAATTCTCCTGGTTCTCGTCCCACTTCGGATACGGAACGATTCCGAAATCGTCGGTCATGTCGCGGAATTTCTCAACCGACGTGTTGATTGAACCGTTAAGGAAGATCGCGCGGCCGTCCTTGAAGTGATCGTTGCCCCACTGCCAGTTAAGCTCCTTCGCCGTCGAATAGAGATAGATTCCGTCGTTTTCATAGAAGAACGAGAAGAGATTCTCGATCATCGCCCCGGTCTTCTCATTGTGGTAGACAAGCTCGATTCCGCCGTCCTTGGTCTTTTCAAGCACTCTGCCGCCGAACGACCAGAGATACGCGTCCATCGGCGAGCGGTCAAGCGAAACCCAGCCGTAAACGTCGCCCGTACTCTTCGTCCCATCGGCGTCGAGATCCGAATAGACGTCCTTCGAAAGCTCCAGAGCCTTCGCCTGAGTCCACTTTCCCTCGCTGACGATCGTATAAAGCTCGGGGATGTTGTAATCCGCCGCGAGCTTCTTGTTGTAGAAGACCGCGTAGGTGCGTTCGAGCGCGGAGAGCGCGAAGTCGCCGACCGCGAGGAAGCAGACGCCGTTCACGGTCAGATCGTCAACCGTCGAATCCGACCACCACGGCTTCGAGAAATCGATATTCGGAATGTCGTACCAGTTCATGAAAAGGCTCTGCGTGACGTATTTTCCGGTGTTGATGATGTGGAGCGAGCAGAGATCAAAATCGTCGTCGCCCGCCTGAATCGACGCGACGACCTTCTTTCCGATCTCCTGATAGGTGTCGTGGACGACCTCGAGCTTCACCTTGAAGCGATCCTCAACCGCGAGATTCCGCTCGTAAATCGCGTCGTTCACAACATCTCCGGTTGATTCCTCCTGCAAGATCTGCCACGACATATTCGTCTCGGTCGCGATCGTGAAGGTGTCGCCGCCGAAGGTCTCGGCCGGGAGATTGTCGGAAATCGAATCACGTCCGGTTTCCTCCGGCACGGTCGTCGTCTGACCCACGGGTTCGGTCGTCGTTTCGGGGTTCGTCCCGCCCGTGCCGCAGGACGACGCCGCGAGTGTCATCAGCGCGAGAATCAGGCACAGAAGTCTTCTTGATTTTTTCATGGTATTACCTCACTTTCATAATCCGTGAGTTAATTATACCACACATTCACGCGGTTTCATATCGATTCGTTCCGTTTTTCAGCCATTATAATATAATAT
>CAKSVM010000186.1 GCA_934503195.1 uncultured Eubacteriales bacterium
AAACTGACCCAAGGAGACCAATCGCGCTGGGCGCAGACTACTTTTTTCTGTCGCTTTTACTTTATCTCGATAAGCGAGGTGTCCCACTTAGCCGGAGCCTCGTAGCCCATCAGATTGACCATCGTCGCCGCGACGTCCGAAAGCCCGAACTTTCCTTCGTCAGCCTTCATCGTGTACTTGTCCGACGAGAAGTTGTCGTAAATGAAGCAAGGAACCGGATTCAGAGTGTGGCTCGTCTTCGCCTTGAAATGGCCTTCCTTGTCCTTCTTCGGCTCGTGCGTCTTCTTGTCGATCTCGTACATCTCGTCCGCGTTGCCGTGGTCGGCCGTGATGAGTGCCGCGCCGTGAAGCTCGTCGACAACCTTCAGAATCCGCGCCAGCTGGAGATCAAGTGCCTCGATGCCGCACTGAGTAGCCGGGAAGCTGCCGGTGTGTCCGACCATGTCGCCGTTCGGGAAGTTGACGCGCAGATACTTGTACTTTCCGCTTCTCATGGCCTCGATGAGCGCGTCGGTGATCTCCGCGCACTTCATCCAAGGTCTCTGCTCGAACGGTACAATGTCGGACGGAATCTCAACGTAGGTCTCAAGCTCCTCGTTGAACTTGCCCGACTTGTTGCCGTTCCAGAAATAGGTCACGTGACCGAACTTCTGGGTCTCGGAGATCGCGTACTGCGTAACTCCCGTGTTCGCGAGATACTCGCCCATCGTTTCGGTGATTTCGGGCGGATTTACCAGATACTTGTGCGGGATGTGCTGGTCGCCGTCGTACTCGAGCATTCCGGCGTAAACTACCTTCGGATAGCGTACGCGGTCAAACTTGTCGAGGTTCGCGTCGTCAAACGCGCGCGAGATCTCGATCGCGCGGTCGCCGCGGAAGTTGTAGAAGATAACCGAGTCGCCATCTTCGATCGTTCCGACCGGCTTGCCGTCCTCGGCGATGACAAATGGCGGGAGATCCTGATCGATTACGTGAAGTTCGTTTCTGTAGGTCACAACCGCGTCGTGAGCGGACGCGAACTGTCTGCCCTCGCCGAGGACGTGAGTCTTCCAGCCAAGCTCGACCATCTTCCAGTTTGCCTCGTATCTGTCCATCGTGATCTGCATACGTCCGCCGCCCGAAGCGATCTTCACGTCGAAATCAGCCGAACGGAGACCGGAAAGGAACTCCTCGAAAGGATCGATGTAATCGAGCGCGGAAGTCTCGCCGACGTCACGTCCGTCGATGAGAATGTGGATTCTTACCTTCTTTACGCCCTCTTTCTTCGCCTCGACGAGCATCGCCTTCAGATGATCAATGTGCGAGTGAACGTTTCCGTCCGAGAAAAGGCCGAGGAAATGAAGCGTAGAATTGCTGCCTTTCACGTTCGCGATGAGTTCCTTCCAAGTGTCTGAAGCGAACATCTTGCCCGACTCGATCGACTGCGAGACGAGCTTCGCGCCCTGAGCGAAGACCTGACCCGCGCCAAGCGCGTTGTGGCCGACCTCGGAGTTGCCCATGTCGTCGTCGGACGGGAGGCCGACGGCGGTTCCGTGAGCCTTGAGCTTCACGTGGGGATACTTTGCCTTGAGCATATCAAGGGTGGGCTTGTTTGCCGCCGCGACCGCGTTCGCGGCGTTATCGGGCGCGATGCCGACGCCGTCCATGACGATCGTCAGCACAGGTCCCTCGATTCCGGCAAAGCCGGGAATTTTGTTAAGTTTCTTGTCCATAAATTTCTGATCCTCCGTTAAAATTGGAAACGCCGATTCGGAGTTATCCCGCGAAAAGTCCGCAGACAGACGGGTCATCCCGCGACCCCGGAATCACTCAGCGCATCCGATGATCTTCACCTTAATATTATACAACAGTTTTCGCGAATAATCAAGCACCAGACGATAATTTTTCAAAAATTTCTCATTATTTTCAAAAAATACAGAATTTCAGCGAATATCGCGCCGTTCCGGAGCCGAAAAGCGTTGCGTGAGAGCCGTGCCGCCGCGCAATGTCAAGTTCCCCGTGCCAAAAGTCAAACGCCAATCGGCGTCACCTGATCCGGAACTCCGCGACCTCGGCGGCAATCACACGCCCGTTCCGGGTCGCTCTGACGCGTTTCGGGAGCGAATCGACGATAAGAATCTCGGTCGGCTCGCCGCCTGAAAAGGTTATAACCGTCCCCTCGTCAGTCACGGCCGTGGAGAAATAATCGTCGGAATCCGGGAAAAATATCCCGGCGAGATCATGAATTCCC
This sequence comes from uncultured Eubacteriales bacterium, assembly GCA_934503195.1. Lineage (GTDB taxonomy): Bacteria > Bacillota > Clostridia > Oscillospirales > CAG-272 > Flemingiibacterium. The sequence goes on from CAKSVM010000186.1 coordinate 2,231, forward strand.
GAAATCCGCCCCGGATTCATCGGCACAGTCAGGCCGTCATACGAAACTCCGGCGTCGGTTCCGGATACAAATCCGACCGAAAGTCCCGCGAGCGGACCCGACAAGAATGTCACCGTGACGTCCGGCATGGAATCCGATAAATTCCCGGACAGCGGCTCCGAGGCTCCCGCTCCGTCAGGCGGCTCAGCGTCGCGCGGCGACGAATCGACCGTCGCGCGGAAGGTTTCCCCGTCGACCGTGAAATCTACGACGGCCGAGAATGGCGAACTCATGAAAGCGAGCGGATCGGCCGGATCCGCGCCGCAGGCCGTGAGTGAAATCAGCGCGTGCGCAAGCGTCAGCGCGACGAAAAATCCTTTGAGCTTCTTCATAACATATACCGTCCTTTCGGTGGGATTATATGCGAAGGGCGGCAAAACAAGACCATTGTGCGGCGGATGAAACGCCCCCGTCGGGGGCGGCGCGGCCTTCGGCCGCGCGGGGGGACGGCAC
>CAKSVM010000187.1 GCA_934503195.1 uncultured Eubacteriales bacterium
CCCCCCCCCCCCAGTAATAATAATAATTATAAGTTAGTCTGCACCGAGTAGTTGGGAGCTTCCTTGGTGATGTTGATGTCGTGGGGGTGAGACTCACGCAGTCCGGCGCCGGTGATACGGACGAACTGGCCGCGCTCCTGAAGCTCAGCGATTGTGGGGGTTCCGCAGTAGCCCATACCGGAGCGGATGCCGCCGATGAGCTGGAAGACGGTTTCGGAGAGCGGTCCCTTGTAGGGAACGCGTCCCTCGACGCCCTCGGGAACGAGCTTGCGGGCGTTCTCCTGGAAATATCTGTCCTTCGAGCCCTTTTCCATCGCGGCGAGCGAGCCCATGCCGCGGTAGACCTTGAACGAACGTCCCTGATAGATTTCGGTGGTTCCGGGGGATTCCTCGCAGCCCGCGAAGAGCGAGCCGATCATGATGACCGAGGCTCCGGCCGCGAGTGCCTTGACGATATCGCCCGAGTACTTGATTCCGCCGTCGGCGATTGCCGGGACTCCAAGCTCAGCGGCCGCGCAGGCGGCGTCGTAGATCGCGGTGATCTGCGGAACGCCGATTCCGGCGACGACACGGGTAGTACAGATCGAACCCGGTCCGATACCGACCTTGACCGCGTCGGCTCCGGCCTTTATTAGATCGCGTGCGGCTTCGGCCGTGGCGATGTTTCCGGCGATTACCTGAGCCGCGGGAAAGGCGGATTTTACCTTGTCAACGCAGGCCATGATGTTCTTCGAGTGGCCGTGCGCCGAGTCGAGGACTAAGAAGTCTGCGCCGACCGAGAGAAGTGCCTTCGCGCGGTCAATAACGTCGGCGGTGACGCCGATTGCCGCGCCGCAGAGGAGGCGACCGTTCTTATCCTTGCAGGAATGCGGGTATTTTGTCGCCTTTTCGATATCCTTTATCGTGATAAGTCCGCGGAGGACGAAATTATCGTCGACGATCGGGAGCTTTTCGATCTTATGCTGACGGAGAATTTCCTGCGCCTCGGCGAGAGTCGTTCCGACGGGAGCGGTGACGAGTCCGTCCTTGGTCATGACCTCCTTGATTTTCATCTGATGATTGTCGAGGAAGCGCATATCGCGGTTGGTGATGATTCCGATAAGCCGACGCTCGCCGTCGCAGATCGGCACGCCCGAGATCTTGTACTTGCCCATAAGCTCGTCGGCCTCGTAGACGTAGTTATCGGGCGAGAGGTAGAAGGGGTTGACGATGACGCCGTTCTCACTGCGCTTGACGCGCTCGACCTCGTCGACCTGACGTTCGATCGGCATATTCTTGTGAATGACGCCGACGCCGCCCTCACGCGCCATAGCGATCGCGAGTCTTGACTCGGTGACGGTATCCATAGCCGCGCTCATCAGCGGGATATTGAGCTTGATCGTCTTCGTGAGCTGGGTCTCAAGGCTTACCATGTTAGGGGTGACATCGCTCTTCGCGGGGATGAGCAGAACGTCGTCGAAGGTAAGACCTTCCTTCAGAAACTTCTCGGACTGATTCGGATTCACCATAAGTTTATTCTCCTTTATATTTATTTTTGGGGTTCGAATGTATTATTATCTTATTATACAACATTTTCCGCGAATTGTCAAGACGGCATTCCTCAGCATCTTCAACAAATCTCGTTGGGCGTTTTTGTACACTTTAACGATAGGCGAAATTGCTAAATTGTTGGCGAAAACGCTAAGTTGCGTGACAGGGCTTGACTAATCGGCGGGGGTGTGTTATAATTTATTTATCAAAGCGGATATACCGCGAAAATATTAGGAGAACAAAATGAAATTTGCCTGCTGTATAGGACTTGAGGCTCTTGACAAGCTTCAGATCTTAAGGAATCACGGATACGAAGCGTACGAGACGGGATTTTCGGGACTGATGAACGCGCCGGACGAAAAGATCGCGGCGATGGCCGAAAAGTCGAAGGAACTTGGGATGCCCTGCGCGTCGCACAACGGAATGTTCCCGGGAAGCATTCAGCTTTTAGGCGGCAAGGAAGTTTACGCCGAGGTTGACGAATATCTGGACAAGACGTTTGAGAAGGCGAAGCCGCTCGGCTCTCCCGTCGTCGTGCTTGGAAGCGGAAAGGCGCGTGAGATTCCCGAGGGAATGAGCCTTGACGAGGCGAAGGAGCGTTTCTGCGCGCTGCTTTCGGACGTAATCGCGCCGAACGCGAAGCGTCACGGAGTTGTGATCGCGATCGAGGAGCTTCGCCGCGAGGAGTGCAACTTCATCAACAACTGCCGCGAGGCGATGGAGATCATCCGCGCGGTCGGAAAGCCGGAGGTTCAGCTTCTCATCGACTACTATCATTCGATGCTTGGCGGCGACAAGCTTCCCGAGCTTGCAAGCTACGGTTCCGCGATAAAGCACGTTCACATCGCAAGTCCGAAGAACAACCGTCACGTTCCGACGATTGACGACATCGGCGACTGCCGGAGCTTTTTTGCCGCGCTGAAGTTAGCGGGGTACGACGGCGCGGTTTCGCTTGAGGGCGGAACGGGCGACAATTTCGAGTCGGCCATTGCCGAGGCGATCAAGGTTATGAAGGAAGCTTTGCTCGGCTGAGTTCCGTCGGATGAGGATCCGGGTCGGATTTTGAGTTTCTGCCAGTCGTTACGACGGGGCGGCTGTCGCTTTCGCGACAGCCGCCTCTTTTTCGCGCGTGCGCGCGAAAAAGAGGGGCGAGCGGCCGCGAAGCGGCCGC
>CAKSVM010000188.1 GCA_934503195.1 uncultured Eubacteriales bacterium
CCGCACCTCGGTCGGCGTCATCTTCATCTGAGTCTGGTAAACCTTGCTGAAATGACTGCTGTCGTAGAACGCGAGCCGATAGGCGATCTCGGTCATTGAGAGATCGGTTCCGGTCAGGAGCCGCGTGGCCTCGCGGATCTTCCGCCGCGTTATGTAGTCGCGGAGCGTATACCCCGTGTAGCTCCGGACAAGGCGGTTTATATAGCTCGGATGATATGAGAATTTCTCCGCGATCCCCTCGCAGGTCAGACGCTCGGATATGTGTTCGTCGATGTAATCAAGAATCCGCCGTGTAAGTCCGCTCTTTTCGCGGCTGTTGATTCCGGTCGCGTACTCCGCCACGTCTGAAATGAAGCTGAGCGCGGCCGCGTTCAGCTTCAGATGCGAAAAAAGATCATCGGCCATGTAGAGCCTGTGCATCTCGGTCATCCGCCCCGCCGCGTCAGGAACTCCGCTTATCATGAACGACGAGTTGAAGGCCGGAAGGTCGACGAAATTCAGACGGTCATAGTAAAAGTCCGGATTCTCGGTCTCGCCGTTAAAACACATCAGAAATCCCGGTGCCTGGCGCGGGATCTTTTTTTCGCTCAGCCGATCCGAAAACTCAAAGACGAGATTTATCGTCGTACAGACCGGATCGTCGAAAATCGTCACATACTTCTGTCTGGGGCAGAGAAACACCGTGTCGCCTGGATGGCAGACCTTTTCTTCGCCGTCCATCAAGAACGTGAGGTTTCCGAACGTCACTACGAATACGCGATAGGCGTAGGACAGCTTCTCATGCACCCGTCCGTGACTTTCATCCGGGTGGATGTCGGTGTAGAGCATTGATTTTACCTGCGGGAAGAGATTTCCGAAATATACCTGATTTTCCATCCACGATCACCTTTCAAAAGAGTTTTACGCTTATTTTAAGTATACCATATGTCTTCCGGAAAATCAAGAGTTTGTCTCGATTTTTACAAATTTGAGTCGGGAATTTCATAGCGCGACGCCGATGAATGCTGTATAATATTCATATAAATACGCGCGTTTTGACAAATAATTTTTACCAGAGGTGTGCAATATGAAGCAGAGAAAAATTTCATCGGCAATCGCCGCGATTCTCGCGGCGGCGGCTTTTGTCTCCTGCGGAGAGGTTCCCGGTGTGGACACTCCGACGACGACCGACATTCCGCAGTCGACTTCCGACAGCGTCGAGACCGAGCTTGTCCCGGATCTTCCGGCCTATGACGGAAAGGGACGCGAGTTCACGATTCTTGGCAAGATGGAGGGCGACATGAGCGGCCGCTGGACGGCACTCGATCTCTATGTCGACGAGCAGAACGGCGACACTGTGAACGACGCGGTCTATGACCGCAATCTCGCGATCAGCACGAAGTACAATATCGAGCTGAAGGCGGTCTACAAGACGATCGGGCAGCAGTACAGCTATTCGATGTACAACGAGATCTCAAAGCTGATGATGGCGGGCGAGAACGAGTATGATTTCATCATGCCGACGATTCAGGATGCCGCGCTTCTGGCGCGCGACGGACTTCTTTACGATCTCAACGAGATCGGGAATGTCGATCTCTCGAAGCCGTGGTGGAGCCAGCAGTTCAACGAGGATGTGAACATCGGCGGGCGTTCGTATTATGGCGACGGCGATATCTGCATGGCGTTCATCCGCGCGTCCTACTGCGTGCTTTTCAACAAGGATATCGTCCGCGACTACGGCATCACCGATCCGTATGAGATGGTCAATAACGGCACGTGGACGATCGACAATATGCTCGTCGAGGCGGCGAAGTTCGCGTCCGACACGAACGGCGACGGAAGCTTCACGGCGGCCGACAACGTCGGAATCGGAATCCTGAACAATCACGCGGAGGTCTTCTATTCGGCTTCGGGCAGCAAATTCGTGACGTACGACCCGAAGAATGAAGAGTTCACCTTCACTGGCGGAAGTGAGCGGAGCCTCGGCGTGCTTGAGAAGATTCTGAAGCTCTACACGGCCGAGGGAAACGTGATCTGCTTTACCGACAAAGCGAAATGGAGTCCGGAATTAACTGGAGATCACGTGAACGCGGCGGCGCAGACCTTCGAGGCCGGGCGGCTGTTATTCCTCGCGGGAACGATGAACAACGTCCCGACGATGCGCGGAATGGAGACCGACTTCGGAATCCTTCCGTATCCGAAGTATGACGAGGCGCAGGACAAGTACTACACCTACGTACAGACGTGGGCGGCGGGCTGCGCGGCGATTCCGATCAATGTGAAGGATGTCGAGGCGTCGTCGATCATCATGGAGGACATGGCGTACCATTCGAAGAAGTATGTCACCCCGGCGTTCTACGACAAGGCACTGAAGGGCAAGTACGTGCGCGACAACGAGTCGATCGGGATGCTCGATCTGATCTGCGAGAACCGGACCTGCGACATCGGAAACCTCTTCAACATCGGACAGCTGATCTCGGGCATCACGGCAGCAATGAACTCGGGTTCGGGCAATTTCGCGTCGCTGATCGCGTCGAAGCAGAGTGCGATTGACACGACGCTTACCGAGATCACCGCGCTGTATTCGAGCAAAGGCTGAGGTTCGCAGGCCCTGAATTCAGGGGAACGAGAGAGAAATTGATTTCCTTTGGCTCTGGCTTCGCGGAATTCGGGGTTGAAGTTGAGGCTTGAATAGTGAGGCGCGGCCTTCGGCCGCGCGC
>CAKSVM010000189.1 GCA_934503195.1 uncultured Eubacteriales bacterium
TGGAGCTGCTAATCAGAGTCGAACTGATGACCTCATCCTTACCAAGGATGCGCTCTACCAACTGAGCCATAGCAGCGTGATGGCGACCGGGATGGGGTTCGAACCCACGACCTCTAGCGTGACAGGCTAGCGTTCTAACCAGCTGAACTACCCGGCCGGATCTTCATCACGAATAATATTATAGCACATTCAGACGCGTTTGTCAAGGGGTTTTTGAAAAAAAATAAAATAAATTTTGCCGGCTTGAAAAAATCCGCGGAATATGGTATAATCTCTGTAAGATTCCCGCGCCGGAGGGTACTTATATAGCAGAACAGGAGGTTATCATGAACACAAGTGACAAAACAATAATCGATCTTTTCTGGAGCCGCTCGGAAAGCGCGATCCCCGCCCTCTCGGGAAAATACGGCCGGATCGCCGGAAAGGTCGCCATGAATATCCTCGGCGACCCGCGCGACTCCGAGGAATGCCTTGACGACGGGTATATGGGGATGTGGAATTCGCTTCCGCCGAACCGCCCAGACTCGCTCTGCGCCTATTTCGTCGCGATGGTGAGAAATCTCGCGCTCAAGCTCTATCGCTACAAGCACGCCGTCAAACGCTCGGCGATAATGTGCGAGCTCGACGATCTTATAACCGGGTCGGCCGTCACCGACGCCGACTCGCGCGCGATAACCGCGGTGCTGAACCGGTTTTTAGCGTCGCTCGACCGCGGGTCAAGGCTTCTCTTCACCCGGAGATACTATCTCGGGATGAGCATCCCCGAGGCGGCGGACGGCCTCGGAATCACCGGAAACAACGCGTCGGTAAGGCTGTCAAGGCTCCGCGCGAAGCTTAAGAAAATGCTTGAAAGCGAGGGGATTAACGTATGAGAGAGCTTGATTTTCTCGACGCGCTCGGACGGGTCGACGAGAAGTACATAATCGAGGCCGTGAATTCCGAAATCACGCCCCGGAAAAAGAGAACTGGAAGGAATTGTCACGGTCAGACAGCCATAATCTCGGCCGCCGCGTCGGTCGCGGTGATCTGCGGCACGGTCTTCCTGCTGCGCGGAATCGACGTCGGAAAGGCAAACCGGAATGGCTTTATCATAAAGGACGGAATTCTCCTCGCCTACACCGGAAGCGACACGAACGTCATTATTCCCGACAGCGTGAAGGAGATCGCCGACGGCGCGTTCGCCGAAAACGAGAACTCGAAGAATATTGTCAGTCTGAAGCTCGGAAAATCGCTGACCGACCTTGAGGCCGCCGATCTCACCGGTCTTTCGGGGCTTGAGTCGCTCGACCGCGGAAATTCCGCCGCCTTCACCGAGCGCGGCGGAGCGGTGATCTCAAACTGCGGCGAGGTCCTTCTCTCGGGCTCCGACCGGACGATCACCGAATACACGATCCCCGACGGGGTTCTCTATATCGCGCCCGGCGCCTTCACGGGATTCGATCTCGAAAAAGCCGACTTCGGCGGGACGGTGGAATACATCGGCTTCAACGCCTTCGCGTCAACTCCGCTTCGCGAGATAAATCTGCCCGACAGCGTGAGGGAAATCGCGCCGGGGGCGTTCAGCTGGTGCTTCAGCGCGGTAAGCGGCCGGATTCCGGACGGCGCGAAATATTACGCGGATTCGTTTGAATACGTCCCCTTCTTCGTCGAAAAGACGACCGGATCCGCGCCTCCCTCGGCCGACATTGCGGACGGTCTCAGCCCGACCGAGGCGATAAAACGTTCGGACACCGCGGAATTCACGGAAAAAGTGAACGCGATTCTGAAAAAGCTGCACGATTCGAGAATCGACTGGGGAGGTCGGTACATGGTCGAGCTCGGGAACTTCACGCTCAGCGTTTCGAATAATTATATCGACAGTCTCCCGGAGAGCGTGACCTTTGACGAGCTTGAAATCTCGGACAGCGGCTGGGGCGGAAACGGACTCTATGATCTCAGAGTCGACATCGACTGCGGGAAATTCACGTTCTGCCTTGATGTCAGAGCCTACGATCCTTACTCCGAAACGAGCTGGAAGGACGTCGATTTCCGGATCGAAAACGCCTATTTCGTCGACAGCGAGCCGGCGTACAGCTATGACTTCGGCGGCGGATGGACAGCCTCAGTCGACCGGAACGCGGGTCAGAGCTATGTTCAGATGATACTCAAAAACACCGACGGAAGGCAGATCGCGACCTTCGAGCGGGTCGACGCGCAGAGCATATTCGGCTTCCATCTTTCGCCGGGCGGAAAATACGTCGCGATTGAACACACCCGCGATGTGGGCGAGGAGAAATGCTTCTTCATCCAGTCGCTCTGCGGAAACGTCTTCGAAGGCTACGATTATATGTATTACGTGAACAAATATTTCGGAGAGTTCACGGGCGGACTCGAATGGACCGACGCCGAGACGCTGACCGGAAAGAACGAGTTCGGAAGCTTCACCTGGAATATGTCCGAGATGACTCCGGTTCAGGATATAGACGAGATTCCCGACGGCACGAAGGAGCTTGTCCGCGAAAGTCAGCTGGGGAATTACACCGTGACGATGACGATCCCGGCGTCGTGGCTCGACCGCGGATATTTCTCAGACATGGCGCGCGAAAAGGACAAGAAGGACTCGACAACGCGTATGCTCCCGAACAACGGAATGGTGACGGCCGGGCTGATCGGCGACAAAAAATGGAATCCCAAGGCTCTTAACGGCACGGGCTGGA
>CAKSVM010000190.1 GCA_934503195.1 uncultured Eubacteriales bacterium
CCTCGCAGGCCGCCATACCGCGTGAACTCCTCTGATCCGACTCTACTCCAAACCGCCCCGGAATCCGCCGCCTTTCCCACGCCCCTCCATTCCAATCCCACCGTTTCTGCGCCCCATTCGAATTTCCCGCCGACCATCCGCTCAATAACCGCACATTTTTACATAAAATCAGCCGCACGGCTTGCATAACAAGCCGCGCGGCCGATTTATTTCAATTTGCGCGGTATCTCTTGAAAATCCGCGGCTTCCAATCCACCGCCGATTTTAACTTTATTCCGCCGCGTCGACCTTCATGATCATGTACGCGAGGATCGCGGCCGCGTCGAGAATTCCGTCGACACTCACCGTCTCGTCGGGCTGATGACAGCCGCCATGCCCGTCCGGGAGCGCGAAGGGGCGCGGACGATGGCAGGCACAGCCGACGCTGATTCCGTTCTTCAGATACCTCGCGTAGGTTCCGCCGCCGTTAAGCACCGGCTCGGATTCTGACTCGCCCGAGCAGTCGTGGTACGCGTCAACCACCGTCTTCAGCCAGCGGTCGTTCGGGTCGATCACAAAGCCCGGGCGGTTGCTCTGAAGCTCGAAATCGAATCCGAGTTCATCAAGCCGCGCCGTAATCCGCGATTCAAGCTCATCGCCGCCGACCGACGGACCGTATCTGACGTCGAACGACACGATCGGATGCCCGTCGCGGAGACCGACAATGCCGTTCGAACAGGTCAGCTTCCCGAAATCCGGATCGGAATTCACGATTCCGAGTCCCTCGCCGTAGTAGCCGTCAAGCATCGAGGAAATATTCTTCATGATCTCCCGGTCGCCTTCACAGACGCTGACTCCAGAGAAAATAGCGTCGGCGAGCAGCTTCCCGGCGTTTCTGGAGCCTTCCGGATCGGCCGCGTGCTTTGAAAATCCCTTCGCCCGGAGCTTCAGAATTCCATACGAATACTCAGCCGTGATCCCGCCGCTTCCGGCAAAATCAGTCCCCGCGCACGAAATCTCCGCCCCGGCCTCGCCGAGGATTATATTAAACGCCTCTCCGCCCGAGAATCCGACAACGTCCCGCAGCTTTTCGCGTCCGACCGCGTAGAATCTGAGAATTCCCTTCTCTCCGCGTCCGGCCGGGTACGAACAGTCAGGCACAAGATTAACCTCCGGCATCTCCTGCTCCTTCACGTAGTTCCGTATATCTGCCATCCCGCTCTCCTCGTTTGAGCCAACGTAGACCGTGACGCGGTGCTTCGGCGCGATCCCGAGTTCGCGAAGCGCGCGGAGCGCGAAGAGCGATTCGACAACTCCCGATTTGTTGTCATACGCGCCGCGGCCGACAATGAATCCGTCGATAATCTTCGGCTCAAAGGGTTCGGTCAGCGTCCATCCGGTGCCGACCGGGACAACGTCGGCGTGTCCGTAGAGTCCGAGCCTGTTTCCCTCGCCCGCGGTTTTCGCGAGAAGATAACCGCTTTCGGCGTGAAGCTCGGTCGAAAGTCCCTCGGCTCTGAACATTTCCTCAGCCACTTCAAGCACCTTCGCGCAGGACTCTCCGAACGGCGCGCGCGGCTTTGCCTCTGACTGAATCGATGGCACGCGGACAAGCATCGAGAGCTTTTCCACCAGTTCGTCGCGGTAGGAATAGATTTTTTCGCGGATCACTTTATATTCCATCTTAAATCCTCCGGAGGAAATCCTCGATGTAATATGACTGGAACTCGTGCCATTCGGGACACGGATGACCGTTCTGCTTTCCCTCAACGCATTTGACTCTGAAGCGTTCGTACCAGAGCTTCTTCGCCTCTTCGCAAAGTCCCATTCCGGCTTCGCGTCCGAGGCTGACCGGAATCCGGACGTCGCCCATCATATCGAGATACGGAACGCCCCACTTTTCGCAGCATTCGCGCGTCGCCTTGCGGTACTCGGCCATGCCGCCGTTGGTGACGATGATGCCGAGCTTGGCGTTCGGGAAATTCTTTATGAGATACGGGAGGATGAAATTCCAGCCGCCGTAAAAGGTCGTGTTTTCGGTGTCGTCGATCGTGCCGAGCGCGGAATGCCATGAGTCGTTGATTCCGAACCAGAGGGTTATGTAATCGACGTCGGCCGGGATCTTCTTGTAGCGTTCGTAGGTGAAGGGACGGCAGTAATCCGGATCGGTCGACTCACCCGAGACGAAGGTCTTCTCCATCGGAAGGATGCTTCCGCACTTGCCGTCGTTGATGACCTCCATGTTGTTCCGGTCGCCGATGAAATAGGGGTAGACCTTCTTCTTCCCGGCGTATTTACCCGACTCGAAGATGAAATCCTGCTTTGCCGAGCCGCTGAAATCGCCCTCGGTGAAGCTGTCTCCGGTCGCGAACCATTTCTTGCCCCAGAGGGGATTTGAGCGTCTGAGCGACCCGACCTCGGCTTCGAGCTTGTCAAGTCTTGCGATGAGTTCTTCGTACATAAAAAATACCTCATAATAATAAATTTTTCGCAAATATTATAGCACAGTTCCGCGAAAAATGCAAGGGGTTCCGCGAAAAAAGCGAAAAATAAAAAAGCCCGCCGGGCGATTCTGACGCGGACAGCAATGAAATTTCGCCAGTGCGTTCGTCGGGGCGGCGGCAAGGCAGAGCCTTGCCGCCGTGTCCCGCTTACGCGGGACGACTCGACGGGGCGGCTTCGCCGCCCCGTCGAGGGCAGGTGACGCGC
>CAKSVM010000191.1 GCA_934503195.1 uncultured Eubacteriales bacterium
GTTCCGGTGCGCCGCGGCGCGCCGGAACACGCGATCAAGGCTCTGCCTTGATCGCGCCCCTCTGGGAAATTCGCACAAAGCTGAAATCGGAGTCCTTTTTTAGCGCGACTCGGAGGTATACGCAGACTCCCGCGCGGCGTGTTTGGCTTATCGTTTGCGGAACACACGTATTTTTCGTTGTTCCGTTGGAATTTTTTACGACAAGGAGAGGACTATGAAAATCGCTTTCGGATGTGATCTGCATCTCCCGCGCGATACACGCGCGGTGCAGTACAAGGCCTTGGATTTTATGCTGGGTGAGGCGGAGAAGTGCGGACTTTTCGTTTTCGCTGGGGACTACACGGCGAACGGTGATCCCGACACCGCGGATTATTTCCTCGGAAAAGTCGGGAGTCTGAGTGTGCCGTCGGCCGTGATCGCCGGTAATTCGGATCTGAGGACGCCCGAGACCGCGGCGGTCATTCTCGGCAGTCATTCATCGCGGGCGGTTTCCGCCGGGGGCGTGAATATCTTTCTGATTTCGGACGCTTCGGGGAAGCTTACAGATTCTGATTTCGCGCTGCTTGAGTGGGCTTCCGACGGCGACATTGTCGTGACGCATCATCCGGCGCGGAATCTCGGAAAGAGATTTTCTGAATGGCGCGAGGCGCGTCCCGGCGTGAAGCATTTCTACGGTCATTTACATTTTTTCGAGGTCAGTGGCAACGATGTCTCGCTTCTCGCGGCCGATCCCGACAAGGCGATCGGCGAGGAGCCGGGGATTGTGGTTTTTGACACTGACACCGGGGAGATTGAGCGGCGGCATTTTTCCTGTCCGATGCCGGATTTTTCGGATTTTCTCGGGATCTCCTGCATGAAGCCGCTTGTCGACATTCCATACGCCACAGAGGAAAAGCTTCTGGTCATCGAGCTCCGGAAGAACGCTTTTTCGCTCGACAGGGAGAAGTTATTTCCGCTTCTTACCAAATGGCGGGAGTCGGGCGGACGGGTTCTTTCGCTCCACGCGCCCGAGATACATATGCGCGGCGGCGAGGTGATCGGCGACGATTTCGATGAGTTTGTCGCTTTTTCAAAGCTCGTTGGCGCGGATCGGATTACGCTTCACGTTCCGGAGGCTCCGGTTTCGGAAATGGAGGACGGCGGGCTTGACAGAGTCGTTTCATACGCGGCGGCGAAGCTTTCCGGGCTTCCCGACGGGTGTGTGATCGGCGTTGAGAATATGCACATGACCGCTGAAGACACGGTTGACGATCACCGATTCGGCTACACTCCGGGCGAGTGCCGGGAATATGTCGAAAAGCTCCGAGCGGCTCTTCCGGGGCGGGAGATCGGATTCCATCTCGACATCGGTCACGCTCGGAACAACCGTCCGTTCAGCGAAAAATATACGCTTGGCGAATGGTACGCCGAGCTTGGAAATGAAATCAACGGCTATCACATCCATCAGGTGACGCCGGAATTCGAGAATCACGTTCCGATCGTCGAGCCTTACGGGAAGCTTATTTCGCTGGCGTCGATATTCAGATGCTGGGAGGATCGGCTGATCTCGCACGCGCCGTTCATCATCGAGGTGCGCGGCGGGGCCTATGATGTGACGGTAAAACTTCTGAAAGGGGAAAAACAATGATCAGAATCATGAGTTTCAATATCTGGGGGGATTATTTCGAAAATCCCGTGACCGAACGCGAGGACGGGATCGGCCGGGTAATTTCCGCATATTCGCCCGACATTCTTTCGATGCAGGAGGCGACGGTGAACTGGAACAAATCCGGGCTTTTCGCGTCGCTTCGCGGGGAGTACGCTTTCGTTGAGACCGACGAGGCTCCGGCGAACAACTTTCTGCCGCTGTTATATAAGAAAGAGAAATTCTCGCTTACCGACAGCGGTTTCGTGAAGTTTCCCGACACGCCGGACGTGTCGAAGGGCGCGACTTGGGGCGTTTTTGAGGAAAAATCGAGCGGGAAAAAGCTCGCGGTCTTCGGAACCCACTTCTGGTGGAAATATCAGGGTGAGCGGGCGCAGGATCTGATCCGCGTATCGAACGCCGCGCTGATCACTGCGAAGGCCTTTGAGCTGATCGCGGAGTATTCCTGTCCGGTTGTCGGAATGGGCGATCTGAACAGTCCGTATTCGCTTCCGACGCTTGATTATCTGAAGGCGGCCGGATGGAAGCTGATGAAGGAGGAAGCGGCCGAAAGCTCCGACGTCGGCTCGCATCATGGCGATCCGGTGCGCGGCGCGGACGGGAAGTATCACGGCGTGAGAACGTCGAAGGACTACACCGAGTCGCTTGACCATATTTTCTACCGCGGTGAGATTGTTCCGGCGAAGTTTGAGGTGGTTCAGGATCAGTTCGCGCTCGACGCGAGCGATCACTCGCCGATATGGTGCGAGGTGGAGATATAAGGCAACACCGCACAAAACCAAGGGTCTTGAAAAATCGTGAAAAAGTGGTATAATAAATCCATGAACAAACAAATGAGCCTGTCGTTCATACACAACGAATTAAAAGAAGTAAAAACGCACAAACGTGAGTTTCTCGAAAAGATGGACGCCATTCTGCCGTGGGAGCAGCTGTACGAGCTGGTCAAGCCGTGCTATTATGAAGGAGCGCGCGGAAACAAGCCCTACGATCT
>CAKSVM010000192.1 GCA_934503195.1 uncultured Eubacteriales bacterium
CTGGCGCGCCTGGCGGGATTCGAACCTGCGACCTACCGGTTCGTAGCCGGGCACTCTATCCACTGAGCTACAAGCGCGTGTCTCTCCAAGACAATAATATTATATCACATCCGAAGCGGTTTGTCAAGAGGTTCTCGGGAAAAAGTTTTCCGGGTGGCGAGATTTGTCTCAAAACGGCAGAAAATTCATTCGACGGACGTTATTTCAGGCGAATTTGACGGTTCTTACCGGAGAAAGCGCGGGGAGCGAAGACGTCACTATCCGGACGGCTTATATTATTTGAAATTTGTTGCATTTTATTCTTGCAAACTCAGGAAAAATGTGTTATAATGAAGTAACGCCATTCTTTTTTCGGAGGAATCCATGAAAGTAACATTAGATCATCTCACAAAGAAATTCAGGTCACCCGGCAAAAACTCAAAGGAAGTCACCGCTGTGGGCGACTTCTGCTTCGAAATACCCGACGGCAAGCTGATCGGCCTCTTAGGCCCCTCGGGCTGCGGAAAAAGCACGACGCTCAACCTCATCTGCGGCCTTCTTCATCCGACCGAGGGAAAGATTTTCTTCGGTGACGACGACGTGACCGATCTTCCGCCCGAGAACCGCGGAGTCGGCATGGTTTTCCAGAACTACGCGCTCTATCCGCATCTCACCGTCTTTCAGAACATCATCTTCCCGCTCCAGAATCTGCGCGGAAAGGACAAGCTGACGAAGGATCAGATGAAGGAGCGCGCCGACGCCGCCGCGAAGCTCGTTCAGATCGAGAGCTTCATGGACCGCAAGCCGAGCGAGCTTTCGGGCGGTCAGCAGCAGCGGGTCGCGATCGCCCGCGCGCTTGTCAAGACTCCGAGAGTCCTGCTCCTCGACGAACCGCTTTCAAACCTCGACGCGCGGCTGAGACTCCAGACCCGCGAGGAAATCCGACGGATTCAGCGCGAGACGAAGGTCACGACGATTTTCGTCACGCACGATCAGGACGAGGCGATGAGCATCTCGGACATGATCGTCGTCATGAAGGCCGGAATCGTTCAGCAGATCGGAAAGCCGCAGGAGGTCTACGACAACCCCGCGAATCTTTTTGTCGCGAAGTTCCTCGGAACGCCGCCGATCAACGTCTTCGACGCGCGCGTGGAAAAGGGAAGGCTTTATATCGGCGAAAACGATGTTCTCGGTGTCCCCGGCGCGCGCGACGGCGAGGTTTACGCCGCGATACGCCCCGAAGGGTTCATTCCGTCGGAAAACGGACGGCTTGTCTGCGAGCTCGACCGCGTCGAGGTCATGGGGCGCGACATGAGCGTCGTCTCGGAGAATTCCGCGTCGCAGAATCCGGTTATCCGCTCGATAATCAATTCGGATCTCAGAATCGACGTTTCAAAGCCGGAAATCGCGTTTGACATAAAGCCGCACAAGCTCTTCATCTTCGACAGGGAGACCGAGGAAAGAATACCTTTCGGAGAGGGCGAAAATGGATAAGAATAATCTCAAGGGCTGGCTTTATCTGCTCCCGGCGGTGCTTTTTCTCGGTGTCTTCATGGTCTATCCGCTCGTCGACGTCTTCGTCTACTCGTTTGAGGAGGGCTACAACTCGGCGTCGCAGACCTTTTTCGGGACCGGACTCTACAACTATTCCTACGTTCTCCACGATCCGTATTTTCTTCAGGCTCTGAAGAATACCTTCATCCTCGTGATCATCACGGTTCCGGTTTCAACCGGACTCGCGCTCCTCATCTCGCTCGGGCTCTCGTCGATTTCGAAGCTCCGCGAGCTTTACCAGACGATCTTTTTCCTCCCCTACGTCACGAACACCCTCGCGGTCGGACTCGTTTTCATGATCCTTTTCAAGAAGACCGCCTATTCCGAGGGGCTTGTGAATATGCTGATAAATCTTTTCGGCGGGAATTCGGTCGATTTTATCGACGGTCCTTATTGGGCTAAAATGTTCGTCCTCTGCTTCTACACGATCTGGATCGTTCTGCCGTTCAAGATTCTGATTCTGACGAGCGCGCTCGCGTCGGTCAACCGCGATTATTACAACGCCGCCAGAGTTGACGGGACGTCGAAATTTCGCGTCTTTTACAAAATCACCCTTCCGATGATCTCGCCGATGATCTTCTACCTCGTGATAACCGGCTTCATCGGCGCGTTCAAGGCCTACAGCGACGCCGTCGCGCTCTTCGGAACGAATCTCAACGTCGCCGGGATGAACACGATCGTCGGCTACGTCTATGATATGCTCTACGGCGATTCGGGCGGATATCCTTCCTACGCGTCGGCGGCCGCGATAATCCTCTTCGCCGTCGTTCTCACAATCACCTGCGTGAATCTGCTCGTCAGCAGAAAGACCGCGGAGAAGACCGGAGGCTCAAAATGACTGACGAATTCGAAAAAATAAAGCGTTCGGGGCGGATAAAATCGCTCGTCGGGAAGATTTTCATCTACATCTTCCTCTCCCTCTGGGCTCTGATGGTGCTTTTCCCGTTCTACTGGATGATACTTACGTCGGTGAAGAGTTATTCGTCCTACAACTCGGAGTACGTGCCGAAGTTCTTCACGCTCTCGCCGACCTTACAGAACTATTTCGACGCCTTCACGGC
>CAKSVM010000193.1 GCA_934503195.1 uncultured Eubacteriales bacterium
CTGCGTTGCCGCCTGCGGCCGCTTCGCGGCCGCCCAGCTGTCCTCGGCCTTCACCCCTTGAAATAAACCGACGGCGGAACGCCTATGTACCTTGTGAAGCTCCGCGAAAAATAACAGTAGTCCGTAAACCCTACCATCGCCGCGATTGCCGAGAGCGGAAGAGAGTTGTCCGTGAAAAGCTTCGCCAGACTAAGCGAACGCTTTATCCGGTATTCGCAGAGATAATTCGAAAAGCTCTGTCCGAAATTCGCCTTGAAGAGCGTGCAGAAATAGTTCTTCGAATAACCAAGCTCACTGCTTACACGTGCGGTCGTGAGCGGTGATTTGTAGTTGCACTCAATGTAGATCGAAACTTCTTTTATGAAATCCGTGTCGTACGGCTTTTTCGCCAGCCGCTTCAACTCAACGTGATTTATAAGCTCCGAAAAAATCGAAAATACCATCGATTCCGCCTGAATTTCCTCGGTTACCGAAAGCCTTCCGGCCGTCGCCGACTGCCGCAGCAGCGCGAGCTTATAGATGATTTCTCCGATCCTGTCCGCGTCCTCACCTCTGAGAATCGGCGAAAACCGCCTGATTCCGTATCGGATCTCGGATATCAGATTCTCAATCCGCTTCCCGCATTCGCCGATAATTGACAGATCGAAGATAACATAGCTGTACTCAAGATAATCCGCGTCGGTGAAATATCCTCTGTGAGTATCGTATGGATTTACAATAAGCAGCTCGTTTTCACGCAGAGTATATGGAACATCGTTCACGAAAATCCTTATGCTCCCTCTCCTTACATAAAGCGCCTCGGGATCGGCGTGATTGTGACTTCCGAACGGTACTTTGGGATAATCCTTCCGATACAGCCACCAAGGCAGATTGTTGTTCTTGAAATCAAACATGAATGTGTCAGCGAATAATTTGAGCGGGCCGTTCTTGAAATCATATATCTCAAACATCTTCCATCCTCCGCGCCGTGATTTTCTGCCCATATTATAACACAAAGACCGGAAAATGTCAATTCCAATCATAATCTGAGACAAATATTCTAGAATCCAGTTCATTGCAATGTCAACACGGATGTGTTATAATATAAAACGCAAACCAAAACCAACGCGAAAGGAACAATAACTATGAAACGTCAGATTTCCGCCCTCCTCATCCTCGCGACACTCCTGACCGCCTGCGGGTCAAACGGATCCGCGCCCGATACGACAGATGACAGCGCAAATACCTCAACGCCATCCGAAAACCCGGTCACTGACCGCCTTGACGAACTCGGCGAACATGATTTCGGCAAAAAAAAATTCACAATCTTAGACGCCAACGACTACCCCGAATGGCACGTCAATATGCACGACGGAACAATAAACGGAGATATCGTCAACGACGCACTCTATGAACGCGACCTCGCTATCGAGGACAGATATAACGTCGACATTGAGTATGTCCAGATGACTAAGGCCGGAGTCGGAATCGGCGCGATGAAAAGCAGCGTCCTCGCCGGAGACGACGAATACACGATGTGCATCTCGCTCATTCAGGGCGGAAACCTCGGAACGGTTATGGCTGACGGAGTTCTCGCCAACCTCTGCGACAACGATTATCTCTCACTCGACTCGGACTGGTGGAGCAAGCTCTTCTATAAGAATCTCAAACTCGGCGACAAGCTCTATTTCACAACCGGGGACATCTCGCCGACCATGTACCAGATCGCGCAGTGCCTCTACCTCAACACCCGCCTCGCGGAGGATTACAAGATCGACACTGACGAAATCTGCGAACTCGTCCGCGGCGGAAAATGGACACTTGACGAGCTGATTCTGCGCACCAAGGGACTCAATCAGGATCTGAACGATGACGGAGTGATGGATCCTTATGATGATTTCTTCGGACTCGCGATAAACTGCAATTCAACAAACAATAATCTTCCCTACTTCGTCATCGACGCGGGAGTCTCGCCGTCAAAGCTCACAGCCGACGGGAAATCGATTGAGATCGATCTCATGAACGACCGCACGCTCACAGTACTTGACAAGGTAAAGAATCTCGCCTTCGACAACAACCGCTTCGACGACCAGTGGGCCTACATAAACAAGGCGTTCAAGGAAGGCCGCGCCCTTTTCATGTATCACTACACCGAGAGCGCACAGAATTTTCTGCGCGACATGACCGACGACTATATGGTGCTTCCTATGCCCAAGGGCGACGCCAATCAGGACGATTATCACACCTACGTAAACTGCTGGGCTGACGCCTTCGTCGCCATACCGGCGACGGCCGATCCCGAGTTCGCGGGAGTCATCACCGAAGCCCTCGCCTACTACTCGTGGAAGAATATCCGTTCCAAGGCCTATGACCTGACCTACAAGCAGAAGACCTCGCGCGACGAAAACAGCGCGGAGATGCTTGATATCGTTTTCAACACGCTCTGTGTCGATTTCAACTATATCTATGATTTCGGAGGAACCTACTCGTCACTCGCTGATGTGGCGAGCGGTAAGGCTCAGCTCGCGAGCGCGATGGCCGCGAACGGCGAAAGAGCAAATACAGAGATCGAAAAGTTCGTCGAAAGCTGGCTCGGCTGATAAATTC
>CAKSVM010000194.1 GCA_934503195.1 uncultured Eubacteriales bacterium
GTATAGTATAATATATTAGACCTGTTCGATAACCCGACTTTAGCGTATCAAATTGGCGACATAAGTCGGCAATTTGATTGACAAGTCGGGAGGGTTATCGAACAAGTCTATTGTTACCGAAAAACGCAGAAAATGATCTGCTTTTCAAAACCGGAGGATTCAGATGCCGCGCTTCTTTCTGCAAAAGTCGAATATCTCTGACGGCCTCGTCACGATAACCGGGGACGACGCGAGACATATCTCGCGCTCGCTCCGTATGCGTCCCGGCGAGTCTGTCACGGTCTGCGACATGCAGAAAAGGGTCTACGAATGCGTTCTCTCGGATTTCACTCCCGACACCGTCACCGCGAGGATAGTCTCCGAGCGAGACTCCGACACCGAGCCGCCTGTTTTCATAAAGCTTTATCAGGCTCTCCCGAAGTCGGACAAGCTCGACGTCATTATCCAGAAGTCGATCGAGTCGGGCGCGTCCGAGATAATTCCGTTCGAGTCGGAACGCTGCGTCGTCAGGATCGAGCCTTCGAAGGAGGATCGGAAGCTTGAACGCCGGAACCGGATCGCGCTTGAGGCCGCGAAGCAGTGCGGGCGCGGGATGATTCCTGAGGTCAGGCGTCCGGTTTCGTTTGAAGCGGCGATTTCCGACGCCGCCGACTGCAATCTGAAGCTATTCTTCTACGAGGGGGACGGGACGGTCTCGCTTCGTGAGGTGCTGGAGGGAATTCCCGACGGCGGGGCTTCGAGAATCGCGGTTGTCATCGGCTCGGAGGGTGGATTCTCGCTTTCCGAGGTCGAAAGGGCGCGCGAAAACGGGTTTGTGATCTGCGGACTAGGTAAACGCATTTTGCGCTGCGAGACGGCTCCGGGCTTCGCCCTTGCCTGCGTGGCGTACAGATTTGAACTCTGATGGGTTCTTTTCGAAAAAATTCTTTAGAGGAAGGTTCTCCTGTCTGAAGGGGAACATGGTAAATTATGGTGAGCAATGATTTGAAACAGAAACAGAAAAAAGCCGAAAGGCTTCGGCGTGAGACAAATAACGATCTCATGGTCAACCGATCCGCCATCGTGTTTGTACTCGCGTTTCTCGGCGTGCTTGTGATGCTCGTCGCCAAGAAGAGCATCGACAGCGAGGTGGCCTTCATCTCCTATTGGCTGACGCCGCTTCTCATTATCTCGGCGGCGGCTCTTGCCGGAGCGATTGTGCTGTTCGTGAAACGGAAGAAGACCGACGACTCAGATCGTGTCATCACAAAATGGAATGTCCTTGGCGCGGCGGTCGTCTTCTTTGGCGCGATGCTTGTTTATCGGCTCACCTTTGACGCGACGCTCGTCGTACTCGGTCTCATTTCGGCCGGGATACTCTATTTTGTGTTCGGAATTTTCGGGCTTGACTTCTTCATCTATTCGGTGATGACCGCGCTTGGCGTTTTGCTGTTCAGAATGTGCGCGACCGAGTTCTATTCCTCGTTCGGAAAAGCGGTTACGCTTCTCGGCAAAATTCTCTGCCTTGTCGTCGCGGCGGCCGGACTTGTCCTCGCGATTTTACACATCTCGGGCAAGGGAACGATAGGAAAGGGTCAGAAAAAGCTTGTCATCGGCGGCATGGCCGTCCCGATGATAATCGCGGCGGTTTTCCTCGTCGCGGGCGGAATCGTCGCCTTTGCCGCTCCGGCGGTACTCACATACGTTCTCGCCGCTATGCTTGTGGTGTATGTCATCACTACTATAGCATATGTACTGAAAATGATGTGAATTTTTGGTGAATATTCTGATTTTCCTATTGAAAAAATACAAAAATGGGTGTACAATATAGTACATAGTATACATAGCCCAAATTATAAAAATAATTCATAGATTCTTGAAAGGGGTCGCCTTATGTCAAACAGATTGTTCCAGGGTGTTATTCATCAGATGAAGGACGCGGTTGATCGCGTCATCGGTGTCGTCGACGAGAACGGAGTCATCATCTCGTGCAGCGAGCTTACCAGAATCGGTGAGACCTGTCAGGGTGTGCGCGATGAGATCATCTACGCCTCCGAAAACGTCGCCTCCGGTGGATACACCTACCGCCAGATCGGCGCGAGCGCAAAGCCTGAGTACATCGTCTTCTGCGAGGGCGAGGACAAGATGGCCGAAAAGGTCGTCATGATCCTTTCCGTCTCGCTCAACCAGATCAAGAGCCTTTACGACGAAAAGTACGACAAAGGCTCGTTCATCAAGAATATCATTCTTGACAACATCCTCCCCAGCGACATTTACTTAAAGTCGAAGGAGCTTCACTTCAACGCCGACGTTCTCCGCGTCGTCATTCTCATAAAGTTCTACGGCAAGAGCGACGTTGTCCCCTTCGATCTCATTCAGAATATGTTCCCCGACAAGAACAAGGACTATGTCATCTCGGTCGGCGAGCATGATATCGTACTCGTCAAGGAAGTCAAGGCTAACTTCGAGATGAAGGAAGTCGAGAAGCTCGCCAAGAGCATCGCCGACACGCTTTCCGCCGAGTTCTACGCCAAGGTCTCGATCGGTATCGGAACCGCCGTCGACAACATCAAGGATCTCGCGCGCTCCTAC
>CAKSVM010000195.1 GCA_934503195.1 uncultured Eubacteriales bacterium
GGGATATCTTATTATACCATATTTGCGGATTTCAACCCACACCCTCCTCGCGGAGGGTGACAAAGTCATCTCCGATCGTAAAATTTGAACTTCTAATATTTCAACCCACACCCTCCTCGCGGAGGGTGACAGCAAATCCGCACAAACCTCATGCGAACCTGCTCCAAATAAACGACAGTCTTCCCAAATCCCGCCGCGTCCGTCACGGATTTCTCGATCAATCCGGCCGGATACGCCAAGGATTCACATTTTTCCACGCGCGAACCTCCCGGGGATTTCATGTTCGCTTATGGTTCGCGCGACTGCCGCTGTAAACATCAATCGATTATTCCCGGCAGATGATCTCCACACCCTCCGGTCTTCCGGCTTCGTTTATCTCAACCTCATAGTCCTCATAGCTTCTGGCGATTCCGACTCCGTCGCGGCGTCTTATCCTCACGAGGTCGAGCGTCTTGTGCGACGGCGCGTTGCCAAGCTCACTTTCGTGCTTGAAAATTATCAGCTTCCGCACCGCCATCTTCCCTCTCGCCGCGCTGTGATCGTTCTCGAACATATTGATGATCGCCGTCCAGAGAAGCTCAAGATCATCCTCGCTGAAGCCCGTTACCTTTCTCGCGAGATTCGCCGAGATGAATCCGTCCGCGCGGTAGAGCGCATACGGTACGATGTGCTTTCTGCCCATCTCGGTCTCTTTGTTCGCGAAATCCGCCTCGGTCGTTATCGCCACGCGCGTTATCGAAACCTCCTGACGCACGATCGGATCAATACTCCGCGCGAATCCGATCTGAACCGGTCCGCGAACCTGTCCGCAGTTCAGCTTGTCCTTGACAAATGTCGTCATCACCGCCCCGAAGGTACGGACATCATAGAAGTTTTTGCACATGAATTCGCGCAGTTTGTTGTCTATCTCGGGATCCTTCTTCTCGAGCTTCTTGCCCTCACCGAGAACCGCGGTGTACGCGAGTCTGTCCGACGTGTTCAGCGGAATGCCGTCCTTGATATAAATCTTATACCCCTCGGCGTCTTCCTTTACATCCTCGACATAGTTCCTGATCTTGCGCTTCAGACAGACGTCAGTTACGAGTCCGAGTCCGGTCTCCGGGTCGACTCGCGGCATATTCGCCGCGTCGGGATCCCCGTTCGGATTTCCGTTCTCAACGTCGAAAAGTATCGTGAATTCGTACCTGTTCTTAATTACCTCACTCATGATCTTGCCTCCCTTTCCTGCTTTGCCTTTTCAATATCCCTGAATTTTTTCTGCACCTGATGGTAATATCCCTCGAGGAACAATCCCTGCTCGGTGTTGTCAAGTCTCGCCGGGAACGGAACTCCGCCCTCCAGCTTGTCGATAAGCGACGCTATCAGCTTCGCGTCCCCGACGCTTCCCGACTTCGCCATATGATGCGACGCCATCTGAATCATGCTCGGGAAGACAAGTCCGGGTGTCGCGCAGGCCGACGTCAGGTAACGCTCCTTCAGATTCGAGGAATTGTTCGCGTGATACTGCGCGTCCTCGAGCGCGGCGAACAGCCTTCCGAGTACATACGCGCGGTTGTTCGACTCTTCGTTAAGTGCCATTGTCAGAACCTCCTTATAATTTTCATTTTCAGTGTTTTTGAGAAGATACGCCTTGATAATCGCCGCTTTTCCGGGCGAAACCTCATGCTCGGCGCGTATCCGGGTCAGAACCTGCTCATAGAGCATCTCGGGATAACGCCAGTCATTGAGGATCGCCGAGAGAAGCGCGCCGCCGAGTATCGGCGAAACCGCCTTCGAGCGGTCGCTCACGTTCGGTGAAGTCGTCTCAATCGCGATCCAGTATGGCGTCAGAACGCGTTTCGCGCCTTCAATGCTCAGTCTTTCATAATGCGCCGCGATGTTCTTTACGAACCTTCCGAACGTGTCTCGGTAGAAGAACCTGACCGAAATACGCGCGGCGTTCGGCGCGAGTCCGAGGATGCAGAAGGTCTTTTCAAGTTTGCTCTCATCGATTCCGATCGGCTTTCCTCGGCTGATATTCTCCACTGTCTTGGTGAGCGCGGCGTCATCGTCGTTCCCACTTATGAAAGCGTCCATGAAATCCTCCGCTTCCTCATCGGCGTCGAGCGTCCACCAGACCACGGTCGTGTCGCCGACTCTCGTCCGGTGATGATTTCTGGAATCCAGAAGGTTGTTCAGCGCGGAGGTGTAGGCGTACATCGCGTATTTGCCGACCGGGGCGTTCAGCCCCTGACCGTTGTCCTTGCCGTATGACTCATACGCGCGGGCGTTGAATCCGATCAGATTCGCGCCCGACGACTGCGCGCCCTGCACGCCCTTGATCTTATTGTGAAGTATCGCGATCTCGTCGGTGTTTCCGGTCACAAGGCATCTTCCCTTTACAGCGTCCGCATCCTCACCGCGGCTCTTATCCCACGCCGAACGAATTCCAGGGTCAGCCATAAGATACTCGTCGTCCTCATCCTTGAAGGTGACAAGATCCTTCGTAAGGTCTTCAAGTGTGCTCTCCGG
>CAKSVM010000196.1 GCA_934503195.1 uncultured Eubacteriales bacterium
GCGTAGCAACTGGTGAAAAGGCGCAAGCAGATGCGTGCTTAAGGCGTCAGCCGCGAATTGTGCGGTATTGCCTTAATTCCGGAACGAGCCTGTATCAGAGGAATATTCCGAGCTGTAAATACGCCGGCTGAAGCTCGCCAGGACGCTTCACAAGGTCGATCTGCACACAGTAGAACCCGTTGTTGACATACGCGACCCGTTCGACTCCCGCGACTCTGTCGGGCGAAAGACAGAGCGTCATCACCTCTCCGTCGCCCGCCTCGGCAGCCAGGGTCAGCGACCCGCCGTCAAAGTTTATCTCGTTCACATAAACCGAATGCGACATCGGATCCTGAACCCGCTCGTTTATCGTCAGCATCACCATCGCCTCGTCGGGATCCGACGTGGCGTCGTAAACCGCCATCGCCGAGTCACAGAACCACCCGAGCGTCTCAAGATCGTAAATTCCCGTGAAAAGCCGGTTGAGTCCGATATCAAACGCCTTGTAGCTCTCGTCGTCCGAGCGCGGATCCTGAGTCTTCTTCTCGTCGCGCGGCATCGAGTAAAACGAGAGTCTGACAATATTCCGGTCGGGCTCCTCCTCGGTGAGTCTCGCGTAGACCTCGCAGGCCGTCTCGATCTCAAGCGTGTAGACGTAGAAATCGTTCGACACCGGACGGACCGAAATCACGTTCTCCTCGGTGAAGGCGGCGCAGTTCCAGTTCTCGTCGGCGATCGTCACTCCGCAGCAGGAGCAGGTGTAGATATACGGCGCGGGAAAGGGTCTTCCGCCCGAGTCATCGGTCATAACGCAGGCCGATTTCGCGCCGCGGAAAAGCTCGCAGAGCTGCTCGAAGCCCTCAAAGTCCCTCGTCGACCAGAACACCCGGTCGATCATCTCGTGAGATTTGTCTCCCATTTACTCATTTCACCTTTCCGTTAGCGATGATATAATCGGGGATTATCGACTGGAAGAGGATATACTGCTTGACATAGGGCTTGCCGAACTGCTCAATCTGAGCGTCGGTGTAGCCGGCTTCCTCGATGTCCTTGTCGGTCGCGACGAGGCCTTCCTTCTCGGCGATCGCCTGAGCGGCGAGATACTGGATCGCGTTCGACTTGTAGTCGTCCATGCGCTCGTCGATATAAGCCTGCTTCGAATCATAGCCGAGGAGCTGGACGATAAGCTCATCGACAGTCATTCCGTAGATCTGAGCGTAGTAATTGTACTGCGAGAGGTCGTAGTTGATGACGTAATCGAGAACCGACTGGGGGATATTGTCCGCGGTGGCCTTGCCTAAGATCTCGGTGAAGAAGTTGAACTTCTGCATATCGACGACCCACTCCTCGATATTCTGAATCATCGCCTCGGTCGAGTCGAAGCCGTAGTCGGAGGCGATATCGGTCGTGAGTTCGGCCTTGATCATATCACCCTGAATATAGTTGATCGTGGTCTTGAAGACGGCGTCCTTGCCGCTGAGTTCGGTGTTCTTTTCGTAAGGATCGGGGAAGGTTACCTCGACGTTCAGTGTCTCGCCGGGCTTGTGGCCGATGAGCTGCTCAAGGAAGTCGTCGATATAGGAAGTGACGCCGATCGTGACGTCGGTTCCGGTACCGCCGGTCGAGCCGCCGTCAAACTCAACGCCGTCGACCGAGCCGACGTAATCGATATTGACGGTATCGCCGTCCTTGACAGCTCTGTCCATGATTCTCTCATAGGTCGAGTAGTTTTCGAGAACTCCGTCGAGCTGGCTCTGAACCTCGTCCTCGGAAGCGATGAGAAGCGACGCGTCATACTCAAGCCCCATGTAATCGGGGAGAGTGACGATATCGGCGGCCTTGACGCCCTTGAAATAGCCGTTGTCGTCGAGTCCGTCGCTGTAGTCGAACTCGCCGCTCGACTTCGGAGTACCGCACGCCACGAGCTGAACGCCCGCGAGAAGCGCGGCAAAGATTGCGATTGCCTTTGTGTGTTTCATTTTTGTTCTCCTTGGTAATTTATTTTGATTTTATTTCGGGTTACGAAATTAAAACAGGTACGCGGATTCTGAACACCGGGCGCGCGAACCCGTGGGGCGGGTCACTGACCAAGCGGCAGGAATCGGACTTCCCGACGCGGCAGACCCGCAAATCCGGAGGGACGTCACCGCGCGGGCATTCCCTTCACCTCGCGCGCGGAATTGCACTTCAATATGCCCCAGTCTCTCCACGCGCGCGACTGACGCCCCCGTCGGGGGCGGGCGCGGCTTCGCCGCGCCGGGGGGAACGTCACCGCGCGGAGATAAACTTCTGACTATGCACCGCACATCAACGCGCGGGCATCCCCTTCACCTCGCGCGCGGAATTGCACTTCAATATGCCCCAGTCTCTCCACGCGCGCGACTGACGCCCCCGTCGGGG
>CAKSVM010000197.1 GCA_934503195.1 uncultured Eubacteriales bacterium
CCGTAAATCACCGAGATCGTCAGCACCCCAGCCTCGACCGAATACTCATACTCCGGCTTCGTGTACCGCCACGTCAGCACTATGACCGCGTACATTATAAACGGCAGAAGCAAAAGTAACTGCCACTGTCTTAACATCATCCAGAAAAAGATCACATACCCGGCGGTCAGCAGAGTGTATAAAGTCATCAGAATGACTTTTGTAAAGGTTGGCTGTTTCTCTGGTTTTTTCGTGAATTCGCAGAAATTCCGATATTCATTCATCTGATAAAATCCTTTCAAGGTGGTTTCTTCCTATATTATAGCACACGTTCACGAGAAAATCAAGAATAATGTAGAAAAGCTTAAAAATATCATTGAATTTTCCACTTGAAAAAATCCGCGAAATGTTGTAAAATAATATTGATATGATTTTTCCGAAAAATCAGCCGCCCGGGCAGCCCGCCCGCGCGGACCCGCTCAAGCGTAAGACAGCCCCGCACGGGGAGAAAGGACGCTTCCGGAAAAAGGAAGCCACATAAGATAATGAAAGCAGTAATCACAGTCACCGGAAAAGACACCGTCGGAATCATAGCCAAGGTCTCGGCCGAATGCGCGTCACACGGCGCGAATATCGTCGACATCTCGCAGAGCGTCCTGCGCGATTATTTCGCGATGATCATGCTCGTCGACATCGACCACCTTAACGTCGCCTTCACCGATTTCGTCGACCATATGAATAACCTCGGCAAAGAATCCGGCCTCATAATCCAGACAATGCACGAGGAGATCTTCCAGGCGATGCACACTATCTGAGGTGAATCTCATACAGAAAAACGCGTTCCGCGTTTCCACCGCTTCCCAGCCCCCGCCTGACTATTTCATCCACAAAGAGGTACACTAATGCTTAACACAGCAGATATTCTTGAAACAATAGCGATGATACGCGAGGAAAACCTCGATATCCGCACCATCACGATGGGCATCTCGCTCCTCGACTGCGCCACCGACGATCCGAAACGGCTCTGCGACAAGATCTATGACAAGATCACGAAAACCGCCGAAAAGCTCGTCGTCACCGGAGAAAACATCGAAAAGGAATACGGAATCCCGATAATCAACAAGCGCGTCTCGGTCACGCCGATCTCACTCGTCGGCGGCGAGCTCTCGCCCGAGGATTACCTCGCCGTCGCGAAGACTCTCGACCGCGCCGCCGAAACGCTCGGAATCAACTTCATCGGCGGCTTCGGCGCGCTCGTCCACAAGGGCATGACCAGAAAGGACGAAAATCTCCTCTCGATCATCCCCGAGGCTCTCGCCGAGACGAATCTCGTCTGCTCGTCGGTCAACGTCGCCACGACCAAGGCCGGAATCAATATGGACGCCGTCGCGAAAATGGGCTCGATCATAAAGAAAGCCGCTTATCTCACGCGCGACCGCGAGTCGATCGGCTGCGCGAAATTCGTCGTCTTCGCGAACGTCCCCGAGGATAACCCCTTCATGGCTGGCGCGTTCCACGGCGTCGGCGAGGGCGAGGCCGTCGTCAGCGTCGGCGTCTCGGGTCCGGGCGTCGTCGCGAGCGCGATCAGACGCGCGGGCGACTGCGATTTCACAACCCTCGCCGAGACGATCAAGAAGACCGCGTTCAAGATCACGAGAGTCGGTCAGATGGTCGCTTACGAAGCGTCAAAGCGGCTCGGAATCCCGTTCGGGATCGTCGACCTCTCGCTCGCGCCGACCCCGGCGATCGGCGACTCGGTCGCTCACATTCTCGAAGAGATGGGACTCGAACAGTGCGGCGCGCACGGAACGACAGCCGCGCTCGCGCTCCTCAACGACGCGGTCAAGAAGGGCGGCGTCATGGCGTCGTCCCATGTCGGCGGACTTTCGGGCGCGTTCATTCCGGTCTCCGAGGACGCGGGGATGATCGACGCGGTGGCGTCGGGCAGTCTCTCGATTGAGAAGCTCGAGGCGATGACCGCGGTCTGCTCGGTCGGACTCGACATGATCGTAATCCCCGGCGACACGCCCGAGGAGGTCATCGACGGAATCATCGCCGACGAGATCTCGATCGGCGTCGCGAACACCAAGACAACCGCTGTCAGAGTCATTCCGGCGTACGGCAGGAAGGTCGGCGAGATGGTCAATTTCGGCGGTCTGCTCGGCTACGCCCCGGTCATCGAGCTGCGGACGAAGTCCCCGGCGAAGTTCATCGCGCGCGGCGGACGGATTCCCGCGCCGATTCACTCGCTCAAGAACTGAAAGCCGTGCGGCGGCCGCGCCATCCGCTCGCGCGACGACATTTCCCCGAATCCTGACGTTCATCCCCGCGCGGAGATTCAGTGTCCCTCCGCGCGCGAACACTCCGCGTGATCCTTCGCTGATCGCCGCGCGATT
>CAKSVM010000198.1 GCA_934503195.1 uncultured Eubacteriales bacterium
AAGTTCGGCTTTATGCCGGATGCACGCACAAACCGTTCAGGAACTCTAAGTTCCAATCCCACAAGCTGCTTCTTTTTCCCACTGTCATTTTCTGTCTTTATGTTTATTATTTCGCGTACTGAACCGTCCGAGCGGAGACAGACGGCATACCCGACCCTCGCCGTCCCCCATCCGGGGCGCTCAAGCTTGCCCTTGTCCGCCAACGCCTCATAGTAAGACACCAGCGAATTCAGAATCATCTCAGCACCTCCTTTCCCTCAACATCGACAACTCCGTTCACCATTTCCGCGTGGAAGAACATCGGCTGAATGTTCTTCTCATCCGAAAAATCCATGTCATAAAGCATTATCCCGAGGTCGCGCGACTCGTCTATCGGCTTCGGCGGGTTCTCGTCTGTGACAAGCTCGAACGACGCCGGGAACTCACGGCAGCCGAAATACGGCTGAGTGAAGCATTTTCCCCGTCTTGCGCGGTTGCAGAAGATCGCGTAGAACTTATCCTCATTGTCCTCTCTGCCCATCTTTTCCGGTATCAGCACAAAATTCGCCTCGATGACATATGACACGTCACGGAGAATTGTCGAAGCGCGCTGCTGAATCGATTCGCGCCGGTCGATATATATCGGCTCGTCCGACCCGTTCGCGGATGAGAGCAGATCGGAAGCGAGAATCTTCCGGTCGACCTCGTTGCGCCGGACGTTAGTGAACCTGATCGGACGCTCGACGTAGATGCGCTTAATGCGCCATTTCAGCCCCGGATGATAATATATCGCGTCGAGAATTCCTCGCGCAGCGGATGGGGTCATGACGTCATAACTGTAACGTTCAACCTTTAGCTCGGGTCTTGCGAACAGCGCGTAGTCCCCGAATACCCTGAGTCTGATTGGTTTTGGCATTTGCTCACTCCTTTTCTTTCACCCGAATATTCCCTCTCCGGTCTCCTTGATAACAAGTCCGCAGTCCTTGTCATACCATGACTTATCCTCAAGCACGGCGATGCCGCCGCACTCAGCCGACAGCACACCGCACTTCCGGAGCTCTTCGAACTGATACGGATATACCGCGACTGAGCACTTTGTGATCTCACGCAGTATTTTCCGGGATAGCTTTCCGCTCCTCACCGCGCCGCACAGCTCTCCGTTCTTATCGTCCGGAATAAGCACCAGCTTCTGTTCCTTATCGATATATCTGAACCTGTCCGATATCTCGCGATACGGGAGTATCTTTTTAACATCTTTCTGACCTATAAGCCCGAGAATGTTTTTCTCATCAAGCTTGTCTTTCTTCTCATAAGGGCTCGTCTTGTACAGCCGCTCGAAGTAATCGTGTATCGCCTCGGGCGATGAAATATTATCAAATAACTCACAGACGCGGTTCGTTATCGACTTCACCGCCTCGAACCGCGGTTGATCCTCATCACGTGAAAAAATGTACACAACGCTTTCATCCGCCGGGTTCTTTCCCTCGCGGTTGCAGCGCCCTCCCGCCTGTATTATCGAGTCAAGCCCGGCATTCTCGCGGAAGACGACCGGGAAATCGACGTCAACTCCCGCTTCGATAAGCGAAGTTGAGATGACTATACAACGCTTATGCTCATTCAACCGCTCCCTTATCGTCTCAATACACCTGCCGAGATGCTCCGGCGTCATATTAGTCGAAAGATGGAAAACTCCCTCTCCGCGTATCCTGTCATATATCGCCCGTACGCCCTTTTTTGTATTCAGCACGCAGAGCGCCGAACCGCTCTCCAAAAGCCGCTCACAAAGCTCATCGTCGCTGATTTTTCCGATCCACTCATACCTCACCCTCGCAAAATCCGAATACATCTCCCCGACCTCCGGGCATATCTCACGCGCCGTGATCGAATTGTCCGCGAGAAGCTTTTCGAGCGCGGGCTGTGTCGCCGTACAGAGAAGCGCCGTGCAGCGGTAGTTCTTCACAAGCTCAGAGATCGCCCTCAGACACGGTCTGAGAAGTCCGACCGGAAGCATCTGCGCCTCATCGAAGATAATGACACTGTCGGCTATGTTGTGGAGTTTCCGGCAGGACGATGTTCTGTTCGCGAAAAGCGACTCGAAGAACTGCACATTCGTTGTGACGATGATCGGCTTGTCCCAGTTCTCGCTCGCGAGCTCTGCGGCGGAGCGCTCACCGTTCTCGTCCGGTCTGAAGTCAGCCGTGCTGTAGTGGCCGAGAACATTTTCCGCTCCGAATATGTCCTCGAATATCGCGACTGTCTGTTTTATGATGCTGATATACGGTATCACGTAAATTATACGCTTCATGC
>CAKSVM010000199.1 GCA_934503195.1 uncultured Eubacteriales bacterium
CTCACAGACTCTCACCACAGGTGAAACGAATAATGTTCTGCGAACGTTCGGAGCAAAGTACGCAAATGTGCGAGCGGCCGAGGGAATCCCCCGCGCCGCGCATAAGGAAAAATTCATGCCGAAATCATCGAGGTATACGCCGCAAAATCCGATTTCCGCTCAAAATATCCTTAGCCCGCATCCGCAGTCCGCGCCAGGCAGGGCTTTCACACCGCCACGGCTTCTCCGCCGCAAAAACAGATCGTCAGAGCCGGAATGCTCAGAGCCGGCCTGACCTCACCAAGGCTTCACCGTCGCCGAAATCTCCGCGACCGACTTTATCCCGTTCGCCTCCATGAATTTCCCGATCCCTTCGATGATCTCGACCGGAAGATACGGATTCGCGAACATCGCCGTGCCGACGCCGATAACGTCCGCGCCCGCGATCAGCATCTCGATCGCGTCCTCGGCCGACGAGATTCCGCCCATGCCGAGAATCGGAAGCTTCACCGCGTTCCTCACCTGCCAGACCATCCGCACCGCCACCGGGAATACCGCCGGACCCGAAAGCCCGCCCACGTTGTTCCGCAGAATCGGCCGCCGCGTCTTGATGTCGATCCGCATTCCGAGCAGCGTGTTGATCAGACTCAGAGCGTCTGCGCCGCCAGCCTCGGCCGCACGCGCCATCTCGGTGATGTCGGTCACGTTCGGCGAGAGCTTCACTATCAGCGGCTTCTTTGAGTGCGCCTTGACCGACGACGTGATCTCATGAATCGTCTTCGCGTTCGTTCCGAACGCCACGCCGCCTTCCTTCACGTTCGGACACGAAATGTTCATCTCGATGAAGTCGACGTCGGTCTCCGAAAGCTTCTCGGCCACCTTACAGTAGTCCGCGATCGTCGAACCCGATATGTTCGCGATCACCGTCGCCCCCTCGGATTTCAGCCGCGGAAGCTCCCTTTCGATGAAAACGTCGACGCCCGGATTCTGAAGCCCAATCGAGTTCAGAATCCCCGCCGGAGTCTCGGCGATGCGCGGAGGTTTGTTTCCGTCGCGCGGCGCGAGGGTCATTCCCTTCACCGCGATCGCTCCAAGCTCAGACGCCTTGTAGTAGGGCGCGTATTCCTCGCCGAAGCCGCAGGTTCCCGAAACCGTCACGACCGGATTCTTAAGCGTCACACCCGCGAAATTTACCGAAAGATCAGTCACCGAAGATCACCTCCCTTGAATCAAACACCGGGCCGTCAACGCAGACCCGCTTGTATTTCTCGCCCTTCACGCCGTCGTTTCCGACGAACATCGTCTTACATACGCAGGCAAGGCAGGCTCCGACTCCGCAGCCCATCCGCTCCTCCATCGAAACCTCGCAGTATACGCCATGCTCTTCGCAGACCTTCGCCGCCGCGCCCATCATGCCCTTCGGCCCGCAGACGTAGACGACGTCGGTCGTTCCCTTCTTAAGCTCCTCGGCGAGAAGCTCGGTTACGAATCCCTTCCGCCCGCTTGAGCCGTCGTCGGTGATGATTCTGCCCGGAATCCCATACTTTTCGAAAAGTCCAGTCGAATTCACGAGTCCGACATTCCGGAAGCCGAAGAGTGCCTTCGCGTCCGCGCCGTAGAGCTTGCCGATCGAAAGCAGCGGGTAGATTCCGATTCCGCCGCCCACAAGCAGCACCTTCTTTCCGGGAAGATACGAAAATCCGTGCCCCAGCGCGCCGAGAAGGCTGATTTTGTCGCCCGGAACGCGCTCACTCATCCATTTCGTACCCTTGCCGCGCAGATCGTAGCAGAGACGCACGAATTTCCCGTCAAAGGTCTCGCAGATCGAAATCGGACGGCGCAGTGTCGTCCCCTCGCCGCAAAGGACGTGGACAATCTGTCCGGGCGTCGCTTTGACGGCGATCTCCGGGCATTCGAGAACCATGTCGAAAAGGCCCGAGTTTTCGAGTATGCGGTCGTTTGAGACGACGACCGCGTTATCTTTCAGTCTGTTCAAAGTTCTGTTCCTTTCCTGAAAAAAATAAATCTGAAGTTGTTCGATACAGATGGAATTTCGCGGAGGGCTTCGGAAAAAAGTTCCGACTCCGATAAGGTCAGCACATCAAATTCCGTCTCCGTAAAATCCCTCGACGCACGATTCGACGCTTCGCGCTTCGCGCGAAGCTCACTCTCTGCGGGTCCGCCCCCTCCGGTCGGCCTCCGGCCGACCACCTCCCCCACAGGGGGAGGGT
>CAKSVM010000200.1 GCA_934503195.1 uncultured Eubacteriales bacterium
GTTTATGATCATCTCGTCGGTCTGGTAGCGGCGCAGATACTTGAATCGCATCTCCTGATCGCCCGACTCGAGTCCCATATCTATCGTGTAGAATCCGGCTTCCTTCATCTTCTTGACCGTCTCCTCGGTGAGGATGTCGAAGCGGATGTTTCCGGTGCAGGGGAGTCCGATCTCCTTCTTGTACATATCGATGAACTTGTCGAACCAGTCCGGGAACATGTTGAATATAGCGTCGCGGAAGTTGATGAACTTGATGTAAGGATGCTTCGAAAGCAGCGTCTTCAGATAGAGAATCGCGTTTTCTGGCGAGCGGAAGCGCGCGTAGATCTTCTTGTTCGGATAGACCTTGCGGAAGTTTCCGTTTCCGCAGTAGGTACAGTTGTAGAAGCATCCGCGGCTGACGACGACAATCGCCGTGTTGACCTTCGACGACTCAAGGTTGTCGTAGTCGAAAAGATCGAAGTCGGGGATCGGAATCCGGTCGAGGTCGGCGAAGAGCGGCGCGATCGGATTGTGCTTGAAGGTTCCGTCATCGTTCTTGAAGTAGAGGCTCTTGGTATCGGTGTAGTCCTCTCCGGCCGTCATCTTGTCGCAGAGTTCAAGCTCGGGATACTCTCCGTCGCCGACGCAGACGCAGTCGACGCCGTCCACCGCCAGAACCTCGTCGGGAACGAGCGTGCAGTGATAGCTTCCGCAGATTATGAAGACGTCGGGATATACTTCCTTCGTCCATTTGATGTAGTTCTGGCAGTCGGGGAAAGCGGTCGTGCGGATCGAGAAGCCGATTATGTCAAACTCGCCCTTTTCGCGGAGTCTCGCCTTGAAATCCTCCTCTGTGTGGAGGTTCAGAAGATGCAGAAGCTCGACGTGATGCCCGCCCTGCTTGAGGACAGCCGAAATCGACGCAAGCCCCTCGCTGTAGTTTCCTCCGCTGACCTTTCGTGCGCAGTCGCGGTCGGTGTAGTCGGGGTAGACAAGCAGCATCCGCGCTTTTCTGCCGTGAAGATTCTTAAGTTCCATTTCATTCTCCTGTAAACGCGCCGTGGCGCGGTAAAATCAAACCTTATGCTCTAGTATATCACAATAATCTTCCTTTGTCAAGACATAATATATTAACTTAACCTTGACAGGAGGGGAAAAATGTAGTATAATATAATTATCAAGTGTTTTCGGGAGGAATAATGAACTACCACACAAATCCGCAAGGAGAGAAAATATTCTACACCGGACGTCCCGACAGCTTTTTCGAGGTCAATATGTGCGGCTACACCGCGCCGAACCCGGAATACAGCGTCTACCGCTTCAAAAGCGCGATACATACCTTTGAATACGTGATCTCGGGCACGGGATACATCGAGACCGAGGGCGACGACAAAAAAAAGACCGTGAACGCGGGGGATTTCTATCTTCTCTCCCCCGGCTTCACCGGACATTATTATCCCGATCCCGAACGCCCCTTCTCGAAGATCTGGGCAAACGTCCGCGGAAGCTTCATCGACCGCATGGCCGATATCTACGGCGTCGAGGGCTTCGTCACGGTCGTTCATGACGCCGACAAAAGGATTTTCGACGACCTGAAATCGCTCTGCGAGCTTTTCGCCGCGCACGAGGGAGAGGATCTCTCCGAGCCGTACAGACAGAGTTCGCTAAGGCTCGCTGACATACTCTCGATCGTCAGAAAACAGACTCCGGTTTATACCGAGGAGGTGCGTTCGGCCGCGCTCAGGATCCATGATTATCTCGATCTTCACATCTGCGACGAGGTGACGCTCCCGATGATCGCGGAGGCTATGTATATGCACGAGGCGACTGTGATCCGAGTCTTCAAGGAAAAATACGGTACAACGCCGATGAAGACCCTGAACTCGATGCGTATCGAGGCCGCGAAACGGATGCTGTTCGAAAACATCCCGGTCAAGAACGTCGCCGAGATGCTGAAATTCTCCGACGCTTCCTATTTCTCGCTCTGCTTCAAAAAGGAGACCGGAATGACCCCCGCGCAGTTCGTCGCGACGCCGAAGAATAACGGGATAAACTAGAAAATCAGCTCCTTGCGCTCATCCCGTTTGGCGCGAAGCGCGGCTGAAGCCGCGCTTCGCGTGTCCCGGCGCGCCGCGGCGCGCCGGGACGGCTCGCGTC
>CAKSVM010000201.1 GCA_934503195.1 uncultured Eubacteriales bacterium
AAATCAAAAAAACTGGTTGAAAACCAGCTATCCATGTACTATAATATATACGAAGGCTCCGCCCCGGATACACAATACAATAAGATAGCTCTCCATCTTGCGATGACAGTCGCGGGGCTGTTTACCTTGGCGACCAGCGATCGTCCCGCCGCGGGATCGAAAGCTTCGGCAATCCTCACCTTTCGCGTCGATTCAACGGCCACGGCGGCCTCGTCAACGCTACTCTTCGGGAATGCGCCTCTATCATAATCGCACTTATCTCGTGCAATAATATGATATCACATTTTTCGCCACTTTGCAAGCCCATTTTTCAACAATTTTTATGTACTTAAAGGAGTTTATTTTTGTACAATGATTACAAATGAGAGAATCAAGACCGATTTAACGACAAAGGATTTCGATTATTATCTTCCCGAGGAGCTGATCGCGCAGCATCCGTCCGAGGTCCGCGACGCGTCGCGGCTGATGGTGATCGACAAGAAGACCGGGGAGCTTGAGCATAAGATCTTCCACGACATCATCGACTATCTGAATCCCGGCGACACGCTCGTGATCAACGACTCGAAGGTAATTCCGGCGCGGCTTTACGGCAAAAAGGACGTGACGGGAGCCGAGATCGAGTTTGTCCTCCTGCGTCAGCACGAGCTTGACAAATGGGAAGTAATGGTTCGTCCCGGGCGGCGCGTGCATCCCGGCAACATCATTATATTCGGCGACGGTCTGCTTCGTGCCGAAATTCTCGAAATTCTCGAGGGCGGCAACCGGCTTGTGAGATTCGACTACGATCACGCGTCCGGGAACATCTTCGATCTGCTCGACAAGATCGGAAATATGCCGCTCCCGCCCTACATCA
Organism: uncultured Eubacteriales bacterium; assembly: GCA_934503195.1. GTDB lineage: Bacteria > Bacillota > Clostridia > Oscillospirales > CAG-272 > Flemingiibacterium. Next base: position 854 of record CAKSVM010000201.1, read on the forward strand.
CCGAAAAACTGGCCGACAAATCGCGCTATCAGACGGTCTACGCGCGCGAGGAGGGCTCGGCGGCCGCGCCGACGGCGGGACTTCATTTCACGACCGAACTTTTAGACAGGATCCGCGCGAAGGGGATCGCGGTCGTCCCGGTGATGCTTCACGTCGGACTCGGAACCTTCCGCCCGGTCAAGGCCGAGCACATCACCGACCACGAGATGCATTCCGAGTACTTTTCGGTGAGCGAGGAGGCGGCGCGGACGATCAACGAGCGCAAAAAAGCGGGCGGGCGGATCATCGCGGTCGGCACGACCTCCTGCCGGACGCTCGAGTCGGCGGCCGACGACGACGGCACGATCCGCGCGATGCACGGTGACACGGGGATTTTCATTTATCCGGGGTACAGATTCAAGGCGGTCGACGCGCTGATAACGAACTTCCACCTGCCCGAAAGCACGCTTCTCATGCTGGTTTCCGCGCTTTCAAGCCGCGAAATCATGCTCCACGCCTACGACGTCGCGGTGAAGGAGCGGTACAGGTTCTTCAGCTTCGGGGACGCTTGTTTTATTGAGTGAGGGGTTGACATTTTGTTTGCTGACAAATTCATCAAGAAGCTCGTCCTCGCGCGGGATCCCGACTTCACGAAGGTGACAGACGCGGAGGCCAAGGTGATCGACGCGGCCGAAAAAAGCGGATTCGTCGATTCTGAGGACATCAATCGGGATAACCCCGGCGTCTGACCGCGAAGGGGTTCATGGAACTAGTTCCATGAACCCCGCTTTTTTGTCCCCGTAAACGGGCTTCAATAGAACACCTGCTCAAACTTCCGGCCGTCGGTCGAGACGAAGAATTCCTTCCGTCCGCCGATCTCGCTTTCGTACCAGACAAAGCCGTCGGCCGTGTTGAGCGAGCTCGCCTCGGCGACGAACTTTGGCTTGCCGCCGTTTTCGCTCGACCAGATGTGCGTCAGGTCGGCGCGCGGGCCTGAATTGTATGTGAAGTAAACTATGCTTTCGTAGCTTCCGACGATCGTCACGTCGCTTTCGATCAGTGTCGGATTTTCACTGTCGCGCGCGAACCATAAATTCTGATCTCTGTCCGAAAAAGACAAATGCCCGGCGAGCGTGATCCGGTAATCAAGGACGTCATCGGCGAATTTTTCGGGCGTCGAACCCGGCCGGAGTCCGCATCGCCAGAGGTCGTAATGACCGCTTTTTCTGTCCTCGCGGAACTTATTATAGAAGATAAATCCGTTCGCGACGCCCTGCTGAATTTCGCGCGTGTATCCCCTCACGC
>CAKSVM010000202.1 GCA_934503195.1 uncultured Eubacteriales bacterium
GTGCCCGCCTGCGGCGGCCTTCGGCCGCCTTCCTCCGGATCACATTTCCGCGTCGTCAGACGGAATGAGAAAGTATGCTCTGACAACACAAGCCGCTATCATATCCCGCGTCGTCAAACGGCGGGAGCAAGCCCCCGCCCTACGGATCCTTCCCCCATATCACGCAAAACCAAACGGTGACCGCCACTCCCGTGGCAGCCACCGTTTTCTTATTAAATTAAATCTCCGACTTCACCTTCGTCGACTCGAAATCCTCCTCGATCTCCTTCGACGGCGCCGGGGTCAGCAGCGATACCACAACGATGCAGACCGACGAGAATATGAACGCCGGAAGGAGCTCGTAGATTCCGAACGCGCCGCCAAGCTTCGAGATTCCCAGCTTCCAGATGAAAACCATCGCGCCGCCGCCGATCATTCCCGCGATCGCGCCCGGACGGTTGATCCGCTTCCAGAAGAGCGAGAAAAGCATAGTAGGTCCGAAAGTCGCGCCGAAGCCCGCCCACGCGAACGACACAATCTTAAATATCGCGCTGTTCTCGTCAAGCGCGATTACCATCGCGATGAGCGCGATCACGAAAAGCGTGATCCGCGAAACCGTCATGACTTCCTTGTCGCTCGCTTTCTTCTTGATAACACCCTGATAGATGTTCTTCGACAGCGCGGACGCCGCGATCAGAAGATACGAGTCGGACGAGCTGATCGTCGCCGCCAGAATTCCCGCCATCACAAAGCCCGCTAAAATCGCCGGGAGCGACGACGTCGCAAGCGTTATGAAAATCTTCTCCGCGTCGGCCGAAACAAGATGCGCCACCGGGAAAAGCTGACGCCCAACTATGCCGATGAATACCGCGACAGCAAGCGAAATCACAACCCAGATCATCGCGATCCGCCGCGAACGCTTAAGCTCGTCCTCGCGCCTTATCGCCATGAAACGTAAAAGCACCTGCGGCATTCCGAAATATCCGAGTCCCCACGCAAGCATCGACGCCACACTCAGAAGCCCGTACGGCTTCGCCTCGCCGAAAACCGGTACGCCGTTCTCGATAACCTGTACCCCGTCGGCTCCGACCACCGGGTTCGCGAGCCCGAAGAACTCCAGAAAGCCCGGAATCGCTCTCGCGTTCTCAAGCACAACCCCGAGTCCGCCCGCTCTCACCGTGCTGATTATCACAATCACCGTCAGCGCGATTATCATAACAACCGCCTGCATGAAGTCCGACGCGCTCTCCGCGAGGAATCCGCCAAGCAGCGTGTAAATGAGCACAAACGCCGCGCCGACAAGCATCATCGAAATGTAATTGAACCCGAAAAGCGTCGAGAAAAGTTTTCCGCACGTAACAAAGCAGCTCGCCGCGTATACCGTGAAGAAAATCAGAATGAACAGCGCGGAAATCGTCAGAATGACCTTCTTCTTCTCGCGGAAACGATTCGAAAAATATTCCGGAAGCGTGATCGCGTCAACCCTGATGCTGTACCTGCGAAGCCGCTTCGACACAATCAGCCAGTTCAGATAGGTTCCGAATGCGAGCCCGATCGCGGTCCACGCCGCGTCGGCCAGCCCGCACCAGTAAGCGACGCCCGGAAGTCCCATCAGAAGCCATCCGCTCATGTCGGAAGCCTCCGCGCTCATCGCCGTCACCCAGGGTCCCAGCGAACGCCCGCCTAAAAAGTAGTTCTCGGAGCTCTTGTTCGCGGTTCTCGCGAAGACAATTCCGATCACAATCACCGCCGCCATGTAGATTATCATGGCGAGAAGTATTTGCAGCGTATCAGAATCAATATTCATATAGCATTTTACCTCCAAAGCATAGTAATGAAATACTTATTTGATATTTTACCACATTAAAGCGAAAATGTCAAGAAGTTTCCGCAAAAAATATTTCACAAATCGACAATAAATTTAAGTCCCCGTATTGTAAAAAACAAAAAAGCCCGGAAAACTCCGCGCTCAAAAACTTTCTTTCCCAAGACAAAAACATCCCGCAAACTCCCCGTCCATCCACTAAGGAAACACATAACTAAGTCCAGTGTATAAAAAGGTTTGGGGAGAGGTGGGGAGGTTTGGAGGGGCGGGG
>CAKSVM010000203.1 GCA_934503195.1 uncultured Eubacteriales bacterium
CGAGTGCAGGTGGCGCGCTCCGCGCGCCATCGGCCTCGCAGACGAGGCCGACGGTCACTTCGTGCCCGCCTGCAATCTCCCGCGCGATTTCATTCCATAAACTCTAAAGTTCCCCCACGCGCGGATCCAACATTCCTCCCCGCGCGCCATAGTCACATCGCAACCAAAACTCACCCACGCGCGTCAGCGAAGGCGCGCCGTCCCCCGACGGGGGACGGCGCGGCGCGGCCGCGCCCATCCGCCCCGTGAAAAAGAGCCGTCACTCTTTGAAAAGCGACGGCTCTTTGGTTTTGAATATTATCGGTTATCAGCCGAGCTTTGCGTAGTTGATCTTTACGCCGGGGCCCATGGTGGACGCGACGACGCAGCTCTTGATATACTGACCCTTGGAAGCGGCGGGCTTAGCCTTGATGATGGCTCCGAGAAGAGTGTTGAAGTTCTCGGCGAGCTTCTCCTTGCCGAACGACGCCTTGCCGATCGGGCAGTGGATGATGTTGGTCTTGTCGAGACGATACTCAATCTTACCAGCCTTTGCTTCCTTGACAGCCTTCGCGACATCCATCGTGACGGTTCCAGCCTTCGGGTTCGGCATGAGACCCTTAGGACCGAGCACCTTACCGAGACGGCCGATAACACCCATCATATCGGGAGTAGCGATGATGATGTCGAAATCGAACCAGTTCTCGTGCTGGATCTTCGCGACATAATCCTCCGCGCCGACATAATCGGCTCCGGCAGCCTCAGCTTCCTTCGCTCTGTCACCCTTCGCGAAAACAAGGGTGCGGACAGTCTTACCAGTACCGTTGGGAAGAACAACCGCGCCGCGGACCTGCTGGTCTGCGTGACGGGAGTCAACGCCGAGACGGACATGGACTTCAACAGTCTCGTCGAACTTTGCCTTTGCGGTCTGGCAGACGAGAGCGAGTGCCTCGTCAGAATCATAGAGCTTTGCCTTTTCGATGAGCTTCGCGCTCTCGATGTATTTCTTTCCGGTAGACATTGTGAACTCCTCCTTATTCCTCGACGGTGATACCCATGCTGCGGGCGGTTCCGGCGACCATGCTCATAGCCGCTTCAAGCGAGCCTGCGTTGAGGTCGGGCATCTTCGTCTCAGCGATCTGCTTGACCTGCTCCTTGGTGAGCTTTGCGACCTTGTTCTTGTTCGGGGTAGCCGAAGCGGTCTCGATTCCGCAAGCCTTCTTGATAAGAACGGGAGCGGGGGGAGTCTTCGTGATGAAGGAGAACGAACGGTCAGCGTAGACAGTGATGACTACGGGGATGATGAGTCCGATGTCCTTCTTGGTTCTCTCGTTGAATTCCTTGGTGAAAACCGGAATAGCAACGCCGTAAGCACCGAGCGCGGGTCCTACAGGCGGTGCGGGTGTTGCCTTGCCTGCGGGAAGCTGGAGCTTGATATAACCAGTAATTTTCTTTGCCATGATAAATGCACCTCCATATTGTGGTAAAAAGCGTCATAAGGCGACGCCGACGCGAAAAAGCGCGTCAGATGTGAATTTCGGGAGAATTTGTAAGTGTTCTCCCTCCCACGTCATGAGGGAATAAACCTCATTTGTCGGCGAGTTTGATGTCCTTCGCGTCAAGCTCGAAGGGCGTGTCTCTTCCGAACATATTGGCGACGACCGTAACCTTCTTGAGGTCGTCCGAGATTTCTCTGAGGATACCGGTCGTGCCCTTGAGCGCGCCGTCCTTGATCTCGACGGTATCGCCGACCTTGTAGCTGACAACTTCCTTGGAAGCGGGAGCTTCGATGCCCATAGCGGCAACCTCCGCGTCGCTTAAAGCCGTCGGCTTCGAGCCGGGTCCCACAAAGCCTGTAACGCCGCTGATATTTCTGACGACGTGCCATGTTTCGTCAGTCATTATCATCTTTACAAGCACGTAGCTGGGATAGACCTTTTCCTCTATCTCCTTGCCCGTCTCATCAGTGTAGGTCTCCACGGGGACTCGGATGTCCACGATCATGTCGTGAAGCCCGCGGTTCTCTACGATCTTTTCAAGATTGGTCTTGACTTTGTTTTCGTAACCGGAGTAGGTA
>CAKSVM010000204.1 GCA_934503195.1 uncultured Eubacteriales bacterium
CGGCGCGGCCTAAGCCGCCCCGGGAAACGGGAATCAAGGCTCGGCCTTGCTTCGCGCTTAACGTGACTTCATAAAGCGGCAGTTTCCGTTTCGACTCAGCTCCGGAGCATCTGACCGGATTTTTTAATCGGCGCGTGGAAAAATCACAGATGACAGACTCTTTTCGTAAAACTTCAACACATCCGTACTCACCAAAACAACCGCCTCCGAATACCATTCCCAAGAACCCGTAACTTCACCTTTTGGCCAACCCCAAGTGTATAAAGCTTTGAGGAAAAGGAGAGGAGGATTTGCCGCGCCCGCGCGGCAAATCCGGAGAGGGGAGGGAAAACCCTTTTCTCGAAAAGGGTTTTCCCTCCCCTCTCCCCGTATTTCACTCGCAGACGCGACGAAGGTCGGCGATCGCCGCGGCGGGGGAGTCGGATTTGAAGACTGAGGAGCCGGCGACGAAGACACGCGCTCCGGCGTCGTAGGCCTCGCGGATCGTTTTCGACGATATACCGCCGTCGACCTCAATTTCGATGTTGTAGCCCTTCGACTTTATCATCGCGTCGAGCACGCGGACAGATTCCATCGTCTCGGGGATGAACGACTGGCCGCCGAAGCCCGGCTCGACCGTCATCACAAGCACCATGTCGACGTATTCGAGAAGCGGTTCGAGGACGAACGCCGGGGTTGCCGGCTTGATCGAAATCGACGGACGGCAGCCCGCCTGACGGATCTTCTTCAGCACCTCGATCTGATCCGCGCAGCTCTCGTAGTGGATCGTGATTATATCGGCTCCTGCCTTCGCGAAATCGTCAATGTAGCGTCCCGGATTCGTGATCATCAGATGCACGTCAAAGATCAGCGCAGATTTCCGGCGGATTGAGCTGATTATCCCCGGCCCGAAGCTGATGTTCGGCACGAAGATTCCGTCCATTACGTCAAGATGCAGAAGATCCGCGCTCTCTTCGACTTTCGCTACTTCTTCGCCGAGCTTTGAAAAATCAGCGGCGAGTATTGAGGGTGATATTTTTATCATTTTTACTTTTTTCCTTTGTCTTTCGTTTTTTTGCCGTGTCAATCACGGCCTTGAATCCATATTATGGTAACAGAATACCGGCGCGAAAAAGCGGGCCGACGTCGAAAATAACGGATCTTAGCCTTTATCCCGCCGATTTGCGCCGTTTCAATATCCAGTGACACTGACTCCGACGTCAGCTTCTCATTATCAGAGCCGCCGCCTGCGCCGCGATGCCCTCACAGCGTCCGGTGAATCCGAGTCTCTCCTCGGTCGTCGCCTTGACGCTGACCGAGCCAACCGGAATATTCAGCGCGGCGGCGATGTTTTCGCGCATTTTTTCGATGTACGGAGCGAGCTTCGGCTTCTGCGCTATGATAGTCGAGTCGATATTGCCGATCGAGTAGCCGTTTTCTTTCAGAACCTCAGCCACGCGCGCGGCGAGCTTAAGGCTGTCCGCGCCCTCGTATTCGGGGTCGCTGTCGGGGAAGAGCTTTCCGATGTCGCCGAGCGCGGCCGCGCCGAGCAGCGCGTCCATTATCGCGTGGACAAGCACATCAGCGTCCGAGTGGCCGAGAAGTCCGGTCGGATGCTGGATTTCGGTTCCGCCGAGGATAAGTTTTCGTCCGGCGGTAAGGCGGTGGACATCATAACCCTGTCCGATGCGTATTTCCATGTTATTTGATCCTTTCTCGCGGGTTACTACGCGGCTGAATTTATCGGATCGTGCGGCAACGGCGGAGATGCGGGAACGCGGGATCCGGGCATTCAGGCTTCATTTTTTCGCGGCTGTCGGGCGCGGAGCTGCGCTGATTGGGGCGCGAAACGAGCGGGGCGGTGATTGGCGCGCGAATGGTTTGACGCTGAGTAGTATGCGCCGCGTGGGACGCCGAAGTGGCTGATCCAAAATTGGAAGCACCACAGCCACCGCCACCTAGTATGCGCCGCGTGGAGGACAAAGTGCCTTACACGGCGTGTGGTCCGGCGGACGCGAAGCGGCCGCC
>CAKSVM010000205.1 GCA_934503195.1 uncultured Eubacteriales bacterium
GTCAGCCTCGCTGTTTCCGTTGAGGTCGGAATAGGACTTGCGGCAGTATGCGGCAAGCTTGTCCATCGTCCAGCCGCCGTCGAGCACCGTCTTGTAGAGGTCGTCAGCCGTCTCGCCCGAGATCGTCTCGAAGCGGTCCTTGTGGAAGTACATGCAGCTCATGTAGCTGAGCATCGAGAGCGAAACGTCGCCCGCGAGGAAGTAGCGGCTCTTTCCGATTGAGATCTCGTCCATGAATCCGGTGTTCCACCAGGGTTTATCGAAATCCAGGTAATTTGCGTCCGAGAGATCGAGATAGAGCCCTTCGACAGCGAGCGGAGTGGTGTTCGACTGATTGCCCCAGACGACGTCCCACGCTTTATCGTCGGCGAGGATCGAGTTCTTAAGAGGGTCAGCCCAGGCGTTGACTCCTAGCGAGTAGTCGACCTCGAATCTGACCTTCAACCGCTCCTCGACTTTTGTCCTTCTCGCGAAGAGCGCCGAGTTTACAATGTCGCCGTCGTCCTCGTCGACCCAGTCGATCTGATCGGCTTTTCCGCCGTGGCTTTCGGGAAATAGGACTTTTATCGTGACGCCGCCGAAATCGAGGTTATCGGGGAGAGAATCGGCGTTCGGATCGTCCGGAGCGGCTGTTGTTCCGGTATTTTCAGCGCCGGAGGTGTCGGGAGCTTCGGTCTGCGTGGTGGCACAGGAGGTTTGCAGGATTATCGCGGTGAGAAGTGCTATTGATAGTGCTTTTTCATGTGAATTATCCTTTCAGTTAATTGTCGGTTTTCGTTTCTCCCGGTCAGGAGGGCGACCGCGCCGCAAGTCCGGCGAGTCCGGAAAATCACGCTGTCTACCAATACAGTCCGGCGTTCAGCCGGCTCGCGCGGATGCGGAATTCAACTTCCGCTCTTGTCTTTTTTACTGATGTCGAAGTCCTCGACCTTGAACTTCCAGGGCTCGCGGTATCTGAACCTGTCCCTGAATTTCCTCGTCAGCACGCCATTTTCCTCGAGGTGGACATAGCACGCCATGTCGCAGGCGCGTCCGCAGATCGAGCACTGGTAAGCGTGCTGCGCCGGTGGATAGAAGTAGAGCTCGTGGAGGATTGCCTTCGCCTTCTCACGGTCGATCTCAGCCTCTCCGGCGATGATGTCGAGCCGATCCTCGAACCTGTCGAGCGCGTAGGGCGGCATGAAGGGGTTTTTAGTGCCGTTCGCGCCGTTGTAGTAGACCGCGCAGCGCCAGTTGTCGCGCTTTCCGGCGGGCGAGATAGCGTGACCGGGGCAGCCCTTGACGCACTCGCCGCATTTGTCGCAGAGGTGCGGCGTATACATCGGCGTCGGCTCAAGCTCGGCGTCGGTCAGTATGAAGCAGTATCGGACGAATGGTCCGAACTCGTCGGTCAGCAGAGCGCCGTGTAGTCCGAGCTCTCCGAGTCCGCATTAAACCGCCGCGTCCTCGAAGTTCATCTGGGTTTCGGCGGTTACACCGCACCAGGTGCGGGTGAAATCGACCTCGGGGTTGGTGTCGTATTTATCGGCGATTATCTGCTCGTGGCGGCGCTGAGGGAGCGCTGTGAAGCCCTCCTCCTCGATAAGCTGCGCGACCCTGACGAGTGTCATCGGCATGACGGTTTCTTCGAGCGTCTCGACGCCCATAGTTGTGTACTGATAGTAGGTCGAGCCCTCCTCGATGCCGCGATAAGAGCCGCGAAGCACTCTGAAAGCGAGTCCGATGACCGTCTTCACCTCCGGCAGAAGCCTGAAGACCGGATCGTCCGCCGGAAATCTCGAAGCGGGCGAAAAGCCGATGATGTCGGCGTTTATCTCCTTTGCGAGAGAGATTATTTCAGCTTGCAGATTCATATCCTTCCGACCTCCTTTAAGTGCCTGTGGCAGGCGACATCGCATTTTCTCCCGCACAGGCAGGGCGCGTAGCCCCACTGAGTCTGCGGCAGGAAATTGAGCTTCGGGTAGAT
>CAKSVM010000206.1 GCA_934503195.1 uncultured Eubacteriales bacterium
GCCTTGGGCGCGGCTCTTCATCCAAATTCCATCAGCAAAGGCCTGTCACACCTTTCCCATAACATCCTAAATCTCAGACCTCGTCGAAAACTCTGACGTAATCGCAGACGAAATAATCATCCACAAACCCGTTCTCGCCGACGGCGCGCGGCTTCGAGCTTCGCCAGCCATGAACCTCGGTCGTCAGCAGAATGAACTGCGGCACCTGCGATACCGTCTCATTCGCGCGCGAAACCTCCTCGCCGTCGCAGTAGAAAATATATTCCTCGGGCGTCCAGAGCATTCCGAAGGTGTGGTAGCCGTCCGGCGTGTCGCGAAGCTCGTATCTCACGCGCCCCTCCTGACGGAACCTTGCGCCGTAGCCGCCCATGATGTTTCCGGTCGTCGCTTTTCCGACCGTGAAGCACTCCATGATATCACTCTCAACGCCGCTCCAGACATCGTCGTAGGTCATTCCGATCGACGGCGACTGCGTCCAGAATGCCGACCACATCACCTCCGGCTCGCGCTGGAATTTGCATCGGCACTCGTAGTAACCGAAACGGTGCATGAATTTCGGCTTCTCAATGTCGCCGATCGGCCAGATATCGTTCTGCTTCCACGGATTCTTCTGATCGCCCTTCGGTATGTCGAAGGAATTCGAGCCGGTCTGGAGCTGCGGCGAACAATAGAACCCGTCGTGTTCGACGCGGTGAAGCTCAACATTTCCCTTTCCGTCGAGTCTGACGCCCTGATCTGTGTATGCGCCGAAGGGCTTGCCCCAGAAGTTGAGTCTGAATCCCCACTTCGTGGTGTCAAGCTCGGTTCCGTCAAATTCGTCGTTCCAGACGAGCTTCCAGTTTTTCCCGTCGGGCAGAAAGCTCGACACGTGTCCGTCAATTCTGTATTCCTGCATTTTTCATTTTCCTCCTTGATTTTTGAAATCAAACGTGATATAATAATTATAGCATCAAAAACCGTGTATTTCTTTCGAAAAATCACTCATCGTTTTTGAAATCGAACACAGAAAGGAGAATCAAGAATGGAGATCAACAAAACCGGAACCTTCGTTTCGTCGGATTACTACTCGACCGAAAATTCGCCGCTGAGAAGCGTTCCGCGGTACGAACTCGAACTCTACCTCGGCGGCGAAGGCTTCAGCGTGATCAACGGCGTGAAATATCCGCACGCCGACGAGGGCGGCTCGACGCATTTTCTCCTCGCAAGGCCGGGCGACAAGCGGTTCAGCATCGGAAAATTCGAGTGTCTTTACGTCCATTTCAAGTCGAACGAGCCTGAGACGACTCTGATTCCTACCCGGATCGAGACGACCGCGGGTTCGCGTCAGGCGGGGATGATGCGCGAGATCATGGAGCTTCCGGGACTTAAAGGGCTGGCGAAGCTCTGCGAGCTTGTCGACATCCTGTCAGACCTCCCGGGTTCGGCGCGGACGCCAGTTGAGGAGCGATACATGAAGCAGATTCTCGCGACGAAGGAGTACATGGAGGAGAATTTCGGCAAGAAAATCACGCTTGACGAGCTGTCGAAAATCGCGTATCTTTCGAAAAACTTCTACCGTACGGTTTTCTGCCGCGTGATGGAGACGTCGCCGCGCGAATTTCTGCGGAAGCTGCGGGTCAGGAAGGCGATCGGGATGCTTGAGGCGGGCGAGCTGAGCTTCGGCGAGATCGCGCAGGTCTGCGGGTTTGAAAATCAGGCCTACATGAACTGCGTGCTGAAGGCCGAGACGGGGAAGACGCCGGGGCAGATACGGAATGGCGGATGAGTTTTCCGCGCGGCAAGGCGTGAGATGAAGCCGCATACTGCTATCGACGATTGTGGTTTAGCGTGAAATCCGATGCTGACGGAATGGCCTGAATAACGTGCGGGCAGGCAGGAAATGAAGCTTGTCTCCGCGCGGCGAAATTTATCGGATTTTTCAGTCACAATCCGCGCGGCATAGCGAGGGGGTGGGCTGCCGC
>CAKSVM010000207.1 GCA_934503195.1 uncultured Eubacteriales bacterium
GGTTATGTCGAGCGCGGAGTCGCGTTTTGAAATATCCATAAATTTTCCTTTTTCTGGAAGTTACAATAAAAGGAAACGCCCGGAAAAGAAGAGCGTTTCCTTTGTCAAAGAGCGGGTTACTGATCGTCGGCCTCGACGTCGGTGACGGCGATTCCGAGCTCGGCGAGAGCCTTTTCGTCGGGCTTCGACGGGCATTTTGTCATCGGCTCGGACGCGTTCTGAATCTTCGGGAAGGCGATGACGTCGCGGATGTCGTCGATTCCGAGCATCAGCATGACGAGACGGTCGAGACCGAAAGCCATTCCGGCGTGCGGCGGGACGCCGTACCTGAACGCCTCAAGCAGGAATCCGAACTTCTCGTTCGCCTCCTCGTGGCTCATTCCGAGCAGATCGAACATCTTCGACTGAATCTCGCCGTCGTGGATACGGACCGATCCGCCGCCGGCCTCGTAGCCGTTGATGACGATGTCGTAAGCCTTCGCGCGGATCTTGCCGGGGTCGGTGTCGACGTATTTGAGATCCTCCTCCATCGTCATCGTGAAGGGATGGTGCATAGCGTAGTAGCGTCCGTCCTCCTCGGAGTATTCAAGAAGCGGGAACTCGGTGATCCAGAGGAGCTTGTAGTTTGACGGGTCGACGAGACCGAGACGCTTCGCGATCTCGCAGCGGAGCGCGCCGAGCGAGTCAAAGACGACCTTGTTCTTGTCGGCGACGATGAACACAAGGTCGTTCGCCTCGATATTCAGAGCCCTGACGACGGCCGCCATCTCGTCCTCGGTGAGGAACTTAGCAAACGACGACGAAACCTCGCCGTTCACGTTCTTGTACCACGCGAGACCCTTTGCCTTGTAGGACTTGACAAACGTCGTGAGCGCGTCGATCTCCTTGCGCGAGAACTTTCCGGCCTGACCCTTGATGTTGATCGCCCTGACCGAACCGCCATTCGCGACAGCGTCAGCGAAGACCTTGAATCCGCAGCCCTTGACGGCGTCGGAGATATTCTGAAGCTCGAAGCCGAAACGAAGGTCGGGCTTGTCCGAGCCGAAACGCTCCATAGCCTCGTGCCAGGTCATTCTCTGAAGCGGGATTTCGAGGTCAATTCCCTTGAACTCCTTAAAGAGACGTTTTAAGAACTTCTCGTTCATCGACATTACGTCGTCCTCGGTGACATAGGACATCTCAAGGTCGATCTGAGTGAACTCGGGCTGGCGGTCAGCGCGGAGATCCTCGTCGCGGAAGCAGGGTGCGATCTGGAAATATCTGTCAAAGCCCGAGAGCATCAGAAGCTGCTTGTAGAGCTGAGGCGACTGCGGAAGCGCGTAGAACTTGCCGTGATGAATGCGGCTCGGGACGAGATAGTCGCGCGCGCCCTCGGGAGTCGGCTTGATGAGGCAGGGAGTCTCGATGTCGATGAATCCGTTCTCGGCGTAGTAATCGCGGGCGATCTTGACGATCTGGCTTCTCGCGATGATATTGCGGGTGAGATCGGGGCGGCGGAGGTCGAGATAGCGGTGCTTGAGGCGGAGATCCGCGTTGACGTTGCTGTTCTCGACGATCTCGAAGGGCGGCGTCAGCGAGGTCGAGAAGACCTTCAGCTCGTCGACGGCGACCTCGATTTCTCCGGTCGGGATGTTCTTGTTGACCGCTCCCTCACCGCGCGGACGGACTGTTCCCTTCGCGCAGATCGAATATTCGGAGCGGAGCGCGAAAGCGGCGTCGAAGATCGCCTTGTCGGTCTTCTCGTCAAAGGCGAGCTGAATGATTCCCGACCTGTCGCGAAGGTCGACGAAGATCAGGCTTCCGAGGTCGCGCTGACGCTGAACCCAGCCCATCACGCAGACGTGCTTTCCGATGTCGTTCTTTGTAAGTTCGGCGGCGTAGCAGGTACGCTTGTCGTTTTTAGTAAGTTGTGCGCCCATT
>CAKSVM010000208.1 GCA_934503195.1 uncultured Eubacteriales bacterium
GTACATATTCAGTTCCGAAAATGAAACCTACTGCGCTCCCGTCATCGCGAACGGTCTGGTCTCGCTCCAGATCGCTCCGGACGGCTCTATGAATCCCGACAAAGCCGGAAAGCTCATCCGCGCAAACATCGGTCGCGCCATCTTCTGGGAGAACAAGCGCCGCAAGAGCGTTCAGACGAAGACGCTCATTCCGTTCGGTCGGTTCACTCAGACTCTCGGCACTCTCAGCCCGGTCGAAGCCGACCAGGAGCTCGATCCGGAAGCCGCAGAGATCACCTGCGATACGCTCTACTCCGATGGCACGAGGCTCCGGACAACCGCTTTCATCTGCGCCGATCAGAATCTCATTGTCCTGAAAAAGACCTTCGAGCCGTCGTCGCGCTTTGATTATACCTTCACCTATACCCTCTGCGACGCGAACGGAAACCCCAACCAGTTCTTCGAGACGTCTGTAAAGGACGGCATGGTCGACTGGAAGGCGCTCGATCAGCGTGACTGCGAGGGTCAGGTCGCCGTCTTCTGCGACGCGGACGCCGACAGGGTTGAAAGCACCGGAAACTCGCTGACCTTCTCGTTCGCGATAGACTCGCCGCGGACAATCTGCCTCTGTGTCTTACTCTCCGATAAACCCGCTCCGTTCGCCGATGAGGCGCGCGAAAGGGCGCTTGAGACCGGATATGACGAGCTCCGGAAGGCGCATCTCGGGTATTGGAAGGATTATTTCTCGAAGGGCTTCGCGGTCACCGGAAACCCGACGATCGACAAGGTTTACAAGACCGCGCTCTATCACCTCAAGGCTTACTCGACTCCCTGGTCGATGCCGGTCGGACTCTCGGATTCCTGCTGGCATGGCAAATTCTTCGCGTTCGATGAGCACTATATGTTCCAGGGGCTGATAAACTCGAACCATTTCGAGGAGGCGAAGCGTGTGCCGGTCTTCCGCAAGAATGGGCTTGACACGGCGATTCACCGCGCGTCGTCGGACGGCAGGCACGCAGCCCGCTATCCCTGGGAGACCTGCGAGGACGGCACCGAAGCCGCTCCTCCCGGCTTTTACTGCGACCATATCTTCCATATGGCGATGGTCGCGCTCTCGGAGTACGAGTACTATCTCTTCTCGCTCGATGAGGATTTCCTGCGCGGGACGGCTTACCCGGTCATATGCGCCTGCGCTGAGTTCTATCGCGACCAGTGCCTGTATGATCTCGGCGGCAGGCTGATCGTCGGCAAGTGCACCGACCTCGAGCGGCTCGGCTCGGGCGTGGCGAACGCGTACATGACGACCTGCGGAGTCATAAAGACCTTCCGGATATTCGCCGAGGCGTCGTATAAGCTCGGTCTGAACCGGGAGCTCGCCGATGAGGCGGTAAGGCTCGCTGACCGACTCTTTGAATCGCTGCCGGATGATGGTGAGCGCTATGTACCCTATCCCGGCTGCGAGGATCGGAGCATCTCGGCGTTCTCGGGTACTTTCCCGTTCGGGGTAATCAAGCCGGACGATAAGCTGCAAGCGAAGGCTATAGACGACTATCTTGAGTACGAGGACACCTTCGGCAATATGTACTCGGTCGGACGCGGTGTCTGCTCGTGGTACGCCTGCTGGAAGTCGGTCGTGTTCTCGAGAATCGGTCGGCATGAGGCGGCTTATGACTCAATCGCTTATGTGGCGGACACCGCGGGCGATTTCGGCGAGATGTTCGAGATAAACAACAAGGGCAGCCGGACGTATTATCATCCGTGGTTCACTACCGCGGCGGGAATGTATGTGCAGGCGGTGAACGAGCTGTTCGCGCGCTGTGAAGGCGATGAAATTATAGTCGCCGATGGGATTAAGTCGGACGACTTCGCTTTCCGCGGCGCTGTGAAGGGCGGAATGGTCGTCGAGGTGAAGGTCGCGGGCGACCTCGTCACCCTGAAGGT
>CAKSVM010000209.1 GCA_934503195.1 uncultured Eubacteriales bacterium
ACCTTCACTCGCGTTCGGGCGGCTGCGCCGCCCGGACGCGAGCCGTTCCGGCGCGCCGCGGCGCGCCGGAACACGCGAAGCGCGGCGTTGCCGCGCTTCGCGCCCCCTCCGGGGATTCTGCCAAACTGAAAATCCATAGATCATCCGAGCGCGGCAGTCCTATATTTTCAGCCGAATTTCTCCATGATCTCACTGAGCTTGTTTTTCGCGCTCTCCTCCTTTGAGGCATAGGCCGAAGCGAAATTGTTCGTCCGCGCGCGGGCAATTGAGTCGTAAATTCCGCTTAAGCCAACCTTGAAGATGTTTCCGAGATCGTATACGATCCCATCAAAGATGAGATCAAGCATCTCCGCGCTGTCCTCATCATAGACGTGCTTTATCTTACAGGTCAGCTCGTAGTAGTTGTAAAGCACTGTCTTCGACTCGGACGATAGAGCCTCCAGCATAAAGCCCGAAAAGTCGGGGTCGGGATTCGTTATCGGAATCGTGAAGAGCATACTCCAGATATCTGGCATCGTGTAGTACTTCTCCTGATCCTCGTCGAACTTCGGGAAAGGAATAACTCCGTAATCAAACGAACACTTCTCGGAATAAGTTTTGAGCGAGTGCGGGAAACAGGTGACGAAGAGATTCTGATTCTCATAAAAGAGCTTCGACGAAGTCGACCAGAAGTCAAAATCGACCTTGCCCTCAAAATCGTTGCAGAAAAGTCCGTTCTCGATGATTTTCAGTCCCTCGTCGATCGACTCGATCGTGTGGTCGTTGTTCATCGAGATTTCAAGCCCGTCTCCGGTGTTTTTCAGCAGCTTGTTGCCGAAGCCGTACATCATAGCGGTGAAGCCGTTGTAGGAATCAAATCCGATGCCGTAATTGTCCTCGATCCACATCTTGCCGTCGTTGTTGACGTCCTGAGTCACGGCCTTGCAGTACTCGTTCATCTTGTCGCCCGTCCATTTTCCGGCTCTGACTAGGTCGACTACGCTCTCAAGTTTGTAGTCCTTCAGCTTGTCGCGGTTGTGCGCCATGATGTAGACACGGTTCTTGTCGCGCAGCGCGAAGTCGCTCGACGTGAAGTAGAGGCTGTTTCCGATCTTCAGCGACTCGTTTACGTCGGGATTCCAGTAGGATTTCGAAAAGTCTATGTAACCGACATTGTTCAGATCATAGAAATACCCCTCGGCCGCGAGCGCGCCGATGTGATCGATCTCGATGAACGAAAGATCATAGAGATCCTCCTGCGCGAGGACTATCTTCTGAAGCTCGTTTTTCGGCTCGTTCAGGAGAGTCTGCGTGATCTTAACGTCATAGCGATCCTCGATGAGGACATTCCGGCGGTAAACCGCGTCGTTGACAAGATCGCCGTTCTCGCCCTCGGAATAAATCTCGAAGTTCGTGAACTGCGGTCGCTCGCTCTCGCGCCCGAGAACCCTGAACTCGCGCCCGCCCCATCTCTTGTCGGGAAGCTCGCAGACCGCCGACATATCAATCGTCGATTCCCCGGCGGTTGTGGTTTCGCCGGAGGGAGTTGTCCCGCCGACCGACGCGTTTTCTCCGCATCCGGCAAACTGCGCGGCGAGGATCGCGGTGAGGATAAACAGGGAAATTGTTCTTTTCATTGTCTCATTTCCTTTCGTATTTGGTAATCCTATTTTAACACATCCGGAGGCAATAGTCAATAGAATTTTTACGAAACAATTTCGCTGAGCATTTTTGTGAAAGATATACAAAAATCGCGAAGAATTTTCTACACTCAAAAAAACGCGAGCCACACAAACGATCTCTGAACGGCATACCGCTGCCCAACAAACTCAGGCCGCAGTCTGTGCTTCTGACGAAAATTTACACCAAATCCCCAGAGTGGGCGCGAAGCACGGCTTTTGCCGTGCTTCGCGTGTCCCGGCGCGCCGGGAC
>CAKSVM010000210.1 GCA_934503195.1 uncultured Eubacteriales bacterium
TATTACTGACCGCCATTTACAACATTCTCAAAAAGCGTGAACCTTACAATCCAGAACTTTACCGTAATTCCGACACTCCTCCGGAGCATCGTAACGTGACGATTGAGGAAGCTGTCTTTATCTTACAGCGTCAGGGGGTACATTATTTCGTCTCCGACATCTGTCGGTTAAGAAGATTACAATTTCATTTTTTGACCACTTTCGGGTGGTCTGGGTTTGTGCGCCTTTTTGTCGCTCTCGTGTGATTGGATTGTTTCAATCTTTTTCTCCCGTCTTTTTATCTATAAATATTATACCGCAGATTTATCTCGCGGTCAATCGGCAAAAATATCAAAATTAACAATTTATGCTTGCTAATTTTCTGCGGATGATGTATAATAATAAGTACATGATTTTTGAAAGGAGTGGTATCTTGAAAAAACGTCCGGCACACGGTTTTGTTGACGAATATTACTGGGACACGCTTGACAACGCGGCAAAGCTCGTCCCGGCCGTTTCGGATACACGCGGCTCGAATGTCTTCCGCGTCAGCGCGGTGCTGTGCGAAGAGGTCGATCCGAAGCTCCTTTCCGACGCGCTCGACAAAACGCTCTCGGTCTTCCCGGCCTTCTCGGTCAGACTGCGGCGCGGACTCTTCTGGTATTACCTCGACGCGAACCGCGAGACGCCGAGAATCCGCGAGGAGAACGATTACCCCTGCGCGCCGATCTCAAGCCGCGACCGCGGATTCCTCTTCCGCGTCACATACTACAAAAAGCGGATAAATCTTGAAATGTATCACGCGCTTTCGGACGGAATGGGCGCGGCGCAGTTTCTGCACGTGCTGGTCTGCTTCTACTTCAGTCTGATGGACGGCGACACGCTCTCGGAGGAATATATCCGCGGATACTGCGACAAGGTCGCGCGGGATTTTGACGAGGACAGCTTCGGCCGGATCGTCGGCGCGGCTCCCGAAAAGAAGGATCAGCCGTCCGGCGCGGCGAAGAAGGAAAAGGAACCCGACGCTTTCCAGTTCGGCGGATACGGATATGACGGCGCGAAGCTCGGAGTCGTTACGTTTCTGATGCGGGCCGACAAGATTCTCAACGCGGCGCACGGGCTTTCGTGTACGATGTCGGAATATCTGGCTTCGCTTCTCATCTGGTCGATCTACAACACGTCATACAGGCGAGGAATGGGTCACGGAAAACCGATCGTGATCAGCCTCCCGGTGAATTTACGCGGAATGTTTGACTCGACGACGATGCGGAATTTCTTCGGACACATCAATATTGCGGTGCTTCCGAAGCCGGGGGATCGGCTTCCGGAGATTGTCTCGGCCGTGAAATCGAGCTTTTCGGCCTGCCTTGACCGCGGGTATTTTGAAAAGCAGATCGCGGGAAATGTCGCGATTGAGCGGATCACGCCGATAAGATTCGTTCCGGTCTGGATCAAGGATCTTGTGATGCGCTTCCTCTTCTCGCGCGCCGAGAAGAATTACACGATAACGATGTCGAATCTCGGGCGGCTGACGCTTCCGGAGGCGATCGCGGATCGTGTCGAGCGGATGGAGATGCTTCTGGGCGGGTCGCGGACTCATCCGAAGAAGGTTTCGCTCTGCTCGTACGGAAACACGCTTGCGATTTCGTTCTCATCGACGACGGGCGACAATTCGCTCGAACGCTTTTTCGCTAAAGAGATCACAAGTCAGGGGATCGGGGTCACGCTCGTCTCGAACGAGACTCCGCCGCCCGAAAAAATCAGAAAACGAAAGAAGGGCAAGGATTGCGATACTGCAAAAACTTCGGAGTGACGCTGGCGAACGACCTCAGTTACTGTCCG
>CAKSVM010000211.1 GCA_934503195.1 uncultured Eubacteriales bacterium
GTTGCGCGCTTTTGCGCGCAATCGACTTCGCTTCGCAAAGTCGACGGCACTTTGTGCCGCCTGCGGCCTTCGGCCGCCGCGCTTTTTCCATCCGCCGAGGAACCGAAAAGCGGCGGCACAGCTCCGTTTTCTCCGGATTTGTTCAAAAAAGTTTTTCAGTTTATTACCCATGAGTACATCTGTTTGCGTTAAAATAGATGTACACGGAGGTATTCTAATGAAAAAAACGAAATTTCCGGCTCTTGCCGCGCTCATTGTCCTGACGGCGATCATTTTTTCGCTCCCGGCTCTCGCGGCTCAGTCGATCACGATACTTACAGAACCCGAACCCGCGTTCGGCGGGGTCGGCGACGTCCTTAATTTCAACGTCTACGCGTCAGGCGACGGACTGCTGAGCTACGTCTGGTACTGGACGCTCGAAGACGCCTCGACCGGGGAAATCCTCGAGGAAAACGAACTCGGCTTCGGCTCGTCGGCCTCGCTGACGCTGAACTCCAAGATGGCCGACCCGGCCAAGAAAAGTTACGTCTACTGCCTCGTCTCGGACGAGTCGGGCGACATCGCGACCTCGGCAAAAGTCGAAGCCGCCGTCAGAAATAGCGTCATGAGCCAGCCCGGGATCACGATTGTCTATCAGCCGTCTGGCGAGACAACCTGCTTTGTCGGCGACGAGCTTATGATCTCGGCCGCCGTTTCGATCCCCGAGAATTCGCTCGGAAATCTCTCCTACCAGTGGTACCAGTCGGGTTCGACTTCGGTAAAGCTCGACGGCGAGAACAAGCCCTATCTTATCGTCCCGACCGACACAGTCGGCGTGAGTTCCTACTTCTGCCGCGTTACAAACGAAAAGAACGGCCTTGTCACCGAATCGGACGACGACGGAAAGGTCATCGTGAAGGTTGAGGCGAAGCCGGACATCAGCTTCTCGGACGTCAGCGTTGACGCATGGTATTACGAAAGTGTGCGCTCGGCCTGCGCGACCGGGCTTTTCAAGGGGAAATCCCCAACGTCCTTCTGCCCCTCGGACGGAATGACGATCGCCGAGGCGGTCACGCTCGCCTGCCGTCTGAATCAGCTTGACAAGGACGGAACGATCACGCTCACAAACGGCTCGCCGTGGTATTCAACCTTCATGAATTACGCGGTCGAGAACAAGATCATCGACGCGGATCTGAGCGGCATGGCAAACGAGCCGATCACGCGCGGGCTTTTCGCGAAGATCTTCGCGTCCTCGCTGACCGAAGAGCGATTTGCCAATCTACGCGAGGTCGCTGACGGGTCGATTCCGGACGTTCCGGCTTCGTCGGACGAGTCGGCCGCGATCTACAAGCTCTACCGCGCGGGGATTCTGAAAGGTTACGAGGACGGAAAATTCCATCCGGATTCGCTGATCACGCGCGCCGAGGCCGCGGTTGTCGTTTCGAGAATGAAGTGACTTACAGCGTAATTCCTTCGCTATATGATTGTTAATCTATAATTTCAACTCTCGTTAAAAGTTGACGAAAAATCACCCTGAAACCGGAACGGTTTCAGGGTGATTTTTCATTTATGCCCGGCGGCGTCTTCGAATTTCGAGCGGTAAAATTCCGCGCCCCCCGCTTCGCGGGGGGCTACAGGGGCGGCGGAGCCGCCGCCGAAACTGCCCGCCCGAGGGCGGGCAGTTTCGTGCCCGCGCGCGGGACACGCGCGGGCGGAACGCGGCCGAAGGCCGCGTTCGCGGCTCCGCCGCCCCGTCCGCGCCTCCGGCGCGGACACCCCGCGTCGCGCGGGGCGCGCGGCCGAAGGCCGCGCCTCACGATTCAAGCCGCCACTTCAACC
>CAKSVM010000212.1 GCA_934503195.1 uncultured Eubacteriales bacterium
GTCTTTATGTCCTCCGGAGTCGCAAAGCCGAGCCAGTTTTCCCAGAGACGGATTATCCCGGCTCCAGAATCGTGAAACCGCTTCGCCGTCCTGATCGCCCATTCCCTGTCGGGCGGATCCGGAATGAACGCGAGAATTCTCCCGGGCCGGAAAAACTCACTCGCCACAAGCGCGGTCTCCGGACGTCCGACTCCGCAGATGAATTTCACGGGAGAATCGGCGAGTTTCCTGAAAAATACCGCGTCGGTCTCGCGGAGCTTTATATGAAGAAGGACATATGCTTGTCCTTTATACGCAAAAAGCTCGTCAAGCGTCATAAGATGGCGTCCGTTCGCGGCGAGGAGCTTATTCATCTCATCGTATGTGACGTCGGCGACCTTCCGCTCATCGCCGCCAAGGCGCGAGAGATTGTCGTCGTGGTAGATGACATACTTGCGGTCGGATGTCATTCTGACATCGCACTCGACGGCGTACGCGCCGAGTTCCGAGCCGAATTCAAGGCTTTCGAGCGTGTTTTCGGGGCGTTCGAGCGACGCTCCGCGGTGGGCGATAAGCTTCATGGTGTCTCCTCCGGTAAAAAATCATGACCCGCCGGGATTTTCCGGCAGGTCTATTATATCATATCTGAAAGAGTTTGTAAAGGCTTTTCTCAGATTTTATCCGAGATAATTGACTCCTAAGATAGCGACGCCGAGAATCACGAGGATCGCTCCGGTTATACGGTTGAGCGTCTTCGGGGCCGCCTTGTTCGCGAAGACCGCCGCGACCTGCGCGAAAACAAGCGTGCTTATAACACAGACAACCAGCGCGAGCGTATCGGGCGCGCCGCCGATCGTGAAGTGGCTGACCGCCCCGGTCAGCGCGGTCGCGCTCATGATGAAGACGCTGGTTCCGACGGCCGTCTTGAGCTCGTAGCCGAGAACCGACGTCAGGACGAGGAGCATCATCATTCCGCCGCCCGCGCCGACGAATCCGCAGATGAAGCCGACCATCGCGCCGCAGATGACCGAACGGACCGCCTTCTGCTTCGGTGTCGCCTCTGAGAAGCGTTTCTTCGGCTCGACAACCGGGCGGACAATGAATTTGATTCCGAGCAGAAGCGTCATGAAGACCGAGAAATTTCCCATCGTCGTCTTCGGAACGAGGCTCGCGACATAGCTTCCGACCATCGTTACGCAGAGTACCGAGACCATCATGATGAGTCCGTTACGGATGTCGAGATTCTTGTTTTTGCCGTAGGTATACGCCGAGATCGCGCTCGCCAGAACGTCGCTCGCCAGCGCGATTCCGACCGCCATGTAGGGATCCATGTCAAGGAAGGTGATGAGCATCGGACTTATGACGGCGGCCGCGCTCATTCCGGCAAATCCGGTTCCAAGCCCCGCGCCGAGTCCGGCGAGAATACAGATGAGAATTTTGAAGATCATGATAAATTTTCCTTTCCGAAAAGATTCAGATTTGATTCAAGCTTTCCGACAAGCGTGTTCAGAACGGCGAGTTCGTCGTCGGTGACGCCGGATTTGAGATTTCCGGTGAAATATTCCTGAACCTTCCGCCCCTCATCAATTATCGGCGCGGACTTTTCGGTCGGGGTAAGGCGGAAAATCCGGCGGTCATGCGGATCTGTCGTGCGCAGAAGGAAGCCGTTTTCGATGAGCGAATCGGTCGAAACCGACGCGATTCCGCTCTTTATCCCGCGCGTGGCGCAGAGATCGCGCGCGGTGGTGTGTAGGGGATTGTTCGCGCAGAAAAGCAGAATATCAAACGAGGTCTGGTTTATCCCGTATTTCTTGCAGATCGG
>CAKSVM010000213.1 GCA_934503195.1 uncultured Eubacteriales bacterium
CCGGCGTGCTGCGCCGGAAAGCGACTCTTCCTGACGCCCACCTCAAAACTCCAAAAGCCACAAATCAGAACCGCCTTCGCGTCAAACAAATTGTCAAATTCCCAAGTCAACCCGTCTCCCACTCCAACTCTGTCAAAATAAAGGAATAAAAATGAAAATTCAGATAAATAAAAACGAATTCTGGTGGGGCATCTCCGCCTCGCGCGGAACCGAACTCCCCTTCGGAAGCGATAGCGAACTCGAACTCTCAATAAATAAAGCCGCGGGCGGAAGCGATCAGTTCTCACCGCTCCTCCTCTCGTCGGACGGACGCTTCATATGCGGAAATGTTCCATTCTCGGTGAAGGTCTCGAGCGGCGTGATAACGACCGAACCCGAATCGGCCGACGGCCGGATAAAAATCTCCGACGGTCATAAAAATCTTCGCGGCGCGTACCTCGCCGCGATGCGGGAATCCTTTCCATTCGACGGCGAACTCCCGGACGAGGATTTCTTCCGCGTCCCGCAGTATAACACGTGGATCGAACTCGCCACCGAACAGACAACCGAAAATATCCTCCGCTACGCACACGGAATCATCGACCACGGCCTCCCCGCCGGAGTCCTGATGATCGACGGCGGCTGGCAGGAGGACTACGGAACCTTTGAATTCAACCGCCGTAAGGTCCCGGATCCGAAAGCGATGATCGACGAACTCCATTCGCTCGGCTTCAAGGTCATGGTATGGGTCTCGCCGATCGTAGCCAGCGCGGGAACTCAGTATAAAATGATCCGCGACAAGGGCTTCCTCTGCCGCGATAAAAACGGCGAGATTGCGATCCGGAAATGGTGGAGCGGATTTTCGGCGGTTCTCGATTTCACGAATCCCGACGCGGTCGAATGGTACCACGGACAGCTCAGATTCCTCATGGACGAGTACGGGATCGACGGATTCAAATTCGACGCGGGCGACGAGTATTTCTATTCCGACGACGATAAGCTCGCAATCCCCGCCCCGGCGCGCGTCCAGACGAAATACTTCAATGAGGTCGGCGTCAAATATAAGCTGAACGAATTCCGCGCGGCATATGATTTCGGCGGCCGCGCGATCGTTTCGAGACTTCACGATAAGAATCACACTTGGAATGACCACGGACTTGAGACGCTGATCCCGAACACGTTGGCTCAGGGCCTTCTCGGCTACGCCTACTGCTGCCCGGACATGGTCGGCGGCGGCGAAATAAACTGCTTCACCGGGAAAAAGGAACTCGACGAGGAGCTGTTCGTCCGCTGGGCGCAGGCGAACGCGCTGATGGGCATGATGCAGATGTCGGCCGCGCCGTGGCGTGTGCTTTCGGAGAAAAACGCCGCGCTGGTGCTTGACGCGATAAAGCTCCACGCGAAATTCGGTGGGAAATTCCTCGCGCTCGCAAAAAACGCGGCGGCCACCGGAGAGCCGATCACGCGTCACATGGAGTACGTCTTCCCGCACAAAGGATTCGCGAAGGTGAACGATCAGTTCATGCTTGGAAATGAAATCCTCGCCGCCCCGGTGCTTAACAAGGGGCAGGAATCGCGCAAGGTGGTTCTGCCGGAGGGCCGCTGGGAAGCCGACGACGGAGTGGTTTTCGACGGCGGGCAGGAGATTGTGGTCAGAACGCCGATCGAACGGATTCCGTATTTCGTCAAGATAAGCGATTGATATCCGGGAAATATGTCGAAAAAGCCGCGCGGCGGCCGAAAGCCGAAGGCGGCGCGAAGCAGCGTCATAAGCCGTGGCGTTTCGCAAAAATGGTCAGCCGCGTTAGGGCAGGAAGCGCGG
>CAKSVM010000214.1 GCA_934503195.1 uncultured Eubacteriales bacterium
AACCTTTCCGGCGAGGCGACTCCCGAGTGGAATCGCCGCTATTTCGACTGGTTCTGGAACGAAGCCGACCCTGAAACCGGACTCTGGCGCAGGGGATTTGTGAAAAAGCCCGGCACGAAGCCGCTTTATATGCACATGGCCGGATCGTTCCACTACCTTTTCAACCACGAATGGGCGCATATGCCGCTGCGTTACCCCGAAAAAATGATCGACTCGTGTATCGAAATGTACAATACGCCTGGGATGCTCCCGCCCGATTTCGGCAAGCAAAGCCACTTCCTCGAAATCGACTGGGTCTTCTGCCTGACCCGCGCGTCGCGTCAGACGCCGCACAGATTCTACGAAATCCGCGAGCTTTTGAGAGACTTCACTGAAAAATATCTTCATTATTGGCGAAATCTCGACGTAAAAACCGACGAATCCGCAAATGATCTTCATATGCTCTTCGGCGGAGTCTGCGCGCTTGCTGAAATTCAACAATCGCTCCGCGGCGAATACGTCACCGACTTCCCGCTTAAGCTCGTTCTCGACCGCCGTCCGTTCATCTGATAAGAAAAAATCCCGCGGATTTCCGCGGGATTTTTTGCTTCTTTTTATATTTTATTTTCGGTGTTCCGCACAAATATTTCAGAATGCCATCAGGCGGATTTTACGTTTTACGGTTATCGAAATAGGCTTATTCGCCGTACTTTTTCGCCTGCTCGGCGATCAGATCGAGGTCGTTGAAGTAGTTTATTTTCATCGCCGAACGAACTTCGTCGAGAGTCTTCGCGGCGGTTTCGCGCGCTTTTTCGGTTCCGGCTTTAAGAATGTCGTACACGCCCGCGATGTCCTTCTGATACTCGGCGCGGCGCGCGCGGATCGGCGTCAGTTCCTCTTCAAGCACGGCCAGAAGGAACTTTTTCACCTTCACGTCGCCCAGTCCGCCGCGGCGATAGTGATCCTTCAGCTCGTCGAGGTTCGCGTAATCGGGCAGATACTCGGCGAAATGCTCGGGCTTCGAGAAGGCGTCGAGGTAGGTGAAAACCGTGTTCCCTTCCACCTTGCCCGGGTCGCTGACCTTGATGTGGTCGGGGTCGGTGAACATACTCATGACCTTCGTTTTCACGTCGGCCGGCGTGTCCGAAAGGTAAATACAATTTCCCAAAGATTTTGACATTTTCGCGTTGCCGTCGATTCCCGGGAGGCGGCGCGCCGCCGACTCGGTCGCCAGCTGTGCCTCGGGCGTGACGAGAACGTCGCAATTGTAGGTGTCGTTGAATTTCTTCACGATTTCGCGCGTCTGCTCGATCATCGGGAGCTGATCCTCGCCGACCGGGACGACGTTCGCCTTGAACGCGGTGATGTCGGCCGCCTGACTGATCGGGTAGCAGAAGAAGCCGACCGGAATGCTCGTTTCAAAATTGCGCATATGGATCTCGGCCTTGACGGTCGGGTTGCGCTGGAGACGCGAAACCGTGACGAGATTCATGTAGTAAAATGTGAGTTCCGTCAGTTCCGGAATCATTGACTGAATCAGAATTGTCGATTTTGACGGATCGATTCCGGCCGAGAGGTAGTCAAGCGCGACCTCGATGATGTTCTGGCGCACCTTTTCGGGATTGTCGAAGTTGTCGGTGAGAGCCTGCGCGTCGGCGATCATGATGTTGATCGCGTCGAATTCGCCCGAATTCTGAAGCGCGACGCGGCGTTTGAGCGAGCCGATATAGTGTCC
>CAKSVM010000215.1 GCA_934503195.1 uncultured Eubacteriales bacterium
TACACAATCAGTACGACTCGCGGAGCTTCTCCAGATAGTTCGCGAGCGCGGTCTCAAGCGACTGCTTGCTCGACGCGAGATTCGACGAGAACGAATTCTCCTTGCTGTAGCTGCTCTTGAAGACATACTCAGGCCCGCCGATCGCGTTGCCGTAAATGTATCCGAAATCGAGCGTCATCGTGTCGCGGATAATGTCGTACATCCGCGCCGAGTCGTTGTCGCGCGCGTACTTCTGCTTCAGTGCCGTCTCAAAGTAGGCCGGAAGCACCGTCTTGTACTTCGCGCTCGATAAAGCCTCAATCACCGCGCCCGCCGCTTCGGTGTCAGCGCAGGTAACCGGCATCGAGAACGAGTTGTGCGTGTTGCGCGCCGCGGAATAGTAATTTTCCTGCGAATCGTCGCCCTTCGGGCACGGAAGGATTCCGTAATCGTCCTTCATGTTCCGGAGCTGCGCCACTGAATCGTCAAGCTCGGCCGTGATTATCAGAATCTCTCCCGACGCGAACTTCGACGAGATCTGATTGTACTTTTCAAGATGCTCAGCGTACGCGTTCGTTATGTTCGGGAAATAGCTTCCCTCGGTCGCGAAGAAGAGATTGTAAATCTTATTGCAGATATCCGCGTCGCGCTCTGAACCGTAGGTCAGCTTCCACTCGCCGTCCGAATCCTTCGAATACATCCGCGACTGGGTCGAGACCCAGAGTCCCTTCGGGAAGTTCCAGTCATGGACGACGAAGCCGAGCTTGTCTTCCATATCATAATTGCCGTCGCCATTGGTATCCTGCGCCGCGGTCTTCGCGATCTCGCCGACCTTGTCGAGCGTCCATTCGCCCGAATCGACGATGTCATAGAGATTTCCGAGCTTGTACTCGTCAACGAGCCGCTGATTGAAGTACATACAGAACGCAGACTTCATGTATCCGAGCGACGCGTCGCCAGCGATGAAGAAGAGCTTGCCGTCAATCGCGCAGTTCTCGCTGAGTCCGCGCAGATAGTAGGGCTTTTCGAGGTCGATGTACTTATTATCCATGAGATCGAGGAAGATTCCCTCGTTCATCAGCGTCGGGGCGTTGCCGATCATCAGGTCGACCCAGTCGTAGGTCGAGTCCCCGGCGAGGATAGTACTCGTGATATGCTGCATATATTCCCCGCGCGCGCTGACGAGATGTCCGGGACGCAGAACGACGTCGATATTGACTCCGAGCCGATCCTCGACTGTGCGGAAGCTGTCATAGACCGCGTCGTCAACGACGTCTCCGGTCGCCGACTCGACGAAGAACTCGCTTCCAACCTCGTCGCGGTAGAGGACGGTGACCGTTTTTCCGGTGAGCTTCAGATCCTCGGGGAGATCGTCGGCGTAGAGCTTTTCGGTCTCGGCCGTAGTGGTATCGGACGGCGTTGTGACATCCGGGGTCTTGTTATCGCCACCGCCGCCGCAGGACGCGGCCGATAGAAGCGACGCGATCAGAAGAATGTACGCGGTTAGCTTTTTCATTTTGTTGTCCTCTCTTTGATTTGAATTTCGTTTGTATGCTTGGGTGATGCGCAGGGCGAAGCCCTGCGCATCCGCTTTTACCCGCGCGGCAATATTTTCGGATTGTAATCATTTCTGCCCGCGCGGGAATTTTATGAGCGTCCGCGCGGTGTTGCTTGTGCGATTCTGGAAAACTTCCCCGCGCGGGTTCGCTT
>CAKSVM010000216.1 GCA_934503195.1 uncultured Eubacteriales bacterium
GGAGGATGATTATTACAGCTAGGATAAGGCAGATGAGGTTTTTCATGTCAGTTCCTTTCGGATATGTAGGTTTCGGCACGGTTCTGGATGATTTTTACCGTTTCGTCGAGGGTTTTCGCGTTTGCGAAGTAGATTTCGGCTTCTTCCTTGATGATTGACCAGAGGGTGGAGTCGGATTTCATTGAGCTTCCGGCGTTTTCGAGCAGGTCGAGAAGCTTGTCGCGGTCGGATTCGGTCACGCGGTAGGTCTGATAGCGGCTCTCGTCGGGCTTCTGACCGTCGTCGCGCGTCCAGCCGATTTTTCCGGTCGCAAGGTCGAAGGTGTAGACGCGCTTCATTATGTCGTCGAATATATCGTTCATCACCGAGCGCGAGCAGGAGAACTCGCCCCAGCTGTCGTCGGCGACATGGCCGAGCATCGTTTTCAGAAAATCCCACGCCATGTCCTTGACCTCAGATTTTTCAACGATCGCGAAGCTTGTGAGCGGAGTCAGCACCACTCCGCTTCCGTCCGAGTCGGGCGAGCCGATGAATGTGATATCGCCGGACAGACCGAACTTTTTCCACATGCTTTGAAGGATGGCTCCGGGCAGATCCGAGGACACATCCGCCGTCAGAACCTTATCCGCCGACCAGACGTAGTTCTCATTGGAATTATATCTTTCGAGTTCCTCGTCGTCAAGAAGCTTTTTCACGTCGGGGGTTTCCTTCGCGAAGGTGAGCACCTCGCGGAAGAGGTCGGAATCGAAGAAGCATTTTCCGCTCTCATAGTCCACGAACTCCTCTTCCGAGCAGCAGAGCAGTTTATAGAGCGTTCCGGATTGGTTGTTCTGCCAGACTATCTGACTGTCGAGCGACTTTGCCCAGTCGAGATATCCGCGCAGTGTCAGCCTGTCTGACGGCGCGTTTGAGGTCTTCATGACCTGAGAACTGAAAAAGTATGTCGTCGTTATCTCGTAAAGCTTCCCGTCGCGCTCGCCGGATTTCAGCACTCCGGTCAGGAGATCGCTTTTGTCGAAGGTGTCGTCCGCGTCGATTATCTTCCAGAGATTGGTGAAGAGCTTCTGATTTATATATTCCTCGTGATAGCGGTGATTTGCTCCCGAAAACATGATTATGTCGGGCAGATTTCCGGAGATGATATCGTTTCGGAGTGCGTTGTCAGCGTCATCGCCCGTGCCGTAGTTATTCACGACGACGCGGTATCCGGGAGTTCTGCGGTTGAATTCGACCGCGCCCTCGATGAGATAAGAAGGCAGTGCTTTTCCGGCGACCTTTATAAGCTTTCTTAGCTCAACCCTGCCGTCCGGCACACGCGTGAGAGTCAGAAGTCTTCCGTCGTAGAGCATCGCCATGTGATCGTCGTCCTCGGGGATGATCACCGAAATCCTCATCGCGATGAGGTCGGAGTTCAGAAAATCGCAGAGAAGCAGGGGTGAACCGGAGTCGACGGCATATAGTCCGGTGTGATTGCTCAGCCATAATCTGCCGTTATTTCCGCCGTTGAAGCTCATTGCCGAGATGTTGTATCCGGTCGGTGTCATGATAATGTCTCCGAGCCGCTTTGCCGCAATATCGATAGTCTGATAAACGATTCCGGTATTCTTTGAGTTCGTGCATACGTAAACCCTGCCGTCGGAGGAGGAATACACGCCG
>CAKSVM010000217.1 GCA_934503195.1 uncultured Eubacteriales bacterium
GTTCCTGCGCGCCGCGGCGCGCCGGAACACGCGAAGCGCGGCGTTTGCCGCGCTTCGCGCCCCTTCGGGGGCGTTCTGCCACATTAAAAATCCATATACCGACTGTTAATCCAGTTTCCCGGTGCGCGTCAGTAAGTCCCGCGCGCGTTTTTGCGCCACTCGCCCGGCGGGACTCCGAAGCGACGCCTGAATGCCTTCGAAAAATAGAGCGGATCGCTGTATCCGACCGCGAACGCGATCTGCGAAACGCTTCCGCCGCCCGCGCCGTCAGACCGTTCGAGAAGCCGCCGCGCCGCCTCGAGCCGCGTGTCCGTGATGAAGCCGACAAGCGTCGTTCCGCGGATTTCACGGTAAATCCGGCTGAGATATTTCGGCGAGACGCGGCATTCGTCGGCGATCATCTTCACAGAAAGTTCGCCCGCGTAGCTTCTCCGGACGAATTCCTCGGCCGTCCTTATGTGAAGCTCGGCTCCGGTTCGCGCCGAGTTTGCCTGCCCCTGTCCGCGGATCAGCCCGCAGAGCGTGAATAGGAGCCCGAGCATCGCGAATCTGTCCGGCGTGGGGTTGTCAAAGACCGCGAAAAACAGCTCGCGTATCCTCGGAAGATTCTTCTCAAACCTGAACCGCGGGCTTATTCCGACCTCGTAAAACAATCGATCGGCTCCGTTTCCGGTGAAATTTATCCAGTACTGCTCAAGCCCTTCGCCGCCTGCTTCCTCAAGGTAGACCTGTTTGAACGGCATAATGAATCCTTCTCCCGCGGAGATCGGCACCGAGTCGATCATTCCGCTTCCGGATATCACGAAATGCAGATGCCAGCTTGTCGCAAAACACTCGCCGCCCCTGTTCGGAATCTGCTTTCCGTGGCCGATCTCAATGACCCGGAACCCGTCGGCGCCGCTTTCCTTCGGGAGCGAGAAAATCTCCATATTGTCAAACTTCGTGTATATGTAGTCCATCCGAATTCCTCCCGTCTAAATTATACCACATCCCATCGGATTTGTCAACAAAGGTGGAAAAATTCCATATTTTCGGCGCGTTTTTCCCTTTACATATCGCTTTTATGGTGGTATAATGAATAAAAGCGGAGGTGCGTATGAATCTTTCAGACAGCAAAACCACGATAAATCTCGTTCCCGACAAAATAAACGAATCACCCGACTACTTCTGCACATGGCAGGCTCAGCTCTACTGCACGAACGACGGCGGCCCGCAGGCTCAGCGCGACAGCATGACCGAGGAGAATGTTTTCGGAAAAAACTCCGGCTCAACGCCCAAAGAGCGCGAGGAAAACGACCTTAAGTCCGGAATCGGCTGGGCGTCGCATCTCTACAAAAAGGCGCGGCGCGACCTAATCTACCTGATGGACGACTGCTGGGACATCCCGATCGGCGCGGAAATCGGCAAAAGCCCCTGGTACGGAAGTCAGATTCTCGCGCGCGACAAGTTTCCGTCCTTCTTCGGTGAAGGCGGGGATTTCGACCCGGAGCGCAATGTCGCCGCGATGAAAAAGCTCTCCGAGGCGGTGAAATCGCTCGGCTGGCGCGGAATCGGCGGCTGGATCTGCATCCAGAAATCGCCGCTGGCTCCCGAAAAGACCGACGAGGATTACTGGCGCGAGCGGATCAAATG